>WLRE01000018.1 GCA_009698045.1 Actinomycetota bacterium | reverse complement strand
GCTTACTCATTACTTCGTGCATCAATACGAGATAACAACCCAGTAATGTTTCTTGAGCCACGCATTCTCTATGCAGAGCGCGGTGAAGTTGATACCTCACTTAAGATGGAACTCGGCAAAGCCCGCGTTCTTCAAACAGGAACCGATATCACAGTTGTCTCGCTCGGTAACATGGTCAATGTTGCACGTGATGCAATTAAGGAATCAGGAATATCTGCAGAACTCATTGATCTTGCAACCCTTGTCCCTTGGGATCGTGAAACCGTTCTCGCATCAGTCAAAAAGACTGGCCGCTTAGTTGTTGTTGAAGAATCTCCGTGGTCTGGTGGCTGGGGATCTGAAATCATCTCCTATGTCACTGGCGCTGCATTTTCAGCGCTCAAGAGCGCTCCTTTTAGAATCACCGCTCCCGATGTTCCAGTTCCTTACAACGGCACTCTCGAAGCTCGTTATGTGCCTACTGTGCCAAACGTTGCGGCCGCACTCTCAAAGGCAGTGTCATCAAATGAAGTCCCACAACCATGGTGGATTACGGAAGGTCTAAGCAAATGAGCACTTCGCTAGAACGTCGTAAAGTTTTAAAAGATAACGATCTTGCTTGCTATGAGCGCATGCTTGAAATTCGTCAATTCGAAAAGCGCACTAACGAGCTCTTCGCTGCCGGTGAAATCCGCGGTACAACCCATCTCTGTGTCGGTGAAGAAGCACTCAATTTAGGACTCGCAACCGTGCTTAATCCTGACGATGTTATTGCAGCGACTTATCGCAGCCATGGCATTGCACTCGCTTTTGGAATTTCTCCTCATTCAGCAATGGCAGAAATCATGGGCAAGTCCACTGGTTGCGCTGGTGGCGTTGGCGGATCTATGCACATGTGTGACAGTTCTGTTGGCGTGCTTCCTACATCAGCAATTATTGGCGGCGGTATGCCAGTGGCAGCAGGAGCCGCACTAGCGTTCCAGATTCAAAAGAAGAAGAACGTTGCGGTTGCTTACTTTGGCGATGCTGCAACAAATATCGGCGCTTTCCACGAGTCCATGAACTTAGCTGCAATCTGGAAACTTCCGGTTATATTTGTCATCAATAACAATGTGTATGGCGAATACACTCGTATTAATCTTTCTACACCTATTGAAGATTTACATATTCGCGCAGATAGTTACGCAATGCCAAGCATCAAGCTCGATGGCATGGATATTTATGCCGTACGAACCGGAATGCAAGAAGCTATTGATCGCGCACGTCGCGGTGATGGACCAACTCTTGTTGAAGCAAAGACATATCGCTTTGCCGGTCACTCGCGCGCAGACCAAGCTCTTTACCGCCCAGAAGGCGAACTAGAGATGTGGCAGAAGCGCGACCCAATTCTTCTTACAGAGCAAGCTCTGACTAAAAAGGGAATTTTGGATGAGGCAAAGATCGCTCAGATGAAAGCCGCTGCCGAAGCAACAATAGAAGCAGCTATTGCGCAAGCAACTAAAGATCCTGAGCCAACTGTAAAAGATATGTTCTCTAACATTTTCACATCGCAGAAAGTCGGATAACCATGAAGATGACAATTAAGATGCCTCGCGTCGGCGATACCGTTGATGAGGTTTATCTCGTTTCTTGGAATAAGGCTGCGGGAGATGTCATTGCCGTTGGGGATTCACTCATGGAAGTAGAGACTGATAAGGCAAATGTTGATGTTCCATCACCTGTAGCGGGCAAGCTGGTTGAGATTTTCTTTAAGAATGGTGACGAGATTAAAACTGGCGATCCCATCGCTATCTGCGAATCTGAGTAACTCTCTCTAATAACCGTTCTGCAACTTTCTTTGACGCCTCATCAATCATAAGGCCGTCAAAATTAGCTGCCCCTGATGATGCGTTAAATGCTGCAACTATCTCTTGCGCATGCGCAATCTCAGATGCAGTTGGCGTGAAGGCTTGGTTAACCAATGCAATCTGATCGGGATGAATTACCCATTTCCCATCGACACCTAAAGCGCGCGCAGTATGAGCTGAGCGCGAGAGCCCGACATGATCGGCAATTTGAAAATAGGGACCGTCGTAAGCGATTTTGTCATGTGCATGCGCCGCAATTACCACTTGCATTAAAGGCCATTGCAGGGCGGTTGCTGCCTCTGGATATGGAGTTCCGGGGCTAGCGCTGGGCATGCCTGCAGAAGCCATAAAATCCGCCGGTCCGAAAGCGAGCGAAATAACTTGAGGATGAGAGGCAATTTTTGGAGCCTTAATGAGGCCCATGGCACTTTCAATTTGAACTTCGAGCTTCATTCCTTTGGGAAGTTTGTTGGCCCAGCTCTTTACATCATCAAGGCTGTTAATTTTGGGAAGGATTACTGAACTTAAAATATGTGGTTTAACTCCATCGAGAAGTTCAATATCAGCTTTAGCAAAGGGGCTTGATAGTTCATTAAGGCGCAGAGAGAGGTGTTTATTGGTCTCTACTGTGCTCAAAAATTCTCTGAGGTAAGCGCGCGCAGCAGCCTTATCGGCAGGAATTACAGCATCTTCGAGATCAAGAATAATTTGATCAGAATCAAGAGTTAGTGACTTTTCAACCATCTTTGGTTGACTGGCCGGAACACAGAGAAGCGAACGCATAGTTAAAAGTCTACGCCCCTTTAGCTTATGAGGGAAGAAAAATTTTCTGAGTGATGGATGTAGAAATCATCTCGCGCAAGTGCGGTAGCCCTGAAACTTCACCGGCAGCAATTGCCTGCATGCCAATATTTCCTAAAAGCGTCGCTTCAACCGCGCCAGTTATCACTTTCTTTCTTGTGACATCGGCTGTTAATTGGTTGAGGAAGTCATTTGCGCTTCCGCCACCTACGACGTAAATCACATCAAATGCATGACCTTCGACCTCTTCAAAATCAGAGATGACTTGATCATAAGCAGCAGCCAGGCTGTCAAAAATACAACGTGCATACTCTGGCGGAGTAGTTGGAACAGGAGCGTTATTAGCGATGCAATATTCAGCAATTCGACCAACCATGTTCCCCGCAGCTAAAAAGAGGTGATCGTTGGGATTAATCAGAAAGGAGTTGGTAGCAACCTTCTGTGCCGCGGCTACAAGATCTTCCACCTTGATATCTAGTCCTTGTGCTGCCCAATCTCGTTGGCATTCAGAGAGTAGCCACATGCCAGCGACATTTCGGAGTGAACGCACCGTGCCTTGCACACCAAGCTCATTTGTTAAATCGATTTCAAAAGCTTGATTAGATGTATTTGCTTGCGGTTTTTCATATCCGACCAATGACCAAGTTCCGCTAGAGATATAAATAGATTTTTCCGGATTAGTCATTGGAACTGCGGCAACAGCAGATGCAGTGTCATGCGAACCTACGGCGACAACTGGAATTCCATCGAGCTGACCATGTCCCTTTATCTTGCTCAATGTAGTTCCGGCCTCGTGAAGTGCAGGGAATATTCCTTTAGGCAGATCAAGTTCTGCGATGAGATCCCAATCCCAATCTCGTGTTGAAGGATCTAGCAGTTGGGTAGTGGATGCATTCGTCACCTCTTGCGTCATACTCCCGCAGAGAAAATAGTTGAGTGCATCAGGCAGCATTAAGAATTGGCTGGCACCTTCAAATTCATCAATCGAAAGTCCGGCAATAAATTGGTAAATCGTGTTAAAGGTAAGAAATTGAATTCCAGTACTTTTGTAGATTCGCTCTTTGCCCACGAGTTTGACGGTATTTTCCATGACACCTTCGAGGCGCAAATTGCGATAAGAAAAGACTCGCTTGTTGAGAGAGCCATCCTTATTGAGAAGTTGATAATCGACCCCCCAGGAATCAACAGCAACAGAGGTAAGAACATACTTCTTAACTGCCATCTTGAGTCCGATAAGAACTTCTTCTTGAAGTTTGGACCAGTTCCAGAGCAGCCCATCAACTGGATCATTTATTGGGTCATTAGTAAATCGGTGAATAATTTCGAAGGAGATTTTTCCATCCGAAATAGTTCCAACGGCCACTCGGCCGCTGGTTGCACCTAAATCAATCGCTGCGTATGAGGCCATAGTTAGCGCAGGAATGCACTCGCTACGCCACTATCTACCGGGATATGCAATCCAGTAGTTAGCGGTAAATCTCCAGCAACAAAGGCAAATGCTGCTGCAGCAATGTGAGATGGAAGAACTTCAAGTTTTAAGATACTTCGTTGCGCATAAAATGCACCAAGCTTCTCTTCCTCAACGCCATAGACGGCAGCGCGGTTTGCGCCCCATCCACTCGCAAAGATGCCAGAACCTTGTACTACGCCATCAGGATTGATTCCATTCACGCGGATGCCGTGCTCACCAAGTTCAGCAGCAAGTAAACGCACTTGGTGTGCTTGATCAGCCTTTGTCGCGCCATAGGCAACATTGTTAGGGCCAGCAAATACAGCATTTTTGGATGCGATGTAAAGAATGTTTCCTGCCATCTTCTGCACAATCATGGCCTTAGCGACTTCGCGCGAGAATAAGAATGAACCACGAGCCATCACATTATGTTGAAGATCCCAGTCGTTCACTGTTGTTTCAACTAACGACTTAGAGAGCGAGAGTCCAGCGTTGTTCACCAAGATATCGATTCCACCGAATGCAAGGGTAGTTGCATGTACAGCAGCAGAGACTTGATCTTCCAGAGTGACATCTACGCCGATCGCTAGCAAGCGTTCAGAGTTGCCCATTTCGGCGATGAGTTTTTTGGCGCCATCTAAATCTCGGTCGGCGATTGCAACACAAGCACCTTCATCGAAATAGCGTTGAACAATCGCGCGTCCGATTCCTGATGCGCCACCTGTAACGAGTGCAATATGTCCCTGAAGAGCCTTTGGCTTAGGCATGCGACGAAGCTTTGCTTCTTCTAAGTCCCAGTACTCGATGCGGAACTTTTCAAACTCTGAGATTGGGGCATATGTGGAGAGCGCTTCCGCACCTCGCATCACATTGATGGCGTTGACATAGAATTCACCGGCTACGCGAGCGGTCTGCTTATCTTTGCCATATGAGAACATTCCGATACCAGGAACCAAAATAATGAGTGGATCTGCGCCTCGAATAGCAGGAGATTCTTTGGTTGCATGACGGTTGTAGTAAGCGGAGTAATTTGCGCGATATTCCTCATGTAGAACGCGAATGCGAGCGATTACTTCTTCCAGGTCTGCACCCGGCTCGGTATCCACGACCATAGGGGAGACCTTTGTGCGTAAGAAGTGATCTGGGCAGGAAGTGCCCAGCGCTGCCAACTTTTGCAGTGATGTACTGGCAACAAAATCCAGTACAACTTCTGAGTCAGTGAAATGACCAATCATCCGGGCATCTTGTGAAGCTACTCCGCGCAAAATAGGCGAGAGTTTGGCTGCGCGTGCACGACGCTCTGCTTCAGGGAGTGCTTTGTATTTGGCGACTTGAGCGCCGAATGGTTCTGCCTTCCCATTCGCTTTAATGAAATCTTCTGCCTTCTTGATGGCATCGAGTGAACGCTTCTCACATTCGGCAGATGTATCAGCCCAGGTAGTTAAACCGTGGCCACCCAATATGCAACCCTTAGCGTTGGGATTTTCTGCTGCAATCTTTGCAATATCTAATCCAAGCTGGAATCCAGGGCGACGCCAATCGACCCAGAGAATTTCATCACCAAAACACTTTTTGGTAATAGCAGGACCGCCCGCAGATGTTGCGAAAGCAATAATTGAATCTGGATGCAAGTGATCTACATGCAACTTGTCGACCAGACCATGCATGGAAGTATCAATGCTCGGAGCAGCTCCACCTTTACCAAAGAGGCAGTAATCAAAGAGCGCAACCATTTCATCTTCGCGATCTACGCCGGTGTACACATTCTTTAGCTCGTGTACTTTCTCGGTATAAAGAACAGCAATGCCCTCTTCTTTAAGTGTCCCAAGATCTCCACCAGATCCCTTTACAAAGAGAAGAGATGTTGGCTTGCCGGAAATTGGGTCGGTAATTGTTCCTTTGGCAGAAGTATTTCCGCCAGCGTAGTTGGTCACCTTGGGGTCAGCACCTAAACGATTGGAGCGAGCGATAAGTTCGTTAACTGCAGGAGTTAACTCAGATAGCTTTTTAATTATGCACCCCACCCAGCTTGATTGCCGCCGACGCGTTCGTCAGCGATTTTCTTAAGATATCCGGAGGCCTTAAATGCCTTCATTGGATTGGGATCAATTCCCTTTTCAGTGCGCCACTCTTCAAGAAGCGGACGAACATCGGTGTTGTAAGCATCCATTAACACGCCATTAGCCTCTAGAACATCACCTGAAACCTGTGCGGCCTTAAGTGCATCTTGATCGACGAGAAGAGCTTTCGCTGCAGCCTCTTGTACGTTGAGAATTGAGCGAATTTGCCCTGGAATCTTCGCTTCAATGTTGTGGCATTGGTCGAGAACGAAGGAGACTGGCGTACCAACATCAAAGCCACCATTGATATTTACCTCGTGCAAAATGCGGAATAACTGGAATGGATCAGCCGCACCAACAATTAAATCGTCATCGGCATAGAAGCGTGAGTTAAAGTCGAACGCACCTAACTTCTTCGCACGAAGTAAGAAGGCGACAATGAATTCGATATTTGTTCCTGGTGCGTGGTGACCAGTGTCAACACAGACCATCGCGCGCTCACCCAGCTGCAAGCAGTGCGCATATGACGTTCCCCAGTCTGGAATATCGGTGGTGTAGAAAGATGGCTCAAAGAATTTATATTCGACCAGCATTCTCTGCTTGCCAGTTAGATGCTTATAGGTCTCGTGAAGTGATTCAGAGAGGCGATCTTGGCGACCACTAATGCTGTCTTGGCCGGGATAGTTAGTGCCATCAGCAAACCACAACTTCAAATCTTGTGAGCCAGTGATATTCATAATCTCGATACATTCGAGAAGGTGACGGACCGCCTTCTCGCGTATCTTCTTATCTGGGTGGCAGACGGAACCCAACTTGTAATCATCATCTTGGAAAGTATTGGAGTTGATGGTGCCCAGTACTACGCCAAGATCTTTTGCATGCTTGGCAAATTTCGCGTAATCCTCGACCTTGTCCCATGGAATATGGAGCGCAACGCTATGAGCAGCTCCGGTGTACTTGTGTACTTGCGCAGCGTCTTCGACTTTTTCAAAGGGATCACGAGGAACTCCCGGTTGACCAAAGACTTTAAAGCGCGTTCCAGAATTTCCGTATGCCCATGATGGAGTTTCGATCTGTAAACGATCGAGAACTTTCTTGACGTCGGCTTTAGATCCCATGGTGACTCCTCTTAGTAGTAGGCGAAAAATTATTGAAGATTATTGAAGAAAGAAGACGTGCTCGAGCTTGGTAAATCCCTTATCTGCATGAACTCCATCAAGATTCTCAAAGAATGGCGCCATATCGTTCTGCCATTTTTCGTTGATCTCGGTCTTTCCAATGCCTGCGAGGGCTGCTGCTAAATCTGGCGTCTCGAAATATCCAAAGAGAGCGCCATCGGTGCGGTCCATAAAAATGGAGTAGTTGGTCCAGCCAGTTGAGCGAAGAGCTTCGAGCATTTCAGGCCAGACTTCTGCATGTCTGCGTGCGTACTCATCCATCATCTCGGCGCGAACTTTGAGGCGGAATGCGACTCTCTCCATTGAATTCTCCTTGAACCGTTTTAAGCAGATAGCTAAGGTTATTGACTCCGGGAAAAGGCGTCAATCAAGCGCAATAAGTCGATCTGTTCAAATTGAACAGGTAGCCAGCCTCGCTCTAAATCCTGTATCGTTTCAAGTGTTCAATTGAATCTGTTCAATTTTAGGGAGTCCTTGTGGCCAGCATTAGAGATGTAGCGAAAGCTGCTGGCGTCTCTTTGGGCACTGTCTCCAATGCAATCAACCGCCCAGAAGTACTTGCCCCACGCACTCTGCGTAAAGTTCAAAAAGTTATTGAGGAGATGGGCTTTGTCCCGAATGCCTCCGCTCGCAACTTACGCGCTGGACGCAATCGCGTCATTGGATTAGTTGTTCCTGATATTTCCAACCCATTCTTTACTGATCTTGCTCGAGGTGTGAACGATGCAGCATTTGCTGCCAAATATGTGGTCATTCTCTGCAATACCGATGCGAGCACAGAGAAAGAAGTCCAGTATCTAGATGTGCTCAGTGCGCAAAATGTGGAAGGCATTCTCATTACGCCAGCACGCGATTCCAACCGGGCGCTCGCTAGCGTCACCGAAAAAGGAATTCGACTTGCATTAGTTGACCGCCCGGCACAGGGATTGCAAGCATGCAGCGTTGCGGTTAACGACTCATATGGAGGTTCTCTTGCGCTGACACATCTGCAAGAACTCGGGCACCGAAATATTTTGTTGCTTACTGGCAAGGCAGATATTCCCCAGGTAGCAGATCGCAGTGCAGGAATTGCAGAAGCGATTTCCAAACTACCAGAACATGAACGCCCCATCATTACAGAACTCCGCCTCGAGTCGATGAGTGCACAAAGTGCCTACGAAGCCGTTAAAAAGAAGATTGATAAAGAGTTAGATTTCACCGGAATTATCTGCGGCAACGACATGATTGCGCTGGGCGCAATTCGCGCTCTTCGCGAAAACGGAATATCTCTTCCTGAAGAAGTTTCGGTCATCGGTTATGACGATATTGATTTCGCAGAGAGTGCAGCAGTTCCTCTTACCTCAATTTCACAACCCGCTTACGAACTAGGTTATGCCGCTGCTGAATTAATCATTTCCGAGTGCGAAAATCCTGAACGCCACGTCCACCAACGTATTGAGTTCCAACCTCGTTTAATCGTCCGCTCTTCAACAGCTCCTACTACTTCCCACCGTGCAACTTTAAGAATCTCATAATGAAGAAGAAAGCGAAGGCAATGTCTAATAAGAACTTCAGACGTCAATTTCCTAAATGGCGTGATCTCAAGCCCCTACTTCGCTTCTCTCTGCCTAAGCTCAATCGAAAGAAGGCGCGTTTAGAAGCAGCTCTGACTATCTGGGATTTGCGCACAATCGCCAAGCGACGCACCCCACAGGGTCCATTCGATTACACCGATGGCGCAGCGGAATCTGAAGTAAGCCTCAGCCGTGCTCGCCAAGCATTTCTAGATATTGAATTTCGCCCACACATTCTCCGTGATGTTTCAAAGGCAGATCTCACCCGCAAGACTCTGGGCGAAACTTTCAACATGCCAGTAGGTATTGCGCCCACCGGCTTTACCCGCATGATGCACTCTGAAGGTGAAATTGCCGGAGCGCGTGCAGCCGAGAAGTTCGGTATTCCATTTACTCTCTCCACTCTAGGCACCACAAAGATTGAAGATGTTGTAGCTGCAGCGCCCGGCGGCACTAACTGGTTCCAGTTATATATGTGGAAAGACCGAGAAGGTTCAATGCGTCTAGTCGATGCTGCTGCAAAAGCTGGTGTTAAGAATTTAATGTTGACTGTCGATGTTCCTGCATCAGGCCATCGTCTGCGCGATTACCGCAACGGTTTAACTGTTCCACCATCACTGACAGCCAAAACTGTTCTTAATGCAATTCCACGTCCGGAATGGGTGTGGAACTTCTTGACTACGCCTGCAATTGAATTCGCATCAATGTCTAACTGGAACGGCACCGTCGGAGAACTTCTCGACTATATGTTCGATCCAACAATGACTTTTGAAGATCTAAAATGGATTCGCGAGCAGTGGAAGGGTACTCTCACTATTAAGGGAGTCCAGAACGTTGACGATGCAAAGAAGGCAGCCGACCTCGGTGTCGATGCGGTGCTTCTCTCTAACCACGGTGGTCGCCAACTCGACCGCGCACCGGTTCCATTGCACTTAGTCCAAGAAGTTCGCAAAGAGCTCAAGAGTGATCTCGAAGTCCATATCGATACCGGCATCATGCACGGCGCAGATGTTCTTGCCGCAATCGCACTCGGTGCTCAATACACCTACGTGGGTCGTGCCTATTTGTACGGACTTATGGCAGGCGGACAAGATGGCGTAGAGCGCGCACTCGAAATCATGCGTGGTCAGATGATTCGTTCGATGAAGTTAATTGGCGTAGAAACCTTGGATGAACTCAACCCAAGTCATGTGCGAATCCTCAACACTCATGCTGGGCTGGGAAAACTCCCCGAATAGCAGTTGCGCTTGTATACCCCTAGGGGTATAGTTCGAATATGCCCACTAAGAATGAACCAAGCCATGTTCTGTCAGATCACGAGCAGGTCGATGCCATTATTAAGCGTGTAAATCGCGCACAAGGTCAGCTCGGAGCAATATCGAGAATGCTTGAAGAGGGCCGAAATTGCGACGAGATTGTGATTCAGATGTCGGCCGTCAGCAAGGCTGTTCATACCGCCGCTTTCACACTCATTGCCGCGAGCCTCAAAGAATGCATTGTTGAGGATAAGAAGAATTCACAAGCCGTCACAGAGAAACTTCAAAAACTCTTCTTGAGTTTGGCCTAATAATGAAGAAACTAATTGCAGTACTACTTATCAGCGTCTTCGGACTCAGCGCATGTGGATCCTCAGGAGGAACCGTGACCAATATGAACTCAGCAGAATTTTCCAAGAAGATTTCAGAACCTTCAGTCGTTGTCCTTGATGTCCGCCGCACCGACGAGTTCGTCGCAGGCCACCTAGCAAGCGCCCTTCATATCGATGTAGAGGCCGCGAATTTCGAGAGTGACGTAGCAAAGTTAGATAAGACGAAAACCTACGCTGTCTACTGCCACAGTGGTCGCCGCTCTCTTATAGCCGTAGATGCGATGAAGAAGGATGGCTTTGAATCGCTAGTAAATCTAGAGGGTGGAATCTCTGATTGGATGGCGACCGG
Source organism: Actinomycetota bacterium (assembly GCA_009698045.1). Classification (GTDB taxonomy): domain Bacteria; phylum Actinomycetota; class Actinomycetes; order Nanopelagicales; family Nanopelagicaceae; genus AAA044-D11. The sequence goes on along the minus strand of WLRE01000018.1, from coordinate 5,305 downwards.
CCATCCGGTAATAACGTCATGAGAGTAGTAATCATTGGTGGAGTAGCTGGCGGAATGTCCGCTGCTACCCGACTTCGTCGCCTTGATCCCGAAGCCGAAATTATCGTCTTTGAAAAGAGCGGTCACGTTTCATACGCTAACTGCGGGCTTCCTTACTATGTTGGTGGAGTTATTGAGAATGAATCCGATCTCCTTCTGCAAACCCCTGAATCTCTGCACAAGCGTTTCCGCTTAGATGTACGCGTATCGACTGAAGTTCTTGCTATCAACGCGGCAGCTCATACGCTGACGCTCAAGAATCTTCACTCTAGTGAAACCTCAGAAATGTCATACGACAAACTGATATTGAGCCCCGGAGCAAATCCTGTCGTTCCACCGATTCCTGGTGTCGAGCGTGCGCTCACCCTTCGCAATATTGAAGATGTGGAACGTATTGCTGGCGCTGTTGCGACAAAGCCTAAGAACGCGGTCGTCATCGGCGGTGGTTTTATCGGTGTAGAAATCGCAGAAAATCTGGTCCACAAGAAAATTCCTACCGTTGTTATCGAAGCAGCCCCACAGGTCCTTGCTCCACTAGATCCAGAGATGGCTACTTTTGTTGCAGAGGAAATTACTAAGCACGGTATCGATTTGAGACTCGGTAGCGGAGTAGCCAGTATTTCCGAGAGCTCCGTGACACTTTCAGATGGCTCAGTACTTCCTGCCGATCTCATCATTCTTTCAATCGGGGTGAAACCTGAAATCGGTCTAGCGAAAGCGGCCGGATTAGATATCACTTCTCGAGGCGCTGTCGCGGTAAATGATTTCAATCAGACGAGCGATCTAGATATTTATGCAATTGGTGACGCAGCAGAAAAGAAGGATGCCCTTGATGGCGCTTCTACCTTAGTTCCGCTAGCAAACCTAGCTAACCGTCACGGCCGCACTGTTGCAGATCACATCTGCGGATTGCCAGTCCGTGTTGTTCCGGCTCAAACAACTGCAATCGTTAAAGTCTTTGATTTGGCTGTTGCAACTACTGGTTGGAACGAGAAACGCCTCAAGGCTGCGGACATTAAGTATTTAGCGATTCATACGCACCCAAATTCCCATGCTGGTTACTACCCAGATTCAAAGCAAATGTCTTTGAAGCTTCTTGTTGATCCCAATTCCGGAAAGATTTTCGGAGCACAAGGTGTTGGTACTGACGGTGTTGATAAGCGCATCGACGTAATCGCCACAGCAATGCGTGGCGGAATCACTGCTCCGGAATTAGCAGATCTTGAATTAGCTTATGCACCACCATATGGATCAGCAAAGGATCCGGTTAATATGTTGGGTTACGTAGCCGAGAACTTGATTTCAGGTTTAACTCAAAGCGTTCAATGGAGCGCTGTTGAGCAAATGCACAAAGATGGTTGGTCAATTGTTGACGTGCGAAGCGCAGGTGAGTTCGCCAATGGAACCATCCCTGGTGCTATCAATATATCGGTGGATGAAATGCGCGAAAAAATCGCAGATGTACCTACCGGAAAAGTGATTGTGACTTGCCAAGTTGGCCAGCGTGGGCACGTTGCCACAACACTGTTACGCAAATTGGGATACGAAGCCGTCAATCTTGATGGCGGGTATCGCACCTGGAAGAACTCACCTGCATTTAACTCAACTAAGGTAAAGGAATAAAGAAATGTGCAGACAAGTAAAATGTCGTAAGTGCGGAAAACCTACGTGGGCTGGATGTGGGCAACATATCGAGCAGGCTCTCGCCGGGATTTCAAAAGCTAATCGCTGTCAGGGTCACCAGAACGATCCAAAAGAACCTGGTCTATTTTCCCGCCTATTCGGAAAGAAGTAAGGAGAAAAAATGTGCAGTGCAGTTCGATGCGATAAGTGTGGCAAGGCCACTTGGTCAGGGTGCGGTCAGCATATTGAAGAAGCACTAGAAGGCTTTCCTGAAGATCAGCGCTGTAAGTGCGATGCTGACCTTTCAGCGTGGGTACCCAAGTAATCTCGCTGTTTCCTCAAGCCTCAGAAACCTTGTAAACTCCACTCACCACTTGGAGACGTCGCATAGCCCGGTCGAGTGCGCCTCACTGCTAACGAGGTAAGGGGTAAAACCCTTCAAGAGTTCAAATCTCTTCGTCTCCGCCAGATTCACACTTGTTCTCTTTTCTATGAAAATTGCTACTTCCTCACCCATAATCCTGCGACTCAATTAGGTTGAGCGCTCGAGCTGGGAAAGAGGAATTTAATGAAAAAGAATTTTGTGCTTCCAATAGTCATTGGGGTGGCGGCGGCGCTTTTTGCAGGCGGCGCACTTACTGCAGATAAATTGATCACTTCAAAAATTACCTCACAAGTCCAAGCTGAATTACCTAAATCCACCGGTATCAGCGCGTCAGTTCCGCTGAGTGATTTACCAAGTAATTTAACCTCACACAAAATTAGATCTGCGGATATCAAGATTGAAAAGTTTGCCTTAAAAGAGAGCAACGTAAAACCAACAGTTGTAATTGCTCTCACCAATATCAGCAAATCTAAACCAACTCTAATTGGCTCATTAGATGTGACCGCAACTATTCCTGCATCGACAATAATTAGTTCCACTGATTTTGAGGGTGCTCGGATTGTAGGCAATGCTCTGCAAGTCCCTGCGGGCATGGGTGGCCTAGGGCAAGCGCTGCTTATCCCTAAATACTCAAGCAATAATCTCTATTTTGAACTCCAAAGCCTAACCATTTTTGGTAATGAAATTCCTGCCTCTTCATTACCGGCCGATATCCAATCTCAGGTGAAAAATAAGAGTTTGCGAACCTTAAACGTCCCTAAGGGTTTGAAAATCAAGTCAGTTTCGCTTAGCCCAAAAGGGCTCGCCGTAAATCTTCGGGGCAATAACATTCAACTTGGCAACCTAGGTTCTTCGTTTTAGGAGTGAAAATGAAACTTGATATTAAGAGAGTATTTCCTAGAGATCCAGCGAAATTTGAAGGTTTGCGGGGCATTCGCCTAGTTACAGCCCTTTTCATCGTGTTGGTGGTAGTCCGTAGCTGCATACATCTCTTCGCTTCCGATGGTGGCGCGCACAGTATTGCTGGCGTTGATACTTCGGTAGAAGGAGGTGAAAACATCATTGCGATGTTTCATCAATGGGGAGCGATACAACTCCTCCTCGCACTTCTTCTAGTTGTTCTGTTCTTCCGTTACCCAGGTCTAACTCCATTAATTTTATTATCCCTCGCCATGGATCCTGTACTGCGGTTTGTTTCTGGACAAATTCAACACTTAACTACAGTTGGAACTCCACCAGGCGAAACTTTCAATTCGGCAGCTCTCTATTTGCTGCTCGCTCTCTTTATTGCTTCGCTAGCTAAAAAATAGGGAATTCAACCATCAGTAGGTAGCCATGATCTGGTGATGTATTTATTGCTTTTCTTCCATCCAAAATTTCAACCCAAGAACTAATTATTGCCGTACCGACACCTGAAACAATTTGGTCTTTTGTAACTCCTGGCCCATCGTCAGAAATGATTAGTTCAGTTTTGCCCGCGGCATCTGTTTTAACACTTATTGCGACACGATTTGCCGGCCCATGAACAAGAGAATTCAAGAGCGACTGCTCAATAATTCGAAATATTCCGAGTAAAGAATCCGTCGGTAACGTTTCAGAGACGGTATCGATTTCTAAAATAATTTCCATACTTGTTCGGTATTGCTCCACCAAGACGCTAAGCGCGCCTGAGAGACCGCCTACTTCAAAATTTGGCGCAAGAACTTCTACTAGATTTCGGAGATCGGAGGCTCTTGTACTTTCAAGACGATGTATCGCTGCCTCAATTACTTCATTGACATCCGGCGATGATTTGCCCGCGATAGACCTTAACTTCATGCCAATAACCATCAGATCTGATTGCACGCGATCATGCAAGAAACGTGAGGTTTGTTCGCGTAGCTTTTCGTCTGCTTCGACCAATTGCTGGCGATCAAGCCGTAATTCATCGACTAATTGGTTGGCGTTAGCCAGGCGATCAGTGATCTTGCGCTCAGCTTGGTGCATTAGGGCTATCGCAATTAATCCCAGCACGAGCGAACTTCCAAATACATTGACATTCAATGTGACTAGCGTCTGGTTGGAATGGCCGATTTGTTTCTGGAGGAAGTTATTAATTTGGGGGAGTATAAGAAAGTTTATGTATTGAAAGGTAGCGACTTCGAGAACATATAGCACTGTGCTATTTGAGCTCCAGAATCGATATCTATTGAGCAGCAAAGCCCCTAATGCGTAAATACCGCTTGGAATTGCTGAAACTAGAATAATGATTCCACCGGCTCGCCAACGCTCGTGGCCAGCGGGAAGATAAGCGATGAGGGTAACAAATCTGGAAAAAAATAGAGCGAAGAAAAAGAGGAAAATTAAGTATGGGTTATAAGGATACGGGCCAATCAGCCTTACAAACTTCTTGAGACGTTGATGCATTATGACATTCTCATTAGTTCCATGTATTTAAGAACCGCAGCTGTTTTTAAATCCGAGGTTTCATCCGAGTCTGGCACTAAGACTGCATACGAACGGGAAAGTTCTTTTCGCACATATGAATAGGAGAGTTCTAATTGCGCCGCAATATCTTTAGGGCTCTTTCCTTGTGAGCTAAGAGTCATGATGGTTCGTTGGCGCGGAGTGAGCGAAAAGAAGATAGATGACTCGTTCTCCTGTGTGTGCTCGTCCTCAATTAGTATCTCTTCCCAGTTGCCTTTGCCAGATGAAGTTTCTTTCAAAATTCTTACATAATCATCAATGCCCATAGTTGCGGACTTGTCGAAGAATGACCATCCGCTGCGCATATTCTTAGGAACGCGGTTAACCATCGGTCTAACTGAAAATTGTGAGTAAATAACAATAGATATGTATTCGTTTAAGTTTCGGAGAGCAATTCCAAGTTCGATCCCATTTAATCCATCTTGATCGAGAGCAAAATCGATAAGTGCAACATCCGCTTTTGTGGCTAGCGCACGATCAAGTACTTCTTCAGCGCGACCAAATTTCCCAAGTAATTCCAAAGCAGGGCTTCCACCCAACATTTCGCCCAAGATATTTCGTAAAGCAGGATCGTTTTCGATGTAGATCAATCGAGTAGGCCGCATGGTCAATTTTCCCACTTAATCGAGGAAAAGCTGGCGACAACTGTCACAGATGTTCCCTTAATTGCACGAATTATGGCAGGCTCACTTAAGTCGGCATTCGCGGATTAAATTTCCTCTAGAAATCATTGATTTGAAGGATGGCGACATTAATTGGTAATTAATTTACGTTCTGATGGCGCTAGTGATG
>WLRE01000017.1 GCA_009698045.1 Actinomycetota bacterium | reverse complement strand
TACTTGCAGGCGCATATCGGTTAGTCGATGGTCGCTTAGTGCAGGGTGCACACAAGGAAGACCCAAATGCTCCCGTAGTTCATTTAGTCGGCACTGGATCGGTAATGCCTGAAGTATTAGAAGCAGCTAAAGAGTTAGCCTCCGAAGGCGTCATTGCACATGTAGTGGATATAACTTCTCCAGGAAGACTCTATGGCGCGTGGCAACGGACATTGAAACAAGGCATTCGTACCGCACATACGCCATCCTTCCCAGGTTCAATGCGCCCAATTTTCACAGAGCGCGCACCGATCGTCTCTGTTCACGATGGTGCATCGCACGCACTCGCTTGGTTAGGTTCTGCTCTTGGAATGCCACAGGTAGCAATGGGGGTAGATTCATTTGGACAGTCCGGAACAATTCAAGATCTGTACAAGATTCATGATTTAGATGCTGGCTCCATTGTTAATGGCGCGCTTGCTGCACTTAGCCTCAACGTATGAATTAAAAATGTATGAACACTCCACAACCACTCACCCTTCCACTTCTCGTTGAGTTAGCACGCGAGATTGCTGAAAAGGGTATACGAACTCTCCTAGGTGTCACTGGGGCACCTGGCGCTGGGAAATCCACGGTCACCTCAGCAATCGTGAGCGCGCTTGGTCCAGAGCTCGCTGTGATTGCGCCAATGGATGGATTTCATATGGTCAATTCCAAACTCCATGACCTAAATCGGCGCGATCGAAAAGGTGCACCAGATACCTTTGAAGTTGATGCATTTGTTGGACTACTTGAGCAGCTTAAGTTTCAGCGCGATGAGATTATTTATGCCCCTGATTTTGATCGGGTTCTTGATGCGCCAGTTGAAGCCGCAATTGCTATTCCTAGAAGCGTGCCACTCGTTATTACCGAAGGAAATTATCTTTTACACAATCACGGGGGATGGGAGAGAGTGGCACCGCTACTTTCTCACTCCTGGTTTGTCCACATTGATGACGAAATTCGTCAGGAGCGTCTGATTAAGCGGCATATGAGCTTTGGAATGTCGCACGCTGAAGCGATTGCTTGGACCATGGGTTCCGATGAAAGAAATGCGATAGGCGTTCGCGAAGATGTCATGAGAGCTGATTTAGTAATTACACTGACTCAATGACCGGTTTCGCACTCTTCCTTGCTGTCTTTCTTGCCTGCGCAGTAGAGGCGGTAGAAGCAACAACCATCGTCTTAGCGGCGGGGATCTCACGCGATTGGAAGTCCGCACTTCTCGGTACTGCCTCAGCCCTTGGGCTATTAGGTGCCATCATTGCCATCTTCGGGCCAGCAATCTCTAGCCTTCCTATTAACTCCCTTCGAATATTTGTCGGAACACTTCTTCTCGTCTTTGGACTGCAATGGATTCGAAAAGCAATTCTGCGCAGCTCTGGTTTTAAAGAGCTTCATGATGAAGATCAAATATTTAAGGAAGAAGTTGCAGCAGCGAAGTCAGTCCAAAGTCAGAACAGATTAGGTGAAGCCGATTGGTATGCCTTCACACTCTCCTTTAAAGGCGTTCTGCTGGAAGGCTTAGAAGTTGCATTTATTGTTCTGACCTTTGGTTCCGTTCAGAATGACATCGGTCTTGCAAGTATTGCCGCGCTGTCAGCGGTGGCTATCGTGATTATTGCCGGCGCACTTCTTCGCACGCCTCTTTCGCGGGTTCCAGAAAACTCTATGAAATTTACCGTCGGAATAATGCTGACCGCCTTTGGAATTTTCTGGGGCGCTGAAGGTGCAGGCGCACAGTGGCCGGGCGACGATCTCTCCATTCTGGGAATTATTGCTTTCTTGGTTGCGCTCTCCTATGGGTTCATTACTTGGCTGCGCTCAAGAAAAGCCACATTAGCAATACCCGCCAAGGCCGCACCTGATTTTGATGAAGCCGATTCAGTGGCAGTCCTTCAAGAACGAGGTTGGATTTCATCACTTAAAGCATTTGGCTATTTCTGGTATGACTTTCTTATTGGAGACGATTTGACAGGTACGTTAATGATTGTTATTGCCTTAGAAGGCACAAATCTTGCCTTTCATTCAGGCGCAAATGCTTGGTATGTACTACCTGTGGTTGTTGCCTTAACGCTTTTTCGGAACCTCTGGGTTACGACTCAATCAAAGCAGGCGCAGCTAGAGAAGCTTTAGCCGATTAACTCGCGGTCTCGCTTTCCGGACTTCTCGTGAGTACAGCGCAAATTCGCAGGTAATGCAGCGCAGGTATCGCAGAGCAGAATCAAATCGTGGCAGGTTGCGGTAGAACAATTGCGGAAGTGCTTTGTAGGGGCTTCACATTTTTCACACTCACCGATTACTGGAGTATCTTCTGCAAAATCAACCACCATACGAGCATCAAAGGTATAGAGCGAGCCTTTCCAGTGTCCATCCTTGCCATATTTGTTTCCGTAACGAACAATGCCACCATCGATTTGATAGACCTCTTTGAATCCGCGGTTGATCATGACGGCAGATAAAATCTCGCAGCGGATTCCACCGGTGCAATAAGTCACCACAGGCTTATCCTTGAGATGGTCATATTTGCCGCTCTCAATCTCGGCCACGAAATCATGCGAAGTTTCGACATCTGGAACTACGGCACCTTCAAATTTTCCAATTTTCGCTTCAAAGGCGTTGCGGCCGTCGAAGAAGGTGACTTCATCGCCCCGCTCTTCCACTAATTTATTGACTTGGTATGGCTTGAGGTGCGTTCCGCCACCGACAACCCCGTTCTCATCCACGGTGATCTCATTTGGATGCCCAAAGGCAACGAGTTCATCCTTCACTTTTACCGAGAGGCGAGGGAATTCATTTCCAGTCCCTTGTGACCATTTAAAATCAATCTTTCGAAAGCCGGAATGCATCTTTGTGGCCTTTACATATTTTTTAAGGGCTTCCATCTCGCCGCCCACAGTGCCGTTAATCCCGTGAGGGGAGACAATAATTCGCCCTTTGATCCCCAAATTTTGACAGAGTTCAAGTTGCCACAAGCGGATAGCTTCAGGGTCTCCTAGCGGCGTGAAGCCGTAATAGAGAAGAACTTTTTGAAGATCCATAGCGTTAGTTTAAGGGGCTAAATGCGTAAGAATTTCGGGCAAATCCGACAATTTGGAGAGAATATTCACGGCGAGTTTTAAGCAAATCGCTGACTTTTTGGGATTTCAGGCGCACAATATTCCTAACCAAGTAGCGTCGAGGGCATACGTAAACCTCGCCGCAACCAGGTGCCGCTCCTCACAAGAGGGCGGACAAACAAAGCCCACGGAGGCAATGAATGGTAAATCTAACAAGCGGTCAATGGGGAACGTTGTACAACGTTTTCTCCTTCGGCCTCATCTCAATGCTCGCTTGCACTGTGTATACATTGGTCTCACAGTCACGAGTACTTCCTAAGTACCGCAATGCGCTAGTGCTCTCATCAATGGTTACATTCATTGCTGCGTATCACTACTACCGCATTTTCAATTCATTTGCAGAGTCATCACAAGATGGCGGAGTAATGATCGGAACTTCGCAAGGCGCATTCAACGAGGCATACCGTTATGTTGACTGGATTCTTACTGTTCCACTATTGCTCGTTGAAGTAATTGCAGTACTTGCTCTAGCAAAGGCAGCAGCTTCTTCACTTATCTCACGTCTAGTTCCTGCATCAGCAGCAATGATTGCACTTGGTTACCCAGGTGAAATCGCAACTGATAACGGCACCAAGATTCTATGGGGCGTTCTTTCTACACTCCCATTCCTTTACATCCTTTACGTATTGTTCGTAGAGCTTGGTAAGTCACTTGAGCGTCAACCAGAAGGCGTGGCAGCAACAGTAGGTCGCCTACGTTTGCTACTTATTGCTACCTGGGGCGTTTACCCAATCTCTTACCTTCTTCCAATCATCCAAGAGACAACTGCAGAAAATGCAGCGAGTTCCTTCGTTGGTCGCCAGATTGGTTACACCATCGCAGACGTACTTGCTAAGTGCGTATTCGGCCTAACAATCTACAAGATTGCTAAGTTGAAGTCTGCAGCAGAAGGCATGAAGGAAGATCACTAATCTGATCTAGTAATTCTAAATATGGGGAGCGCCGAGAGGTGCTCCCCATATTTATCTCCGCACACATATATCATTGACGCATGATGAATTATCGATGGGGCGGATATCTACTTATTGCCCTAGGGCTCATAAACCTGCGTTACCAAACCGGACATGAAAATGTGCTCCAACATAGCTTGATTATTATTGTTCCTGGTGCGCTAGTTCTTCTCGCAACCTGGATTAAGCCACTCAATGGGTTTATGGCAGAGAAAACAACTAAGTATGCAGCTCTAGTTATTGGCTTACTTCTTGTCGCTTATGCGGCAATCAATGGCTAATTAGTGATTAACCTCGAATTATTTCTTGCGCGCAATGCCCTTGCGGCCCCAGTAGACCCACATACCTTGTATGGCAAGGATGAGTGAAAATCCAAAGAGCAAATCTTCGATTGGCGCACCGGCTAATCGCCGTCCGATAATTGCCTCAGGGTTGTACATCACGATATTGCGCGAGGTCAGCCACCAATTAGTAATTAACTGGAACGGCAGAATGATTGCGTATGAAGTCCAAAATACAGATTTAGTAAGAAGCGAAGTTCTAATTCCAAAGAGATCAAAGAGTACGGCGGCTATAACTGAACCGATGGCAATATCTGTATAAATCACTCTTCATCACCAACTGGCCAGTGCTTCTTAACAGCACGAACACCCTCAAGTGTAAGAATGGCGGCGAGAGGAACGATAAGAAAGAAGAGAAATTCTTCGAGCGGAATTTTGAACGGTCCAAATATTCCGAGAATCTGTTGGGCATCAAAAGACCAATGTCCTTGAGCGATGGCATAGGCATCCCAGATTAAATAGAGCGGAGCAATTGGAAGAATTGCGAGAGCTGCTCGTTTAAACCGCTTGATGACCCGGGTCCGGAGTACTAGTTCGAGCCAGAATGAGCCCACAACCGTGAAGAGAAGCATTGCCATATAACTAAATTTCTGCACGGCATCCCCTCTCCGAAAACATAGCGGACTTCTTGGTGAAGAAACCAGCGGTTTATCTCTCTGCCTTAATGCTACTTCCTATACTAGCGATATGAATGAAGGGTCAGCCAGAATATTTCTCGTCGTAAGAAATGTTTCCACCGGGATAGCACTAGGCGCAACCCTCCTTGCTCTGATCGCCCATCAACTCAATATTGAGAATCATCTGGGCTGGCAGGTTGCTCTCGCAATTATTGCTCTCGCCCTTGGTATCCCGCATGGCGCAATCGATCATTTAATTTCGTTGCCCACTCATTCGTGGAAAAGGTTATTGCTTTTTATATCTGGATATGTGGCACTTGCCGTTGCATCGGGCTTTGTAATTTTTCAATGGAATGTATTTGGATTTCAATTAGTAGTTCTCATGAGTTTTCTTCATTTTGGATTTGGCGACGCCTCTTTTCTCGCTGAACTTCGCCAAAATCTTGGAAAGAAGGCACGTTCTCCCAGCCACCATTTCTTATACGCGCTTACCTCTGGCGCGGTTCCGGTTTTACTTCCCTTGACATCAGAACAGACCTCGACCGCACTCAAAGAGATACAGCCAGAAATAATTAATTGGGCGGGATCATCGGGCACGACTATTCGCAACCTACTTCTGATTCTGGTGGGTTTAGCGCTAATTTATTTAACCCTCGCGCGGCAATGGCGAGATGCCTTAGATCTTGCAAGCCTTTTATTGCTTGCCTTAATCGCCCCACCACTTGTCGCCTTTGCAGTTTATTTCGGCTGTTGGCATGCGGCCCGGCACACAGCTCGGCTGACATCGCTGTTGCCCACATCCAATAAATGGGCGCAATCTGGGAAGAGTTTGCGTGCTTATGTTGCAGCGATAATTCCTGGAATTCCAGCACTTATAGGTGCATGTGCACTGGCGCTAGTTTTCGCACTGAAATGGAACCAGGATTTGTCCAAGACCTACCTCTGGATACTTCTCGTCATAGTCTGGGCGCTCACCGTGCCTCACATGTTAGCTACCGCACGATTTGATAGAAAATTCCTAGCCCAGCTAAATAATTAAGCAAAAACGAGAAGATTTCCCGACCAAAGTCGGACCTCAAGTTAGGCTAGCGGCATGAATAAAATCGCTACTCTCGTTCAAGCTGCGTTGCTACTTATTGGGTTGATTTATGCAATCAGAACTATCAGGGCGATTCATCCCAAGATCACCAAGATTTTGACTACGCAGAATGAATTACGAGTTAAGCAATTATCAATGGCAAAAGAAGCCAATCAGCACTATCGCCAGAGTGAGGCATTTATCCAGCTGGTAAAACTGCTGGACCTCAAAGCACCAATTCCTGCTACTCGCGGTTGGGCCAGCTCTCCAGATTTATTATTAAGTCTTCTCACATTGGTTCGGAAATATAAGCCAAAGACAATTGTCGAATTAGGTTCTGGTGTTTCGACCCTCGTGCTTGCCAAGAGCGTAGGTCGCGGTGGAAAAGTCATAAGCATCGATCATTCCGAAGAATATGCCGGCTACACACGTGAGCTACTCAAAGATCATGGCGTCCGCAATGTTGAAATTCGGGTCGCGCCACTCAAGAAATATCCTGGTGGCAGCGAGTGGTATGACTTAGCCAAAATTAAGAGCATCAGAAGAGTGGATTTGCTTCTGATTGATGGACCTCCTGCAGTCTCTGACCCAGCAGCACGCTTTCCGGCGTTAGCTGAATTTGCCGCAAAACTCTCGCCTCGCAGTGTCGTTGTATTGGATGATGCAATCCGTGACTCTGAAAGCGCGTTAGCCGATGCATTTGTAAAGGCAATGCCTAACCATAAATTGACTAAATTACCTCATGAAAAAATAACGGCAGTTATCGAGCCAAAGTAGTCGAATGCAAGAAAAGTATCTCAAGCTGTATCGCACCATTATTTATAATCTTAGATTTTTACCACGGGCAATAGGCCATCGGTGCAAGAAGAATCTTCGACAAGCGTTAGGCAAACCTGGTCGCCCGGTTCAATCTCGACTCGTTTTCGTTATCTCTTTTCCGCGATCTGGAACAACTGCGCTTGGTTCCTTGCTCCAACAACCCGAGGCAAAGATGAATTACCACGGAGAATTCTTCGCCTTCAATCATTGGAGTCAAGCAGTTTCTCCTCTGAGTAAGACCTACCCACTATTCTCGCTTCGCTTCTTTATTGGTCACTTTAGACAGAAGAGGAAGTGGAAATATTATTGTTATGAAGCGTCTCGGTTGAGTCCAGATAAGACAATGAGCGCAATTATGGAGATCCCCGGGGATCACGTCTTTAAGATCTTTCCCTTTCACCTCTCCGATAAAGCGTTGACAGATCTGATTGAGAAATATCGGCCAGATATTATGTTTCTGCGGCGCAATCACCTAGACCGCCTGGTTTCGCATAGAAAAGCGATGGCGACCGGTACCTGGCATGGCGTTGCAACAGAAGGTGTTGAAGTGGAAATTCCAGTTAAACTCATTAATAAATACATGGAAGATTATGTGAATTTCTACACCCTGATGAAAAAAACCGCGGTAGCTAGTGAATGCAAAATAATTGATATTGAATACGAGCATCTCTTTGAACCCGAGACCACTAAGAAAGTACTCGAATTCATTACGGGAGATCCGGTACGAGTGGAGGCTCTCAATATAAAGCCAAGAACTTTGAAACAGGACACGCAAGACCTTAGCCAACAGGCATTTTTTGAGAAATTAGCAAAAGAGGGAATCCAGAAGGAGATATCTGATTTCGATTTCCGTAAGATAGAGGTATGAGCAGAGATTTGATGGTTCCGCGCATTCTTCAGGAACTAGAGAGCGAATCCATCGAAATCTTGCGTGAAACGGCCGCCACTTTTCGCAACCCAGTAATGATGTATTCGATCGGCAAGGATTCCTCCGTACTACTGCACTTGGCGAAGAAAGCTTTTTATCCGTCTCCTATCCCATTTCCACTGTTGCACATAGATACGACCTGGAAATTTAAAGAGATGATCTCTTTTCGCGATCGAGTTGTGGCCGAATGTGGTGCCAAGTTGCTTGTACACACTAATCAAGCAGGTGTTGATGCCGGAGTAAATCCTTTTACTACAGGCGTATCGGAATACACCCGGGTCATGAAGACGGTGGCACTTCGCGAAGCCTTAGATAAATATGAGTTTGATGCCGCGATCGGTGGTTCTAGGCGCGATGAAGAGAAATCTCGCGCGAAAGAGCGAATCTTTAGTGTTCGAGAGCCAGGTTATAAGTGGGACCCGCGAAATCAACGCCCAGAACTGTGGCAGACCTACAACACCAAACTTTCAGCTGGCCAGACCATGCGAGTATTTCCTATTTCAGATTGGACGGAAGCCGATATCTGGAACTACATCCTGCAGGAGCGCATCGATGTAAATCCACTTTATTTTGCTAAAGATCGTCCAGTTGTTCATCGGGGCAATCAATTGATTATGGTCGATGATGATCGATTCCCTCTGCAAAATGGCGAGCAGCCAGAGATAGCTCGAATTCGCTTTAGAACTCTGGGTTGTTATCCACTGACTGCTGCCGTTGAATCCACCGCGACAACCATCGAAGAAGTTGTTGAAGAGGTTCTGCAAGTAAAGCTCAGCGAACGAGCAACCCGTCTAATTGATGGCGCTGGTGAAGATTCGATGGAGAAGAAGAAATCCGAGGGCTACTTCTAATGGAGAAAGCAATCGTTCGACTTCTCACCTGTGGTTCGGTTGATGATGGAAAGAGCACACTCATCGGTCGTCTCTTAGTCGAAACCGATAGCGTTCCTCACGACACGATTGATAGCACTCGCACCATGCGCAGATCAGGTTCGACTATTCCTGCCGGTGAAATTGATTTCAGTCTGCTCACTGATGGATTAGAGGCAGAGCGCGAGCAAGGAATCACTATTGATGTTGCTTATCGTTCTATGACATTGCTGGATGGAAAGCGCCTGATTATTTCGGATGCACCAGGGCACGAGCAATACACGCGCAATATGGCAGTTGCTGCATCCCGCGCTGATATTGCTCTCATTCTGGTCGACGCCACCAAGGGAGTGCGCACCCAGACGTTACGCCATCTCACCATCTGTTCATTGATGGGCGTCTCGCGCATAGTTATTGCAATCAATAAATTGGATGCAGTTGATTACAGCCAGAAAATTTATGACCAAATTCTCGCCGAGGTTCAGAAGGCAGCACAGCGTTTAGGTGTCACTGATACGCAACCTATTCCTATGAGCGCACTCGCTGGAGATAACGTTGTTCACCGCACCGAAATGATGCCGTGGTATTCCGGTCCTACCTTGCTAGAAGCAATCCAAGGATGGAAACGCACTGAGGTCATCAACGATGCCGCCCGTCTGCGAATCCAAATCGTCTCTCGCGCAACTGATTTTCGTGGCCTTGCTGGAACGGTAGTGAATGGCGATTTTGAAGTAGGAGACGCTGTTGAAATTTTTCCATCTGGGCAGAAAGCAAAGATTTCGCAGATCCTCAGTGGCAACACAGAGGTTAAGCGAGCTATCAATTCCCTCGCCGCAACTCTCGTTCTCGAGCCTGAAGTTGATGCCACTCGCGGCGATATCGTTCTAAAAGCGGGACAGAGTGTTGATGCCACCGATCGATTCACTGCAAACATCGTATGGCTCAGTGAAGACGAACTCATTCACAGTCGCTCCTATTTACTCATTGCCGGCTCTTCGCAATCGCCAGCCGTAGTAACAAAGATTCGCCACAAGTTTGAGATTAATTCCGGCGTCGAAGAAGCGGCTAATTCGCTCAAGATGAATGAAATCGGTTCAGTAGAAATAGCAACCGATTCCGCTCTGGCTTTATTGCCATACAAGGATTCACGACTCTTTGGCAATTTCATTCTGGTTGACCGTCTAACAATGCGCACTGTTGGCGCTGGAATGTTTGATCATTCACTTCGTCGCGGCAGCAATATCCATCACCAGGATTATGAGATTACACAGACAGAGCGCGCACTTGCTAAGGCTCAGAGCGCACAAGTTATTTGGTTGACTGGCCTCTCTGGCTCCGGAAAGTCCACGATTGCCAATGCATTGGAGAAGAAGTTATTCATTCAAGGTAAGCATGCTTATGTTCTTGATGGTGATAATTTGCGCCTCGGTCTCAATAAAGATTTAGGATTCACGCCGGGCGATCGGGCAGAGAATGTGCGCCGCGTAGCTGAAGTATCCAAAATTCTTAGCGATGCTGGTCTCATAGTTATTGTGGCGCTAGTGAGCCCATTTGAGGCAGATAGACGAGAAGCAAAAGCTCTATTTACTGAGACAAAATTCCACGAAGTCTTTGTTAACACTCCGGTCGATATCTGCCAAGCTCGCGACCCCAAGGGTTTGTATGCCAAAGCAAGTCGTGGTGAGATTCCAAACTTCACAGGCGTTGGCCAGGATTACGAAGTACCGACTGATCCCGAGTTGGTGCTTGATGGCACTGCAGAACTAGAAGTGAATGTAAATAAAGTTCTCTCACTTATCAGCGAGTAGAACGCCTCTCCCAAGCACCGGGCTGCGAACTCAATTTATTAATCTTTGCCGGAAAGTTGCCAGAAATAATGTGGGCTAATGAAACTTCTTCTAATACTTCCCGAAGGGCAACCCGAGTAGCAATCCAAACATCGGGGAGTGAACGAGCACTACCTTTGTATTTAATATCTTCGGGACGTTCTCCTCGAACTGCAGCAAGTGGACCATCGAGCACACGCATTACATCGGCTACTGAAATCTCTTTTGGCGGCCGTGCAAGCTTGTAGCCACCGGAAGCGCCACGATGACTTTCAATTATTCCGCCCTGACGCAAACTGCGAAGAATTGATTCAAGATACTTATTGGGGATTCCCTCTTTGCTCGAAATTTCTTCGGTAGTGCTCAGAAGATCCTCGTCAGATTCGTAAGCCGCAGCGAGATGGAGCAGAGCTTGCATCCCATAATCAGTGGCAGCGGAGATGTTCACACGCTCATTCTGCTCTGTTCATCATGAGTTCTGCGTGCAGCCCTCGGAGTGTCGTTGGACATCTGCTTGAATTCCTATAATCTATACCTACTTACTAGGAATTAAGGTGTATTTATGTCAGAAATTAAGCATTCACGTTCTTTAGTCAAAGCAATCACTTGGCGCATAACTGGCACAGTTGACACATTTCTCCTCACTTTGCTGATCACTGGGAAATTGAAGTTCGCCTTCTCAATCTCCGCAGCAGAGTTGTTCACAAAGATATTTCTTTATTATGTACATGAACGTGTTTGGGAGCGCATAAAGTGGGGCCGCAAAGAAATAGGAGCACACTGATTTCTTAGTTATTCTTCTATCCATGAAACGGTGGTGGGTAGAAATTGTCCTGAGCGCGATTGTCCTAATTGGCGCAAGTGTTCAGATTTTTGTCTTGAACTCAGACAGTTCCAAATTTTCTTCCACGTCCAGTTCAGTTTCTACTGTGCTATCAGAAATTAGAACCCTCTTCTGTTTTGATCCCGCTGTTCCCGCTCTTGAAAGTTCGACAGTAGCGATGGGCTGTCCCGAGGGCACTCAATCGTTAGGCGCAGATCCTGTTCCGTCGCATCCTGAAGAAGCAGCAACTCTAGATTCAATTCTGGCAATACGCTTTGCAGCCGCTAAAGCAATTGCGAACTCAGAGGGAATTTCATTGCAATTGACCTCTGGTTTAAGAAGCAAGACAGTGCAAGCCCGACTCTTTGCAGATGAAGTGAAGAAACTTGGTAGTGAACAAGAGGCTATTAAGTGGGTATTGCCACCCGATATTTCACACCACCCTCAAGGGACTGCGATTGATGTGAACTACAACTTTGATCGTCCCTCTACAAAGTGGCTGGAAATTAATGGCTATAAATTCGGTCTCTGTCGTGCTTATGCAAATGAATGGTGGCATTTTGAAGCCCTCACATCACCAGGAAAGAAGTGCCCACCGATGAAAATTAATGCGTCAGTTGATGTCGCACAGTACGAATCGAGCACTCCATAATGTTGGGTGGAATCAATAACGAGCTCTTCTTACAGGCATTCGCCGGTTTCTTGGTTTTTCCAGTCATCATCCTGTTACTGCGCTGGACCTTTCCCTCCAAGAAAGATCCCGAGGCAAAGGCGGAGATTGAGCGATTGAAGAAAGAGCTGCGAGCCCTGCGTAAGCAATGATTGGTTAGTTCAAGCCGCTGAATGTGCGCACAGCGCGCAATGGAACCGAAGCATCGTTCTTGTAGGTGGTACAGCCTGGCCAATTTCCTCCACCGCAACTGACGCTCGCATCAAAGTCCACCCACCATACGGAGTTACCTGAGTTCTCAGATGAAGATAGATATGAAGCTGACACATTAGTGAGGTTGGAAAGCACATTACTTTTGGCTGCAACGAGCTCAAGATAGCTCGGAAGGAACCAATCAGAGTATCCATTATTTGTGTAGTGAGTAGCCACATATGCGGCGTTGCTTGAGCTATTGCAATTGCTATTTGAGTTAAGTGAAATCGTATTTGTTTCACCATAACCAATCGCATTATTTAGCCCTAGACCATTCACAATCTGAATACCGCACAGCGCATATGTGCCAACAGCATCTGCTGGAGCGATTTCGTAGTACTTGCCGGTTGTATTACCAGATGATGCAGGAGTAAGAAATACAACCCCACCGCCAGGACCTTTAGCGCCGATACTGCAGCTAATTCCTTGCTCACAATTACCCTTGGTTGATTCCACAGAAATCTTATAAACTGATTTGGAATCCGAAACAGGAGTTGTAAAGGTAATACTAAAGGAAGAGGAAGTAAGAGTAGAGACTGAGATTCCAGCGGTGCCGGGTATCGCAACAAATGTATTATCACTCTTCATGAAAACTGCAGCATCAGTGTTTGTAGTATTAAAGAGTGCAAGCGCCGCAGTTCCCGTATCGTTGAATGCGGAGAAGTGAAAGACTGCTCCTTGGCATGTGGTAGGTACTCCTGAAACAACGAGTGAAGCAAATTTCATAGAACCAGCACCTGAGGCATTTACAAAGGAGGACGCGGGCTTGATCGTGATAGTAGAACTATTGGTGCAGGCCGCCGTTGCTGAAATTCCTTGACCGAACTCCACATTTGCACCGGAATTTATATTTATATTTGCAGCAAAAGTGGTTCCAAGTACGAGAATTAATGCAAGAAAACCCAGTCCTGAAATACGGGCGAAGAGATTTTTCGAAGGCACTCGATCCTCTTGATTGAATTCGAAATCACTATCTTCGTATTCGTCAAAATTCTCCATGATAATCACCCGCAAATCCTAACGCTTACTTCCCCGAACAGAGGAGAGCAACGTGGTTGTGTTGCTCCTGCCTGGGTTTGCACCGTTTGTAGGAGCGATTGAAAAGTGAAGGGAAATCTGACCATGAAGACTAGCTTTGTACTTACATGTACTGCTGTAGCTCGCACCAGATTGCACGGCAACCAGTGACTTACATCCGGGAATAACTCTGCCTGCTGCAAAGAAAGTGATTTTTCCCGGTGCATCTGAAGTAGCCGTCAGATTGACGGATTGGCGATAGGTTGCTGATGTTGGAGCGGAGAACGAGAGAGTGACATCTGGAACCACGAAGGCGGTTGGATTGAGATTAGCAAGCGGCACGATGGAGTAGTTTGCAGCACCGTTATATTTCCAAAGTAGCCGCCACTCCGCACCTCCACTCATTTCATGCATCCAGACGTCAATGGGATAAGAACTGCCTGCAACCATAGTAAAACTCGAAGTCCCGTTACATGAGTTTCCGGTCGCGGCGGCTTTTGCGGATGTGTCATTAATGGCAAGCGCCCCGTTGAGATTCATATAGAACTGATCGTCGGTCTGTTCGCAAAAATCTATAGATCCAGAGAATGGCGCAAGGATGTAGCCGTTGGCATACGCGGTGAAGTTATCGGAGTTACATCCACTTGGTCCGCTTCCACCCCAATTGAAATTGATTTCGCCAGTTCCAGTTGCACACGTTCCAGTCGTAAATGCGGCTGGAGGTGTAGACCATGAACCAGAATTCATGTAATAAATAGAGAGTCCAGTTCCGGTTACAGCAGCTTTAGCAGGCAGTGCAGTGAGTGATGAGGATGCAATGAGAATGAGAAACGAAGAAAGAATTGATTGGCTTCGGCGAAGTCGGGAGGCTCTGGGTTGTGGATCGACCGGATCATCGTGGTAGGCCTCATCCCAAGGGGAGGAATCCTCGATTTCTATAGTCACATCAAGATTATTCCATACGAGAAGAATTCACTTTTTGAACCTGGCATCTCTCAAATGTCCAAATTTGCCGAACGTCTTTGAGGCTTAGACTTGCGTGGTGCGAAAGGTCATATCCGGACTACTTCTTGCGGCCCTAACAGTCGTAGTTGCTCCTATAGACATGGCTATTGCGGATAATTCGGCGGTTAATACTTCTGTTACAGACAATTACGCATATTTGACTGGCTCTGCAACTTCGAAGCAGGGTTTTCAGAGCGCTGGGACATCTACTTATTTATCTAGCTATACCTCTTTTACAATTGAAGCCTGGCTAAATCCCGCGGATACGTTAACGACAACTAACGGAACCATTTTTGCTCAAACCGATACCTTTCAATATCAAGTGAACAATGGAACCTATCAATTTATTTTCAATAGCGGCGGTTGGAAGTCCACTATCAATACCAACGTGTATGCACGCATTGGTGAGTGGCAGCATGTGGCTTATGTGAAGAACGGAAATACCTTCTCGCTCTATCTCAATGGATCTGTGGCCTATCAACTTTCTGACGCGACAAATGTGCCGACCACTCTCAATCCTGCTAACTCTTACACATCTTTAGGTAGCAACCCATGGAGCGGTTCTAGCAATCTCAGTTCTCCTCAATCTCAGTTGTATGCCGGTGGTATCGATGAGGTCAGAGTATGGACTACTGCACGCACTCAATCAGAGATTCAAAACAATATGAATGTAAAGGTATCTCCATCGAGTTCAAACTTAGCTAGTTATTGGGACTTCAATGGAACTACTAGTACCTCCACAATCTATGACAGAACTGGATTACTTAACTTCACTACCTTTGGTACACCGAATCCTTTGTTTCCGGATATTAAGAGCACGGTGATTTCAGCTGGTGCTGCGACAGTTACATTTCCACGTACCTATTTAAATGGAACCGGGGGATACCAACTACCCGCGGGCGTTACCTCAGTGAGCGCACTTGTAGTAGGTGGCGGTGGCGCGGGTGGGTTTGATGGCGGTGGCGGTGGCGGTGGTGGCGGTGTTTATCAAAATTCAACTCTCGCGGTCACGCCCTTAACCGGCTATGAAATTACTGTTGGCGGTGGTGGCGCAGCTAAGAATGGTTACACCGGTGGATCACTCGCATGTAATGGAACGTGGAATGGCAGCGTAGTTGCTTGTAGCGGATCAGCTGGGGGAACATCCAAATTTGGAACAGTCACTGCTTCTGGTGGCGGCGGTGGCGGCGGAATTGAAAATAGCGGTACTGCCGATTCAGATGCATCAGCGACTGTTCGGGGTGGTGGCGGTGGAGCTGGTGGTCAAAATTCACGAAGCGGTGGAGTGAGCGCCGGAGTTGGCGCATTCACTGGTGGCACTGTCACTGATGTGAATAACAATGGCGGTGGCGGCGGCGCAAGCGGAATAGCAGCAGGATCCAACGTATCTACGGCAGTTGCGGGCAATGGCGCAGCGGGAACAACAGCGTCTATCAATTCATTAATGTATGGATCGGGTGGAGCTGGAGGTTCTTGGTCCTCGGCAACGCTTGCCACGGGCGGAACGGGTGCCGCGAATGGTGGGACCAACGCGGTAGGACCTACAAATCCTCTCGTTAATCGAGGTGGTGGCGGCGCAGGTGGTGGAAATGGTGGTGTTGCCATAAATGCGTACGGAACAATGGGTGCTGCTGGCGTAATCATTCTTCGATATTTGCTTCAAGGTGGGGTTTCAATTTCTCTCTCTTCTGCACCAACTTATCGCTCTACGACAGCGTTAACAGCCACTACTACTGTTGCAGGCCGAGTCACTTTCTCTGCAAACAATAAAAGAAGTCCGGGATGTGTAAATTTATTTACAGTCTCCCTTAGTGCCACCTGTAATTGGAGACCAGCAGTTCATGGATCAATTACGATTTCTACTTTGCTAGTGCCAACGGATTCAAAC
>WLRE01000016.1 GCA_009698045.1 Actinomycetota bacterium | reverse complement strand
GCCCTCGGCGTATTTACAGGATTTTCATTAGTTGGCTTCGGTATGGCTAAACGCGCAAAGACTCGCAAGGAAAAGGGCTGGCAGCGAAGTTATATAGTGAACTTAATCTCTGGAGTCATTTCACTAGTCATTATTATTATCTTCTCTGTCGTCAAATTTACTGAAGGCGCATGGATTATTTTGGCTATAACGCCAATTTTGGTTTTACTTCTTCTTAGACTCAATCGTCAATATCGAGCCGAACAAGCGGCGCTTAAGGTGACACAAGAGAAATCTCGAGCAACTTCTATCGCTCGCCACGATGTCACAGTATTAGTAGATAGCGTAGATATTGCCACTGTTGGAGCAATTCGATATGCGCGAAGCCTCAATCCGCGCAAGTTAAGTGCAGTTCACTTTGTTATTGATGATAGGCGTGCTGAAGAAATCTCAGCTGCCTGGGCATCAAATGCTGCGCTCTCTGATGTCCAACTAGAGCTCATTGATTGTCCCGATCGTCGCTTACCTAATGCAGCAGTGGATTATTCCATTCGCGCAACAGCGGCGGCAGATGTGGAACTCACACTCTTGTTACCTCGACGTTCCTATTCAGCGCTTGTTGGACGTCTGCTTCACGATCAAACAGCTGAAGAAATTGCTCGGCCTATCTCCCAACTCGAACGAGTCGTTGCAACAATTGTTCCTTTTGATGTTGAAAGAATTCTCTCTGGTGAGGAGAGTTTGGTTCAAAGTAAGCGCGAGATTGCTCCTATTAAATCATCAGAGCCAAAACCACTTGCTAAGCCAGATTTGACTATGACCCAAGAAGAAATTGCCATCAGTCACTATGACGAGAACATTCAACCCATCGCTAAAGCGGTATGGCGCAAGCGTGCGCATGTGCGCGGAAATGTGACATCAATTCGTACGGCGCCATCAGGAGGTGCACCTCGGATTGAAGTTGAGATTTGGGATTCCACTGGTGGAATCACTCTTCAATTCTTGGGCCGGCGCGAAATTAAAGGTCTGGAAGTTGGTTCCACGATCTGCGCCGAAGGTATGGTCGGTGAGGCAGAGGGCGCTCTCACCATTCTTAATCCTTCGTACGAGCTCGTTATCTAAGTTCGGTAAAGAATGTGTTGAGTAGTTCAGCGCATTCTTGAGCGCGAACGCCGGCAATGACTTCGACTCGGTAAGGCGCGCGAGGGTCGCGGAGAACGTCCCAAACCGAACCCACTGCTCCGGCTTTCTCATCCCACGCACCAAAAACAACAGTCTTAATTCGTGCTTGCGCAATTGCACCCGCGCACATTGCACAAGGTTCTAGAGTGACAACCAGAGTGTGACCATCTAACCGCCAATTACCGGCGATATCTGCGGCCTCTCGAAGCGCAACAATTTCAGCATGCGCGGTGGGGTCGCTATCAACTTCACGTCGGTTGTATCCGGAGGAGACAATATTTCCGGACTCATCCAAAATGATCGCTCCAACCGGAACATCATTTGTATCTAGAGCTTGCCGTGCAACTTCAAGAGCAGCCTGCATTGCTGATTCGTATTTATCGACCAACGTTATGGCATCTCATATAGCTCAGTAAATTCATTTCCAAAACCTAACCGGGCGGCAATTGCATCAATTTGTTCATCAGGATAGAGATCAGAATCGAACGAGATAACTTCTAGTTCCATCGCACTCATACCTAGGTCAGAGAGTAAATCAATATCACCGCCAGGTTCAGATTCATCATTCTCTTCCGGAAACGGTAAATCTAAAATTTCGATGAGCTCGGCTGCGATGTCATATTCAAGAGCATATGTCGCATCGCTAATCATCATCTGCATCTTTGTTCCGAGCGAACGAACAACAATAAAGAATTCTTCGTCGATGGAGATCAATGCAATTGCGCCACCATTGGTGCGCTGTGCTTTGAGTTGGTCAATAACATGACCTAGGTCACGAGTAATTTCTAACTCTGAGAGAGTCCAGCGGCCATCTTCGTGCCACGCAATGACTCCGAAATCCTGCGTCATTTCCTCGCTCATAAATACATGGTGGCACCAATGGCGCTGTGAAACAAGCCTTCTATTGAGTAAGGTATGGGTGTGAAGATTCATGTTGCCAATCACCCCCTTATTGCTCACAAACTCACCGTTTTGCGCGATAAAAACACTAACTCACCAACTTTTCGTGGCTTAACCGAAGAGCTGGTTATGTTGTTGGCCTACGAGGCGACTCGTGAAGTTATTACCGTTTCTAAAAGCATCCAAACACCAGTTGCTGCCTATACCGGCGAAGTACTCGCTAAGCCCCGCCCAGTTGTAGTTCCTATTCTGCGCGCTGGTCTGGGAATGCTCGAAGGAATGACGCGATTGATTCCTACGGCTGAAGTTGGCTTTCTTGGAATGGTTCGCAATGAGGAGACGCTGCAAGCATCAACTTATGCCAATCGCCTACCCGAAGATTTAACTGGTCGACAGGTTTATATTCTCGATCCAATGCTTGCTACTGGCGGCACATTAATAATGGCAATTGAATACTTGCTAGAGCGTGGCGCGAAAGACATTACGGCAATCACTATCCTTGCAGCACCTGAAGGTATCGCTGCAATTGAAAGTGCATTTGCTGGACGCGATGTTCCCATCACGATTGTCACTGGTGCTTTAGATGAGAAGTTAAATGAAAAGGGATATATCGTTCCGGGCCTCGGCGACGCAGGAGACCGACTTTACGGAGTAGTGTAAAAATGGCATCAACTAGTCCGGGTTACGGAATTACGATTCGCGTTGATGGCCCACCATCTGCACAACCCGTTGCCGAAGTAACTAATGCAATTATCGCGGCTGGCGCTACCATCACCGCGCTTGACGTTGTTGAATCTCAACTCGAGTCGATCGTTATCGACGTAACCTGCGATGCAATTGATGCTGACCATGCAGAACTAATCACAGCAGCAATCGCAGCTCAACCAGGGCTTAATGTCCGTAAAGTTAGTGACCGAACATTCTTATTGCACCTCGGTGGAAAAATTGAAATTCAATCTAAAGTTCCGTTAAAGACTCGTGATGATTTATCGCGTGCTTACACACCTGGCGTTGCACGAATCTCGCAAGCAATTGCAAAGGATAAATCCGATGCGCGTCGTCTCACCATCAAGCGCAATACCGTCGCGGTCGTTACTGATGGATCTGCCGTACTTGGCTTAGGCAATATTGGCCCCGAGGCTGCGCTTCCTGTAATGGAGGGTAAAGCCGCTCTTTTTAAGCGCTTTGCTGATGTAGATGCGTGGCCAGTCTGCCTAGATACCCAAGATGTAGATGAGATTGTTCGTACTGTTCAAATAATTGCGCCTGTCTACGGAGGTATTAACCTCGAAGATATCTCGGCTCCACGTTGCTTTGAAATTGAGCGCAGACTCCGTGAGCTCTTAGATATTCCGGTTTTCCATGATGATCAACATGGCACTGCCATTGTCGTACTTGCAGCCCTAACTAATGCACTGAAATTAGTGAAGAAAGATTTAGCAGCTGTAAAAATCGTAATGTCAGGCGCTGGTGCTGCCGGCACTGCAATCGCGCAATTGCTCGTTGAAGCTGGCGCAACACATATCGTCGGATTTGATAAAGATGGCTTAGTCTGTGAGAGCAAAGAGGGCGATGATATTTTGCGTACCTGGTTTGTGGATCATTGCAATCCCGGGGAATTCCGTGGTGATATTTCTGCTGCGATGCACGGCGCCGATGTATTTATTGGAGTCAGTGCCCCGAACGTACTTAAAGAATCTGATGTAGCAGCAATGGCACCTGGATCCATTGTCTTTGCTCTAGCTAACCCAGATCCCGAGATTGATCCGATCATCGCTCGTAAATATGCAGCTGTTGTGGCTACTGGTCGCAGCGATCAGCCCAACCAAATTAACAATGTTCTCGCATTTCCTGGAATTTTTCGCGGGTTACTAGACGCTGGTATTTCTAAGATTAGAACCCGGATGTTAATTGCGGCCGCTACTGCGATTGCAGATTGCGTTTCAGCCGATCAATTAAATGCGAACTTTATTGTCCCTAGCGTTTTTGATGCTCGAGTGGTGACGGCTGTAGCTAACGCGGTAAAGAGTTCCGCTTAAACAATCGTGATTCTCCGCCAACGACAACACCGATATAAGTCATAACAATTCCAGAAATCAAATAAGCAGTGACGTGCGCACCTTCAGTGGGCGCAATAATGTCAAAAATAAGCGAACCTAATAGTTGGCCACCCACACTAAAGAGCACAAAGGTTAATACTCCAAGATGTTGAACAACTATCGAGGACATAGCAATATAAATTACGCCGACAACGCCACCGGTATAAATCCACCACGGTCCACTTGGCAGAGGATTAATTGCATCCCCACGAAGAATAAGTAGAGCCAGCGTTAATAGCGCCAGAAAAGTAGAACCCATGATGAAATTGAGAAGTGAGGTTGCATAACTCGCCTTGGAATGGACATTGATAGAGCCATTGAGAGAGCGTTGGATTCCGATGATAACTCCTGCACATAATCCTAGGACTACTGCAAAAAGTTGGAATTTATCAATTGAAATTTTATCGAGGACAGAGACTAAAACTGCTAAAACTGTAATGAGTGCGGCAATTACTCGGCGAAGTGAGATTAATTTGCGCTCTCCTCCAGCAAGCCCAATTCGATCAACAAGTAATGAGACCGCAGTCTGCCCAGAGATTGTGGCGACTGAATACAGTGCAACACCAATTAGTGGAACGACGTGAGTAGAGATAGCAATGGCTGCGCCACCAAGTGCACCAGCAAGAAGTCGCCAGCTTCCCATCTGACCAGACTTAACTGCAGTGCGCAAATTCTTTAAACCTAATTTGATGGTCGGATTAAAAAGAGTAATTACTGCAATAATTATTAGACCTGAGGTAAATGAGACAAAGGCGGCTTCCACACTATTTCCAATGCGAATAGATAGTTCACTATTTGCACGCGCTTGCTCCGCAATCATCACGCCGGTGAGAACCGCCATCAGTTCAAGTCTCACGTGATTGGTTTTCTGACTAATTGCCGTTCTCCTCTAGTTGGTGGCTGGCATGAAGCCAGGCCTCTTCTAGTTCTACTTTTTCTACATTAACCTCTGACAATTCTTTCATAACTTCGGCGAGCTTACTGTGGTCAAAAGCAGCGCTGGCTTGAGCGTTCTCTAATTGCAGGATTTTCTCGTCAGCTTTCTGCATTGCACGTTCAAGACGAGCTACCTCTTTTTTCAGCGCTTTAATTTCAAGAATAGAAGCTTTTGTACCCGTTTGTTTGGTTGCAACCGGGGCCTTGACGCCGGTAGCGCGCAACTGAAGATATTGATCGATCCCTCCTGGAAGATCACGAAGTTCGCCATCTCCTAACAAGCCAACGAAGGTGTCACAGACTCGTTCGAGAAAATATCTATCGTGCGAAATAACGAGCAAGGTTCCACCGAAAGAATCAAGCAAATCTTCCAGAGCAGTTAAAGTCTCGACATCAAAGTCGTTAGTGGGCTCGTCAAGCAGTAAGACGTTGGGGCTATCCATCAAAAGACGAGTTAGTTGGAGTCTGCGGCGTTCTCCACCGGATAAATCTCCAACCGGCGTCCACTGAGAATCGGTATTAAACCCCAATTTTTCGCAGAGTTGAGAGGCGGACATCTCTCGACCATTGCCCAGTTGAACATGGTTAGCCACTTTTTCAACCGCTTCAAGTACACGCCAAGCGGGATTGAGTTCTTCAAGATGCTGCGAAAGGAATGCGGGCTTAACAGTCACTCCAGTAACGACTTTACCGGCGCTCGGTTTTATCTGACCTAAGAGGGTGCGGATAAGAGAGGTCTTTCCAGAACCATTAACTCCAACAATTCCAATACGTGCACCAGGGCCAATATTCCAATAAGCCCCTTCAAGCAATTTCTTTCCACCAATTTCGATACTAGCTTGGTGAAGTTCATAAACAGTATTACCCAATCTATTTGCCGCGAAATTGAGAAGTTCGCTCTCATTGCGCGGCGGCGGTTCATTTGCAATTAAAGTATTGGCAGCTTCGATTCTAAATTTAGGCTTTGCCGTACGGGCTGGAGCTCCACGGCGCAACCAAGCTAATTCTTTACGAATCAACATATTGCGCTTCTGATCTTCTACCGATATTTGTCGGGCTCGTTCTGCTTTAGATAAGACATAGGCAGAATATCCACCATCATATGTAAGGACTTTTCCATCCACTACTTCCCAGGTCTCTTCTGAAACTTCATCCAGAAACCAACGATCGTGGGTAATTACGACAACCGAGAGCTTTGTCTGCGAAGTGATATAGCGCGCAAGCCAAGCAACGCCTTCAACATCTAAGTGGTTTGTAGGTTCGTCCAGGAGCAATAAATCAAAGCCGCCCACCAATAACTTAGCTAAGTTCACACGTCGACGTTCGCCACCTGAAAGTGTTGAAAATTGGCGATCGAGTAAGTGATCATCAAAGCCGCCAAAGAGACCGGTTAAAACTTCACGAACATTTGCATCGCTCGCCCATTGATGGCTGTGCAAGTCCCCGAGCACTACATCACGAACTGAAGCCCCTGCTGTTGCGCTGTCGACTTGATTGAGAATTCCAATTGTGACACCGCCAGCTACTGAAACTCGACCGGAATCTGCTGGTTCCAACCCTGCCATCACATTGAGCAGAGTGCTCTTGCCACCACCATTTCGACCGACTATTCCGATTCGCTGGCTCTCATTAATTCCGAGTGAGACGCCAGCTAAAAGTGGCCGAATATCAAAGGCTTTGGAGACCGACTCGAGGTTGAGAAGGTTCTTAATAGCCATAGAGGTAAGCCTATTTCATCAATCGCACTAACCATTACAGTACGGATATGTCTGTAACCGACCGCCAATACGCCTTGGATTTAGATTCTAAGGACCCACTCGCCCATTATCGAGATCAATTTGTTATCTCAGATTCAAATGTCTGTTATCTCGATGGTAATTCATTGGGACGCATGCCAAAGAAGACAGCTGATGTCGTTCACAACTTTCTTCTCAATGAATGGGGAGCAGAAGTTGTAGATGGTTGGGCGCATTGGATTGATGAAGCACAGACCACTGGCGATTTAATTGGTCGAACGACCTTAGGAGCTGCCGCTGGTCAAACTCTCTGTTGCGATACGACCTCTGTGAATTTCTATCAATTAGTAGGAGCAGCCCTTAATGCCCGCCCTGGTCGTAAAACCATAATTATTGATGCTGCAAACTTTCCAACTGACCGCTATGTCGTGCAGGGATACGCAGAAAAATTTGGACTTAACCTCGTGACGCTTAATAACGAAGAGGGTGGCAAGGCTGAATACGAACGCATTACGCCAGCACTTTTAGAGAGCGTGATGACAGATGACGTTGCACTTGTATGTTTAACTGTAATTCAATATCGATCTGGTGCCCGTAATGATATAAAGGCAATAACCGATTACGTACGCACATTTGGTGCGCTAACAATCTGGGATGCCAGCCATTCTGCAGGTTCTATTGCAATGGATTTTGATGCTAACGGGGTAGACCTTGCAGTGGGTTGCACTTATAAATACGGAAATTCCGGCCCTGGTGCACCGGGCTGGTTATACGTCAATAAGAGAGTTCAAAGCGAACTTCGCGTTCCGATTCAAGGCTGGTTTGCTCAGTCAGATCAATTTGAGATGGGTCCTGATTTTGAACGTGCACAAGATATTCGTGGCTTCCATATAGCCACTCCTCCTATCCTCGGCTTTCGCACAGTACAAACTGCGTTTAGCATGATTGAAGAAGCAACTATCACTGCGCTGGAAGAGAAATGTCGAATTGGCACGCAGATGATGATTGAGCTCTTTGATGCCTGGCTTGCTGAATTAGGTTTTACTCTTATGACACCACGTCAGGCCGAACTTCGTGGTGGGCACATAACTATTTATCATCCAGAGGCTAAGCGGATTGCGGTTGCTATGCGTAAGTTCGCCTTAGTCTTTCCGGATTTCCGCCAACCTAATCAGATCAGATTGGCGATCTCACCTCTTCCCACGAGTTATGTAGAAGTATGGGATGGCTTTCAGCGAATCAGAGATTTGGTCTCATCCAAACAGTACGAAAAAGTCGAACTCGACAAGTCACGAGTGACCTGAACAAGCCCGACTTCCCGCTTGAACTAGTTGGAAACCGCTGAACCAAGTGTGACGGTGTAACTCTTACTGGTGCCGCCATTGAGGTTGCCGACTACGGTGATTATTTCACCCGGTGCAAAAGATCGAATTCGAACTATTGCAGCGGTGTAGTTAGCGATTCGGATTCCATTAATAGAGGTGATTACCATTCCCACTGGAATCCCAGCTTTAGTTGCTGCATCAGATCCAGCACCAGTTGTGAGCTGGCTAATTTTCGCACCTTTGCCAGTGTATGTATTGTCAAAAGCGACTCCTAATACAGGGCGGGTAGAGAATCCCTTTGCAATTATCTCTGCAAAAATTCGCTTCGCTTCATTGTAGGGAATTGCAAAACCAAGTCCGATGGAGCCGGCCTGTCCACTAGCTGAAGCGGTGGATGCGATAGCAGCATTGATTCCAATCATATTTCCGGCACCATCAGTGAGTGGCCCACCGGAGTTACCAGGATTAATCGCGGCATCTGTCTGTATTGCATCAACATAGGATTCTGATGCACCACTAGTTCCGGTTACAACTGGGCGGTTAAGTGCCGAGACAATTCCTGAAGTTACAGTGCGATCAAGAGCGAGTGGTGAACCAAAAGCGATAACCGGGTCGCCAACTTGCGCCGCAACTGAATCGCCAAAGCCGATCACAGGAAGATTGCCCTTATTAATTTTGATGACTGCAAGATCGTAATTTGAATCGCGACCAACGATTGTTGCATCGTAGGATTCACCGTTATCTAATTCGACTGAGATGGTGCCGGCGCCGCCCACTGCAGCATCAATCACGTGATTATTTGTCGAGATCCATGATGCGGTTGAGCTTGTCTTAATAATTGCGCCAGATCCGGTGTCGCCACCGCCATTGGTGGTGCTGACATTTATAGTCACAACTGTCGGGGAAACCTTTTGAACCACAGAACTTAAACTTACGAGTGCAGAATTTGTGGCCGCTGGCGCTCCGAGATTGACGAGAGTTCGAGTACTAGAGCAAGTACCGGTAGGGGATGCATAAATTGCATTTGTTCGATTATCAACGCACGCCTTAACGACGTTGCTGCCGAGAGTTCCGGCGGCAGTTGCAACTCCTCCGACAACAATTGAGCCAAGAGCGAACCCTAGAGCGATTTTTGCTACGGACCCTGTGAATATCTTTTTCATGTGAACATCTAATCCTTTGAATCTTGGTACTTTCGGGGCGGTTGCTGAAAGTTTACTGAGAGAGATTGCTCTCCGTCGAAGTGGGCATCTCCATATTTCGAACGGATGGAGAGAGCAGAACCAGTCCTATGACCACCGCGCTGAAGAGGGCGATCGACTCCATCGCACGTGGAATTCCGAGCCAGGCAACAACTGGACCTGCAATAAGTAATCCAACGGGGCGGAGCAGGAATGAACCCATGGCATCAAAAGCGGCGACTCGAGAAAGGGATTCGCGCGGAACTTGGCGAACCATGGCCGTGAACCAGATTGTTCCCCAGAGCTCCAGGCAGATGCCCCACATAAATGCGCAGAGTGCAATAACTTGCAACGGCATAGGCGAAGCCATCGACCACATATAAATTGTGATGGAGAAAGTTATGAGCATTAGAAAGCGCATCGGATATTTAATGTTGATGCGATAGCTAATGAGTGCCCCTACCAAATAACCAATAGATTCACATGTAATCACAAAGGACCACGACTTTGCACCGTTGAAATGCTGTTCGGCAATCAATGGGCCAATCACGCTATCTCCCATTGCCCAAACCATAAGAATGAAAGAGAAGCCGAAGACAACAATTGCAATCCATTTATATGAAATAAAGACTTTCCAGCCATGGCGTAAGTCCTCCCACATAGATTGGGAGTTCGGCTCGCGGGGCGGATTGAGATGCGCCATTGTCACCAGAATAAATCCAGAGAATAAGAATGAGAGAGCATCCACACCTAATGCAACTGCACTGCCAAATGCGCTAATAAGAATTCCAGCCGCAGCAGCGCCAGAGATCATCGCAGTATTGGATACAAAAGAGATTATTCCATTACCTTTTTGCAAAGATTCATCACCGACGACTGCAGGCAAGACGCCAGAAAAGGCGGGGAACCAGATACCTGCCATTAAACCAAAATTTATATTTGCAATGAGCATTACCGCTAATGGCACATGATCTGTAGAGAAGTAATATGCCTGAACAATAAGGCCGAGTGATCCCCAAATATCGCAGATTGCAACCATACGAATTCGACCAAATTTATCGGCTAGAACGCCACCAAATGGACTCATGATGATCATGGATAAAGTCTGCGCGCCAAGAACTAATCCAATTGTGCTTGCGTTGCCACCATCGAGATGCAGGATTCCAAACGCAATAGCGATAGGACCCATGCCATTCCCAAAGTTAGAGATAAACCGGGCAACAAGTAGTCGTTTTACATACTTACGACCAAGAAGTTCTTTTAAGGACATTATTTACTTTTACTTTCAATATCTTTTAATAGACGGTGGACATCGGCCGTAATGATCTTGAGCGCCGCTAACTCTTGTTGAGCTATCGCTCTAGCCTCTTTTGCAACCTCAAATTCGCCAAGTGAGGCTTCGTGGGTTTCATTGATTGTCTGCTCCAAACTCTTGGATGAAGCGCTCTGACCAACCATGATGATAGAGAGGAGTACTAGCTGCAGAAAGGTTTGCGCTAGCCAAGCAACTATCACAATTGCATCGCCTGTCCGAAGGGCAGCCGGAAGAGAGATGAGTGCAATCGCAGCAAAAATGTAGGCGCACCACATCGTGCTGACTGCAGAAGTAATCTTCGATGCAACTCTTATATTGAAATTGCTCATTCTGCTCATGAGCTAATCCTACCTTTAACTACATTCGATGGGTTTTAATGAACTTGCCGTTATTGACTTCCACAAAATCTGCAATTGAGCCGATTGCAATCTCTCCCGCATAATTGATTCCGAGTGTTCTCGCAGGAAGAGTAGAGAGTGCGTAGGAAGCTTGCGGTAATGAATATTTGTGAACTGCTACTAATCGCTCAAAGGCTTTATCAAGCGTTAAAGTACTGCCAGCCAATGAGCCGGTGGAATCTACAGTCGCTTTTCCGTCCTTAACTGTTACCGCTAACGAACCAATTTGATAAGCGCCATCATCAGATCCCGCTGCGGCCATTGCATCACTCACCAGTGCAACTCTTTGGGGAATTAAGTTAAGCGGTACGGATGCCTTCTCCTCGGAAACATGGAGTCCATCCAAGATTAGTTCGAGAGTAAGAGAGGGCTCGAGCAATACATGAGAGGTGATATTGGGAACTCGATGATCTAACGCAGGAAGTCCGTTATAGAAATGCGTTACAACACTAGCGCCAGCATCAATCGCCTCTTTGGTAATCGCAGCACTTGCTGCGCTGTGCCCGATAGCAACAATCACGCCTTCGCTTGCAAGAAATTCAATAGCAGCAATAGCTCCTGGAAGTTCTGGGGCGATGGTCACCATTGTGATTGTCCCTTCACCAACCTCTAAAAGTTCGGCAATCTCAGCAAGGTCTGGTTCACGTAGAAAGCTCGGATTGTGGGCTCCGCATTTTTCGTGCGAGAGATATGGGCCTTCTAGATGAATCCCCGCAATCTTTCCGGAGTGAACATAGGGCGCTAAAAATCTAATTTGATTCTTTAACTCAGCAATGGGCTCGGTGACCAGGCTAGCTAACTGAGTGGTTGTTCCATGCAATTGATGCAAGGAAAGAATCGAATCAATCTCGTTCGCCTCTTTACTTGAAAAACTAAAGCCAGACCCACCGTGACAGTGCATATCTACAAAGCCGGGAAGGAGTGTGCCGGTGATTGTGAGATCTGGCGCTGGGTGAGTAGTTCGGATTTCGGCGATGATTCCGTCGTGAATTTCTAATGAAACTGATTCTTTTAATTCGCCGTCAATTACTGCAGCAGCTGCATTGATAATCATGCAATCGCCTTAGCGGCAAGAATTCCGGCGCCAATCATTCCGGCGCTATCCCCAAGCTCGGCTACACAAATTTTTGGTCTTGGTTGAAAGGTGAGGTGCGAATCAATATAACTAGAAAGCGGATTAACAAGATCGTCTCCCGCGCGTGAAAGGCCGCCACCAAGAACGATTAAGCCAGGATTGAGAATATTTATATATGCCATCAAAGCAGTGCCGATTGCGCGGGTGGCATCGGCCCATACTTCTTGTGCGATGTGATCACCACCTTTTGCTGCTTTGAGAACTTCTTGTGCACCAGAAAATTGCTGGCCACTGCGCTCGTTATAGATACGAGCAATCGAAGGACCGGTTGCAACTGTCTCTAAACATCCGTGTGCTCCACAATTGCACCCATATGCACTTGCGACATTGAGATGACCGATTTCGCCGGCATACGGATCATCAACGAGCTTGCCATCAATAATCATCGCACCTGCAATACCGGTGCCAATAGGCATGAAAAGAGAGTTCGCGTGGCCTTTGCTTGCCCCATAAAGTGATTCCGCGATTCCACCTGCTCGGACATCATGTCCAAATCCAACGGGCAACCCAGTTATATCGTGAATCATTTTGCCAAAGTGCACATCTTTCCAACCGATATTTTCTGAGTAGCGTGCGATTTGTGCATCTGCATCAACAACGCCAGGAACAACTAGGCCGACTGCTTGTGCCTGCGGAAAATTCTTATGCATAGTTTCTACTGCCTGAAGAACTTGTTCTTGTGCGTGATAGGCCCCAGCCTCACGCTGGGTAGGAAAACGCTGTGATTCAATTATTTTTGAGCCTTGTATAAGGCCGGCCTTTATCTCTGTTCCACCTGCATCAATTCCGATGACGACCACGGAAAGAGTCTACGCAAGAACGATAGAGCGAGTGAGATTCCGCGGATAATCTGGATTAAATCCACGATTTTTCGCAATTGTTACGGCAACTCGTTGGGCCTTAATCAAGTGCGCCATCGGATCTAGGGTGCTAGTTTCGAGTAGCGCCCCAGTTGCTTGAATATCTGCTGTCAGTCGTGCATCTAGCGCACCAAATGACCAGACTGCGCGACCAGGTTCTGCAACAGACAATGGGCCGTGACGATAATCAAGTGCCGGATATGCCTCAGACCAGAACTGTGAAGATTCACGAGTTTTTAACGCTGCCTCGTGAGCAAGTCCGATAGTCCATCCACGACCTAAGTAAGTTATCTGATTCATTTTTACTAGATCGCCCAAATCTTCGGCGAGCGCGACTTCTGCATCCTGAGCAAGTTTTTCAATATCTTCACCGAGATGTGCGCGAAATAGTGCAAGGGCGGAGGTAGCCCACCTGGTTTGTAATACCGATTTCTCATCAGCAAATGGCATTGAAATTGTTGATGTTGCATGTTGCGATACTGGGGAATCTGCAACTCCGGTCAGAACAACTGTTGGAGTTTTCGTTCGCTCTAAGAGTTCGACAATTTCTGTGGTGGTTCCTGATCTAGAAATTGCGACAATGCGATCGTATTTTCGGTCATAGTTAAATTCTGATCCGGCATAAACATCGCTCTCGCCTTGACCGGCCGCCTCGCGAAGCGCGGCATAGCTCATGGCCATAAACCAGGAAGAGCCGCATCCGACGACTGCGATTCGCTCACCCTTGACCGGCATCTGCGCGAATACCGAAGGCGCAAACTCCGCTACAGCACGCCAAATCTCGGGCTGAGAGGCTATTTCACGCTCCGCATGGGTCTGCTCGGTAAAAGGAGTCACGGCGCAACGGTAAGACTTCCTGCGCCACTTCGTCAATCTTTTTGAGCGAAAATGCTTATTAATCTCACATACCAAACAAGAAAGAACATTTGGTTGACTTTATGCGCGAAAAGAGGTGGGCTTAGCACTCCAAACGAGCAAAAGAAGCAAGATTGATGGGGGTGAGGGCGTGAGTAAGCAGCATCGACTCAACTCCATCCTTGAACTCTTGGTCCAACGCGGAAGCCTTGAAGTAGAAGAGGCGGCATCGGCGCTCAATGTCTCACTCGCCACCATTCGTCGAGATTTTGATGCTCTTGCAGCTCGTCAATTACTTAACCGCACTCATGGTGGAGCGACTGCCACTGGTGGATCCTTTAGCTTGCCACTTACATACAAAGTAGCAAAGAGCGATGATGCAAAAAAACGAATTGCAAGTGTTGCCTCGGCGATGGTTGTACGCAATCAAATAGTCGGTCTCAATGGCGGTACAACAACTACGGAAGTTGCTCGAGCTCTTGCTGCAGATTCACGCTTCGCAGCAGGTGATGCTGGAGATCCGCCAGCTCTGACCGTTGTTACAAATGCACTTAATATTGCTACCGAACTTACGGTCCGCCATCAGATAAAGATTGTTGTTACCGGTGGAGTTGCGCGTCCACAATCCTACGAACTGACTGGGCCATTCTCCGAAGAAGTTCTCAACAACGTCATGATTGATATTGCATTCATTGGCGTAGAAGCGCTTGACCCAATAAATGGTGCGGGTGCTAGCCACGAAGATGAAGCACGAGTAAATCATTTAATTGCTAGTCGTTCAAAGAAAGTCGTCATTGTTACTGACTCCTCTAAATTCACTAATTCTTCTTTTGCAATTATCCGTCCGGCAGCTGAAATCAATACGGTAATTACCGATGATGGAATAGCTCCAACTATGAAGAGAGAGTTAGAGAAGTTAGGCATTGAAGTTGTTATCGCCTAAATTCCAATTCGGGGCGGGCGCAATTGGTGCATTTAATGTCATTCTCCTAGAGCATGCCGAAGCACTTGTAGCGGGCGCAGAATCTGCTCAGTTGCCGGTAATTTTGCAGATAAGTCAGAATGCAGTTTCTTATCACGGCTCCCTTAAACCAATTGCTCTTGCTACCCAAGCCATCGCTCAAAGCGCTGCTATCCCTGCGGCCCTTCATCTAGATCACGCAGAGGATCAAGAACTTATTCGTCAGGCGCTAGATTTAGGATTTGATTCTGTGATGTTTGATGGTTCGCATTTAGATTATGCAGAGAATGTCGCTGCCAGCAAGAAGATGGCAGATTTATGCAAGAGCTATAACGTCACAATTGAAGTTGAGCTCGGTGAAGTTGGCGGCAAAGATGGAGTACATGCGCCAGGGGCTCGAACCAAGCCCGCCGAAGCAAAGGCCTTTGTCGAAGCCACCGGCGTTGATCTATTAGCCGTTGCCGTCGGAACATCGCACGCAATGACCACCCGCGATGCCACGCTCGATTTTGATCTCATCGCAGAGTTAGCAGAAAGCGTCGGAGTTCCTCTCGTTCTTCATGGTTCATCCGGTGTCAGCGATGCAGATTTGCAACGCGCAGTTCGAGCTGGAATGCGCAAAGTTAATATCGCAACTCATTTGAACCATGTCTTTACTGATTCAATTCGTTCATCGTTGGCCAGTGATTCTGCTCTCGTTGACCCGCGCAAGTACATCACGCCAGCCAGGTCCGCAGTCACAACAGAAACTGCCCGCTTACTTCGACTACTATCCCTGAGTGTTTAGTTTCCTTGCCTTCATAACTGGCGCAGTTGTATCTATTCAATCTCGCGTTGCCGGTGAACTAACTAAAGTTGTCGAAAACGGAATAACTGCCGTCGCCTTCTCCAATTATGTTGGTTGGGTCCTGCTTACAATTCTTGTCTTTGGAATCAAGCGCGAGCGCGCGGGTTTTCACGCCGTAATTCATGCACTGCGAACAAAGTCGCTTCGCCCCTGGGAAGTTCTAGGCGGGTGGGGTGGAGCAATTTTTATCGCAACCCAGAGCACCCAAGTTCCTATTCTTGGCGTCGCACTTTTCACGATTACATACATTGCCGGCCAAACCATTTTTGCCCTCATTGTCGATGAGCTTGGATTAACAACCAATGGCAAAAAGAAGATCAACGCTCTTCGCGTAATCTCTTCGCTCATCACTCTCATTGGCGTGATGGTTGCTGTTTATCCTGATCTCACCTCGGCGCAGTTCGCGGCTTTTCCTATCATTCTTGTAATTGTCGTCGGCGCAGCAACTTCGTTACAACAAGCACTCAACTCGCGCGTTAATCAGGTTGCACAACGGCCGCTGGTCACGGCTTGGTTTAACTTCACTGTCGGCGGTTCGTTGTTAACACTAGTTATGGGCGTGCGCGTTTGGACTGGACATCCCTTTGGGTCGCTGCCGACATCGCCGGATCAGTGGTGGCTTTATAGCGGCGGCCTTCTGGGCTTAATTTTTATCGCAACTACTGCATACATTTTGAAACATCTCGGAATGCTCAAATGGGGGCTGGTTGGAGTTACAGGTCAATTAATTGGAGCGTTGCTCCTTGATTGGATAGTTCCTGCGCATAGCGGAGCGATCAATCGATTCTTAATTATTGGATCGCTAATTACTTTGGCTTCGGTCCTCGGGTCGAGATATTTTGAGAGCAGAACGAGTAAAGACGCTTAGTCGTCGTCGCCTTCATCGCGTTCGTCATCTCGCTCGTTCTCATCGTCATCATCGCCGCCACCAGTTGAACCGATAGAGGTTGCAGGCCCACCGAGTTTGGTTGGTGTC
>WLRE01000015.1 GCA_009698045.1 Actinomycetota bacterium | reverse complement strand
CGTATCTGGCTCAGGCGTGGCGGGATAAATGGCTTTATGACACTCGATGAGAGTAGCCGGTGAGATTTTCTAAATCGTCGAGCGAGAAAGATATCCGCAGGCTTGATCAGTAATAAACCTACAGCGCCAATTTCATCCGCTGCATATCCTGGCAACTTTGCAAGTAAGAAACCGACAGCCCGAACAATTGCTGAACTAATAAGTTGCACAGCAATCCACGGTGTTTGCCAGAGGGATGCATTTGCCATCAGTACATACGCAGCATTGCGACGGTCAAGTAAAAGAGGGCGGTGCAAGAATGCTTCTGAGACATCAATTGGTCGACGTTCGTTAGCGGAGGCTTCAACGTGAAAAACTAAAGCTTCTGGCACGCATTTAACAGTGAAACCAGCGACCCGTGCGCGCCAGCCTAAATCCACATCATCTCTAAAGAGCGCAAGGTTTGGATCAAGTCCGCCCAACTCTTCAAAGACATCGCGACGAGCGAGCATGGCGGCGGTACTGACAGAAAGAACTTGGCGCGGGGCGTCGTGTTGACCTTGATCATGTTCGTGACGTTCCAGGCCAGTCCAGCGAGCGCCATTTCCTGCGATGCTAATGCCAACTTCAAGTAAATGACTACGGTCATACCAACCGCGAAGTTTGGGACCGACGAATGCAACTTGTGGCTGCTCTGCAATCTCTGCGATTAACTTCTCTAACGCATCTCGACTCGGCGCACAGTCATCGTGCAATATCCAGAGCAACTCATTTTCTTTCTCGCTGATTGCCGGCGTTGTTTCGAGTGCCATATTTATTGCATCGCCAAAGCCGGTATCGCGTGGCGCCTGTAGAACATTGATTCCGGCGTTAATTAATAACTTCACCGAGTTATCGTGGGAATCTGTATCGACCGCAATTATTCGATCTACCGCGCGAGATTGAGAGTAGAGAGCGGCGATTGATTCTGTAAGCCACGTAGCGCCGTCATGCGAAACAATGACGGCAGTTACGAAGAAGTTATCAGCCATGGGGTAATTCTCGCCCAATAACTACAAAAGCTGGGAGTAAGAAAATTAGGCTGAACGGCGCTTAAGGCGACGGCGCTCACGCTCGGAGAGTCCACCCCAGATGCCAAACCGCTCATCATGGCCGAGGGCATATTCCAAACATTCGCTGCGAACATCGCAGGAGAGGCAGACACGCTTTGCCTCACGGGTAGAGCCGCCCTTTTCAGGGAAGAAAGCTTCTGGATCAGTTTGGGCACAGAGCGCACGCTCTTGCCAGGAAAGTTCAACGCTGTCAGTGGAGCTCAGGCCAGAAAGTACTGCAGGTATTACTGGGCGTGAGTCGGACATTGGTGGTACTCCTCAAAGCTGTGCTCGCCTACGAATTAGGCTCGCGGTATAGGTGAATTACACGCATGTAATGCCTTTAAGTCAAGTCCGTGCAAGGCTCTAGCTACGAGAAAATTGATAAAAAGGGGTTATTTAAGGGGAAACCCAAGAAAACTGCCCCCTGCGATGACCCCTGACTCCACTTGTGCGCTATCTGCGACAAAGCAATCAGTGAGAACGACCTCTTGCCCCACCCTCGCGCCTGCGCCAATAAGGCACCCTTCTATGACTGCCCCCGAGCCAATCTGAGCACCACTGCCGATGACCGAACTCGTAATTTTTGCGGTGGCGGCAATCGATGCACCGGCTGCGATAAATGATCCATCACTTAAAACTGGGGTGGCCGCTGAATACATGGCACCTGATAACAAGTCACGTGTTGCTTTCATGAGCGCACTGGGATTACCAATGTCCAACCAATAGTTTCGATCGATGAATGCAAATACACGGGCACCATCGTTAAGCAATCCCGGAAAAGTTTCACGTTCTACGCTGATAACTTGTTGCGCGGGAATTGAATCAATAACTTCGCGTGAAAATATATAGCAGCCAGCATTAATCATATTAGTAGGCGGATTCTCCATCTTTTCATTAAAAGCTGTGACGCGAAAATCATCGCCAAATTCAACGGCTCCGAATGCGCGGGCATCAGGGACTTCTGTTAGATATAGAGTCACATCTGCCTGGTTCTTTACATGGAAACTGAGTTGAGCAGCTAAATCGTGCGCGCTTAGAACATCGCCATTAAAAATTGCTACCGGCCCAGAACCAGTGAGCATCGAAGCTGCGTTTCGAATTGCGCCACCAGTGCCCAGGGGCACACTTTCTACTGCGTAGCGAATTGAAATTCCAAAGCGCTCGCCATCGCCAAAGTAAGGTTCGAAAAGTTCGGCTTTAAAGGATGTAGCAAGAACGATTTCAGTAAAGCCGGCCTCTCGGGCTTTAATTATTTGGTGTTCAGTAAATGGAACGCCCGCCACGCTTAGCATTGGTTTGGGGGTATTGAAAGTTAGTGGCTGGAGTCTGGTTCCCATTCCGCCCACCAACAAAATCGCCGAACTCATCTGACTAACGCCTTATTTATTCGATCTGCCGCCATTTTTATATCAGCGTCAGTGGCCGTTAATGCGACGCGAATGAATTGATCTCCGGCCGGACCATAAAAATGCCCAGGTGTAGCCAAGATTCCTAAATCCGCTAACCAGGCGATGGAATCCCAATCTCGTTCGCGCCGCGAACACCAGATATAAAGACCTGCATCTGTAAATTCCACATTAAAGCCGGCCGCCTCGAGTGCAGGTTGTAGTACTGCACGGCGAGCGCGATATCGAGAGGCTTGTTCGTGGGCATGGACTTCATCGGCGAGCGCAACAGTCATCGCGCGCTGAACAGGTAAGGGAACCATCAAACCAGCATGCTTACGCACTTCGCGGATAGTTGCAATTAAGGCAGGATCTCCCACGATAAAGGCTGCACGATATCCAGCGAGGTTTGATCGCTTGGAAAGTGAATGAACAGCAAGGAGTCCAGCATTGTTGCCTGCTGCGACCTTGAGAATCGAAATTGGCTGTACCTCTCTAGCGGGAAAGCCGAGGTAACACTCATCGCTTGCAACAACTGTCTGGGTAGTGCGCGAATATTCAATAATTGATTTAAGTTCTTGCTCGGTAGCAATTCGTCCGGTGGGATTTGATGGAGAATTGACCCAAGCTAAATCTGCACTCGGCCATAGAGCAGCGTCGATATCCACTTCAATAGCTTGCGCTTTAGCAATCATCGCTCCGACGAGATAAGTCGGATATGCAATCTTGGGATAGAGAACTTTTCTCGCATCAAGTAGCGTGGGAAGAAGTGCTACTAGTTCCTTAGAGCCGACAGTGGGAAGCACATCGAAATCTCCAGTAGCGCCAAGAATTTCTATTGCCCAACGTCGCATCGCTTCCCGAAGTTCGGGCGTTCCAATTGTGACGGGATAACGCGGTGAGTCGGCTGATTCAATCAGCGCTTGTTGGATAAAAGTGGGGGTGGGATCTACCGGAGTGCCTTGCGATAAATCTATTGCGCCATCTGGATGCTCTCTGCTTCGCGCACCATAAGGAGCGAGCGCATCCCATGGAAAATCTGGAAGTTTCAGTTTTACTCGCCAGATTTAGTAGGCATTGCCTTAATGGTTGCAGGATCGTTTTTAGTCGCGCCTACCTTGCTGGCACCACCAGGTGAACCCAGTTCGACAAAGAACTCACCATTCATGCCGCCGAACTCTTTCCATTGTGATGGAACGTCATCTTCATAGTAGATGGCTTCGACGGGGCAGACTGGTTCGCAAGCGCCACAGTCCACGCACTCATCGGGTTGGATATAGAGCATGCGATCGCCCTCATAAATACAATCGACCGGACATTCCTCGATACAAGACTTATCTTTGATATCGATGCAAGGTTCTGCAATTACGTAGGTCACGGCCTAAACCCCATTTCATTCGAGCTCTTTAATAGAGGAGATAATAGAGTACCTAAAGGGGATTCAATGGGCTGGGAGGTCATACGAGTGAAGATGGAAAGTCCCACTCCCCTTGCGAGTGATATAGGTCAAAGGGTTTCTATTCGCCTACGAGAAGATGGTGGGCTGCGCGACATCCTGGGAATACTTGAGGCACTCAACTCCGTGCGCAAGAAGGATGGGTCACTCGAAAAATTCGATCCGGTACATATCGCCGCTTGGCGCATTGTGAGCCCGGTCAGTCAGAAGGCTGGCACTGGAGCGCCAACATCAATTCGAATCAATGAAATTGAACAATCACTAGAGAATACCTGGCCCGCGGAAGAGATTATTACTCGGGGCGGATGGCGATATCGACTCTCTTCCGGATTTACCTATCGCGCCAATTCGATAATTCCTTTTGGTAAATTGCCACTCGGACAACCGCTACTTCCCTATTCGGAAGAGATTCAATATGCAATTAAGGAATTTGAGTCACGCGGGCTTGTGCCTACATTTCATCTGCCCCTTCCTGCATATGCAGAATTAGATGAAGCACTTGAGCGAGATGGGTGGGAGCTAATTATTGATGCACATATTTTGATCGCAGATACATTAGATATTCCAACGCCGCCGCTCGCAGCTGAATTTACATTTGTAGTCGAGGATTATCCTTCAGATCAATGGCTCGCGGTCCAAGGAGATAGCGTTGGTAAGAAAATTATGAGTGCGTATCCTGCTAAATACATCAGCATCTCACATCGTTCGGAGCTAATTGCAACAGGACGAGTAGCTGATTCCGACGGCTGGGCAGTCCTTAGCCGAATATTTATTAAAGAAGAGTTTCGTGGAAAAGGTCTGGCTCGTCCATTACTTGGAGAATTAGTAAAGAACTCGCCCTCTACCAAGAGCGCCCTGCAAGTAGACATTTCTAACTCCCCCGCGATACATCTTTACGCTACATCAGGATTTCGAGCTCACCACATTTATAGATATCGGTCATATAAAGGATGAAAACCGGATTATTTCTCGCTGACACCAAGGCCCGAACTCTCCTTGAGGTCGAGTCATCCAACGAAAGTTCCGTAAGAATTTATTGTTGCGGTCCAACTGTCTACCGTGATGCACATGTTGGAAATTTGCGGACATTCTTACTCTCAGATCTGATCGTTCGCACTCTAAATTTTTTAGGTCATTCTGCGACCTTGGTCCAAAACATTACCGATGTGGGGCACATGAGTGATGATTTTGAAGAAGATAAGATGCTTGCTCAATCTCAGCTCGAGCGACGGGATCCTTTCACCATCGCGCGGGAATATGAAGAGCACTTCCATACCGACCTTGCTCGATTAAATATTTCGAAAGCCAAGCGATATCCACGTGCAAGTGAATCTATCGAACTTATGCAAGCGCTCATTGAGCATTTGATAGAGCTCAAAAGTGCATACGTAGGTGAAGATGGTTCGGTCTATTTCTCTGCCCAATCCTTTCCAACCTATGGTGCGATAAGTGGTAATCGGCTCGATGATCTCAAACCTGGTCATCGTTACGAGTACACCGAAGATGGGGCAAAGAGGTTTCATGCGGATTGGGCGCTCTGGAAAGCTGCAGGAAAGCGCACCGAAATGATTTGGCCTTCACCATGGGGAGCTGGTTTTCCTGGTTGGCATATTGAATGTTCAGCAATGTCGATGCATTTTCTTGGTGAAACCGTGGACCTACATGTAGGAGGAATTGATCTGCGATTCCCGCATCATGAAAATGAGCGGGCGCAATCCAATGCATCTATTCATAATCGTGAACTCGTATCGATGTGGGTACACGGAGAGCATCTCCTCTTTGAAGGTCGAAAGATGTCCAAGAGCGCAGGAAATGTTGTTTTACTTAATGATCTCATCAACAAAGGGCTCGATCCGTTAGCTCTGCGTTTAGCGTTAATGGAGAACCGTTACCGAAGTCAGATGGATCTAACTTGGAGCGCACTAGAGGCTGCTAATAAGACCATTTTACGATGGCGAAGAAATATTGCCCAATGGGCGCTAGCGCCGAGAATCGAGGTAGATATCTCGGATTTCAAAGTTTTCCTAGCTAATGACTTGGATACTCCGAAAGTTATTCTGCAACTTCGCGCATTAGAAAAATCTGAGGCCACCGATTCTCAGAAGTATGCAACATTTATAGCGATGGATCGCGTCCTTGCACTGGACCTACAACGCCGTACCCAAGAAGAGGAGCTTTCGACAGAAGCTCGCGAACTGCTTGACGCTCGCGAACTGGCACGGGCTAATAAAGATTTTGTTATGAGCGATGTACTTCGAGAGAAACTTCAAGCTATTGGAATCGATGTCCTTGATACTCCTGATGGGCAGAGTTGGTAGCTACTTAACTTTCCAAGCAGCTGCAATCAACAACGTAGCAAAGCCGGCAAAGAGATAGAGATTGCCAATAGTATTTCCGTAAATTAGAAGTTCAAAACTTGTTCCTACGGTTGCTGCTCTATAGAAAACAATGAACCATCCGAGTGCCGCCCACAGCTTTGAGGTTCTGGTGCCGTATTTCTGGCCCACTAATTGAATTCCCAAGAAAGTAATAAGTAGGGCTACAAGAAAGCCAACTGGCGGCAGAAAATTGTGTAGAACTACTCCCGTAAAGCCGAGAACTACACCAGTCAATATCGAGCTCAGCCAAGTGAACCTCAAGGTTGCAGGATCCCAGAGAACAGATCGCTTTCCCGACCTTGGTCATCGAAGGGTTCACACTTTGTACCTTTTACTAGGGTGTAATACTCGTGTCCCCATATTTCAC
Source organism: Actinomycetota bacterium (assembly GCA_009698045.1). Lineage (GTDB taxonomy): Bacteria > Actinomycetota > Actinomycetes > Nanopelagicales > Nanopelagicaceae > AAA044-D11. Next base: position 11,108 of record WLRE01000015.1, on the reverse strand, counting down.
TCCCTAAATTATTTGAGAGTGCAAAAAATGGTCCGTCGAGCGCAATTTGAGTGGGATGGGCGCGCATGGCGGCCATTTTTTTATCGATATGAGCAGATCCATCAATGAGCGCAGTCACAAGTTCATCGGGCTTCACAAAAGGAAGATCGTCAATATTGTCAGTGCCGAAGAAGTCAGAACCAAATTCTTTCATCTTTGTCATACCCTCCTCGATGACAGATCGAGGCGTTATATTCCAATAAATTTTCTCAATGTTCCAACTATCTCCAGCATTATGCCCCGGATCGGCGGCAAGTTCTGCTGCGCGCATCGCGACTCGATGAGCTTGTATATGATCGGGGTGTCCGTAACCACCAATTTCATCATAAGTGACCATCACTTGTGGCCGGATTTCAAGAATTATTTTTACTAAAACCGCGGCTGCTTCATCGAGATCAGCGTTCCAAAAGACATCGCTACGGTTGTTAGGATCTGTTCCCATCATTCCGCTATCGCGCCATTTCTTTTCTGGTGCTCCTAAAAATCGAAAGTCAGTCACACCGAGAGCAGACATCGCATCTGCAAGTTCAGTTTCACGGTGTTGGCCTAGTTGATCAGTTTCGGAAGCGGCATAATGCGAGAGCTCTGGAACAAGTACTTCACCTTCTTCGCCTCGAGTACACGTAACTAAAGTGACATGAGCGCCTTCGGCAACATATTTAGCCATTGTTGCGCCATTGTTGATGGTCTCATCATCAGGATGGGCGTGAACGAGAAGCAGGCGATGCGCAGATTTCATGAGAGCAATCTACCAACGTTAAAAGCGTGTCTAATTCCGACTTTCACTCTACGATTACCCCAATGAGTACTGATCCCAATAAAGGTCGCTTACCTCGCGATGAACGTCGCGCCCAACTTCTCACCGCTGCCCTCGAGGTTTTTACCTCTGCCGGATATCACGCAGCAGCGATGGATGAAATCGCCGACCGAGCTAAGGTAAGTAAGCCCGTTCTCTACCAGCATTTTCCGTCCAAACTAGATCTCTATCTTGCAGTTCTTGATCTGCATATCGATTCCCTCATCTTCGACATTCAAAAAGCTGTTGCATCCACCACTGAAAATCGTGATCGGGTTCGAGCGACAACTGAGGCATATTTTGATTTCATTAATAGAGAGGGCGAGGCATTTAGGCTCCTTTTCGAATCCGATATGAGCGTTGAGCCTCAGGTTCACGAGCGACTCAACCGTATGACTTATGACTGCGCAGCTGCATTTAGCGCCGTCATCTCGTTGGATACCGGACTCGGCAAAGATGCTTCAATGATGTTGGCCGTTGGGCTCATCGGTACGGTACAGACATCTGCCAGACATTGGCTTGAGCGAGATGGAAAGATCAATCGTGAACTTGCCGCCGAACTTGTCTCCGGACTTATTTGGCGAGGAATCTCCGGATTCCCTAAATCTTCATCATAATTCGACAAGAAGTAATAAATAGAAAAGGTTAAACTCACGCCATGACATCTAAGAAGAACACCCTCGAAAGCCGTGCTGAAGTTCGCATCGGAATCTCAGATAGCAATCAAGAACTCAATTTCGAAACTACCTCCGATGTTGCTGCCGTACAAGCACTCGTTACTGCGGCGCTTGATAAGGGAACAACGCTTGTTCTTACCGATGCTCGTGGTCGCCAAGTTATTGTGGCTGCGCAGAAAATCTCTTTTGTGGAGGTTGGCGAGAGCGCGGATCGTCGCGTTGGTTTTACAAGCCTTTAATCAAAGATTAAAGAAGCCCTTAATCGATTGAATTAACATCTCTACCGAAATCGCAGCCAGTAAGAGACCTGCAATTCGCGCAGCTAAGCTGACGCCAGAGTCCTTAATAAGTCCCAGGATTTTGGTTGAGAACATAAGTGTTAGGCCAATAACGCAGTGAACGGCAACTATTGCTATCGCTAACGTGATTTTCATATTTGTTGTGTGGGCGTTTTGAACCCATAAAATCGTCGTCACAATTGCACCTGGGCCGGCGAGTAGCGGGGTTCCTAGTGGCACGAGAGCAACATTCACATTCGCTGCTTTTTCAGTACCCGAATCCTTGCCGGTGAGAAGTTCTAGTGAAATAAGTAGGAGCAAGAGGCCGCCTGCACCTTGGAGTGCATTCACAGAGACATGCAGATAATCAAGAATTAACTTTCCAAAGAGTGCAAAGATAACAATTACAAAGAGCGAAACCCCCGCACCTTGCCATGCTAAGCGAACGCGCTCACGCGCTGGACGATGAGAGACCAGCGCTAGAAAAACTGGAGTAGCGCCGGGGGGATCAAGAATTACAAGCAATGTCACAAACGCTTGGATGCCAAAGGTGACCGCCGAAATACCTACTAGGTCATTCATGCTCGCACCACTTCTCCTCCTGTTGCCCGTGCCGCAAGTATCTCCCAGTTTTCAGAAGTTGTTGTGGACTCTCCAAGGAGGTTGAGCTTTCCTGTGCCGTGATAATCACTTGAGCCAGTCTCGATAAGGCCATAGGTATTAACAATCTCTCGACAGAGCTGGCGATCTGGGGTGGAATGATCGCGATGTTCAATCTCTATTCCATCCAAACCAGCGGCTACGAGTGGTGCAAAACTTTCAACCGAAATTGTGCGACCGCGAAGTGATGCAAACGGATGAGCAATAATTGCAACTCCCCCAGCCTTCTTAATATGTTCAATGGCAACCTCAGGCGTTGGCGAGTAATGCCCAACATAGTGTGGGGAACTATTGTGAAGTAGTTCGTTAAATGCTTCTTCTCGACTCTTGACTATCTTTTTTGCTACAAGTGCATCGGCTAAGTGAGGACGCCCCAAAGTTGCGCCTTGCGATAACTGGGCTTGAACATCTTCCATAGTGATGTCATACCCAGCACTATTGAGTTTTGAGATAATTCGTTCCATCCGTCCGATGCGATTGTCTCGAGTATCAGTCAAAATTTGTGCAAGTTCTGCATTATGCCGATCAAAGAGCAATCCAAGAATATGAACGCTGATGCCATCAACAGTCTGCGCAGAGATTTCAGAACCCAGAACTAGATCTATGCCCGGGCGTAACGCTGATGTCGCTTCATCCCAACCACCGACCGTGTCGTGATCAGTCAATCCAAGAACTGTAATTCCTTGTGCCAGAGCCTTATTAACTAGCTCTCGAGGGGTATCAGTGCCATCGCTGACATTGGTATGAGTATGAAGGTCAATCACGTAGATAACCTACCGCGAAAGACAAAAACTCCACAGCCAATTAAGAGTCCGATGATGCCGGGAATAGTTCCAGATGGTGGTGTCTGATTCATCCACCAGACCGCCAATAGTGCGCTGACTGGAACTTCAAAAAATACAACGAGCGAGACAACTGCGGGAGAGACTCTCTTTAGTGAGAGATTAAACATCGTATGACCTAAGAGTTGCGCGCCACCGATAAGTGCGAGAACTAACCACCACTCACGAGCTGAGAAATTAAATAATTCGAAACCAAGAATCAATGAAACAGGAAGTACTGATAGGGCACAGGTGAAGTAGCAAACCGTTGTGTACGTCGAAGTAGCAAGGCTTTTTTGTGCTTGAGATCCAACAAGAACATAGCCTGCCGATAGCCCCGCGCCAACTAGTGCAAGAAGATCGCCGGCAAAAGCGCGTACAGAAAGTTGTAAATCAACCCCGGTGATGAGAAGTACCGATGCAAAAGCGATAACCATTCCTACCCAGGCGCGTCTTGGAATATGACCACCTTTAAAGCGGAGATAGATTGCTGCAAACACAGGTTGCATGGTTGTGATTGCCACTCCAGCTGCGACGCTGGTTAAACGCATGGCCGCAAAAAAACAGATGAAGTGTGAGGCAAGAAGAAGGCCTGCAAGTGCGGAGAGCGAGATGGCTCTGCGCTGCGCAATTGTCTTCCATTGTTGCAAACGTAGGGCAAAGGGAAGCATGGTCAGAGCGCCACCAAGGTTTCTCCAGAAAATAAGAGAAGGGACCGGCATTGTGCTGAGAGCGATCACTGGACCTGATGTACCAATACCAATTACGCCAAGGGTCAGTAAGACGATATCCCGCCCAGCAGGAGGCTTGGTGTGATCTTCAGTAGAAATTTTCCGCCCTTAACCGTTGATGGTGAACCAGAGCATACAACTTACGCAAATTGCGACGAGCGCAATTATTACTCCATAAATTGCGCGCATTGTCGGGGTTGCTGCATATTCGCCCATTAAACGCTTATCGTTTGCAATGCCGTACATATAACCCAGTAACGGTAATAACAAGCATGCATTAACTACTTGCGTGACCACCAAAATAGTAATGAGTGGTGCACCAGGAATCAGAATAAGTGCTGCACTGAGAATTGTAATTGCACCGAAAGTTGCATAGAAGAGCGGAGCCTCTCGCGGTCCATCATCTAATGCAGCCGGGCGACCGGTGAGATCGCTTACTGAATATGCGGTAGATAACGGAAGAATTGATGCTGCTAAGAGCGCAGCACCAATAAGACCTATGGCGAAGAGTTCTTTCGCTAATGTGCCAGCTAAGGGCTCGAGCGCAGCTGCTGCATCAGATGCATCGGTAATAGAGATATTACTTTGATGCAATGTTGCAGCACATGTGACTACAACGAAAAATCCAATGACGCCGGTAAGCAAAGAGCCGGTCCATACATCAACGCGTAAGAGTTTTAGATCATCTCGCGTTAAGCGCTTATCAACTGCATACGATTGAATAAAGGCGAGTCCCCAAGGAGCAAGGGTTGTTCCAAGAGTTGCCGTAGCGATATAAATTGCATCCTGCGTGAATGGCATCGTAGGGATAACCATTCCGCGCACTGCTTCACCCCAATTGGGATGGGACATAAAGCCGGCGATGACATACGCTAGAAAAACTCCTGACAGAACAAAGAAAACTTTCTCTACGCGCTTAAAAGAGCCACGAAGCACAAGAAATGAGACAAGGAATACCGCAACTGGAACTGTGACATAACGTGAAACTCCAAAGAGTTGTCCGGCTGCTGCAATTCCTGCAAATTCTGCCGTCATGGTTCCGATATTGGCCACAATCAGCGCGGTTGCACTAAGAGTTCCTGAACGAGCTCCGTACTTCTGTCGCACAAGACCAATCAGACCTTGCCGAGTAACAACGCCAATTCGCGCACCTAAATCTTGAAAGAGAATGAGCGCAATGGTCGAGGCAACTAATACCCACAACATTTGGTAGCCATAATTCGCTCCGAGCACGGAGTATGTGGTGATACCTGCGGGATCATCATCGGAGAGTCCTGCAATAATTCCTGGACCCATCACAGCTAAGAGCGCAGCAATACGAATTTTCTTAGGTGATATCGGAGTAATTCCTGATCTCTTTTTCGTAGGATCAGCCATCTTAGTTTCCGCTTCCTTGTGAGAAACCGCGGTATGCGCCTTGTGCGACGAGCGCATCAATCAAGTCATCGGCCAAGATACGACCTACTGGCTTGCGCTTCTCGTCAACAACGATGATTGATGAGCCTCGATTATCAGCAAATTCTTCAATAACCTCTTTCAGCGGAGTATCGGGATGAACCGCCGTTGGCAGCGGTGCACCAATAAGTGTTGATAAGAGCGCTGAAGATTTAGCTGCTACGAGCTCAATTACTTGGATGTGATCAATGAGGCGTCCGCGAGCATCGACAACAACTACGCCATCAGAAATATCTCGCTCTTTATTCTCTACTAACATTTTGAGTGCTGCACCAACAGTGTCGCCTTCATGTGTCAAAAGCAGGTGTGTTGTCATAATTCCGCCAGCAAGTGCTTCGTCGAAGGAGACTAGCTCTCTTAGGTCAGATGCGACTTTCGCATCCATCGAATTAAGAATTGATTCACGGTGTTCATCATCTAGGTCGCGCAAAACTTCAGCTGACTCATCCGGTTCCATGTGCGCGATAAGTTCGGCAGCACGCTCTGCAGAGAGACCCCGGAGCAACCCTTGAAGTTCTTCATCTTCCATCTCTTCTAGGGCATCCGCTGCAAGTTCTGGATCTAGTAATTCAATGAGAGCACTCTGTTCGCGACCAGCTAGATCTTCGATTAAATCTGCAATATCAGCTGCACGAAGTTGGCTAAGTACTGCGCGCGAGCCAGAAGTCCGAACTACGCCGGAAGTATCAGCAAGAGATGCGACTGAAGCCCAATCCACGACGTGCTCGGGGGTGGGACGTCGACTTAGCGCGCCAGGAATAATTCTACGAATGAAGGAGCGGAAAGAGATGTCCACTCCCACTACGCGAATCTCTCGATCAAGTGGTGCAAGGTATAGATCAGAGGAGCGAACTACTCGAAGACCATTAACATCAACGATTTGATGATCGAGCACATCCGCATCTAGAAGCGACTCACCTTCTCGGCGTTGAAAATCAACGAGGTCTATCTTGGTGGATGAGAGGCGAATCTCATCGTTGGTAAATTTAGAGATATGTTGCCCACTAATAAATGACTTACTCTGACCAACACGAACAATTAATCCAGAGACCGGCGGATAAGTCTCTTCGCCATGTCGAACAACAATATCTACCAATTTTCCAATTAATCGGCCATTCTCATCGCGAACTGGACGACCAATAAGTCCAGCAACAGAGACGAGAGAATTGCGAATATTTTTGCGGGCAAGAACTGAATCACTGCGGCCGGAGAGTTTCTTCGCCACCGTATTGATTCCGGTCACTGGCGAAGTTTTCATGTGCAAATCTTAGGCGATAGCCAATGATTAAGTGTGAAGCGTTAGTGGGACCCCAACGAGGGATTTGGGCCTCATCATCAGCGCATCCACTAATTTCTCGAATGCTGCGTTAGCAGGCGAGGCTGGATCAGCAATGCTGATGGGTCGGCCACTATCTCCGCCTTCGCGCAAAATTGGGGTAAATGGAATTGTGGAAATAACTGGAATATCTACGCCAACCAGAGCAGAGAGTCGTTGCGCTGCCGCCATTCCCCCACCTGAACCAAATATCGAGAGTGTTTCACCGCAACCCGGGCAGGGCGTATCAGACATATTTTCTACAACGCCAATGATGTGTTGTTTAAGTTGATGGGCAATACGCCCCGCACGTTCGGCAACCTCAGCTGCAGCAACTTGTGGTGTTGTGACAACGATGATTTCGGAGGCAGGTAATAACTGTCCTAGCGAGATTGCAATATCACCTGTGCCAGGAGGTAAATCGAGAAGTAGTAAATCTAAATCGCCCCAGTATGCATCACTCAGAAGTTGTTCAAGCACTCGGTGAAGCAAAGGGCCACGGTAGGCAACTGGATCAGAACGTTCTGGCTTAAACATTTCCATAGAAACAACTTTGACCCCATAAGCCTCAATCGGAATAAACATTTGATCTATGGAAGTAGGGCGCTGTCCAAGTATTCCCATTAATCGCGGAATGGAATGTCCATATACATCGGCATCCAATATTCCAACTTTGAGACCTCGCGCTGCAGCGGCAACCGCCAGATTTACGGTGACAGAAGACTTGCCTACGCCACCTTTACCTGATGCGACGCCAATTACTCGAGTAAGTGAATCAGGTTGAGCAAACGGAATGAATTTCTCGCGGCCTCCACGAACAATTTTCTTCACATTGTTACGTTGTTCATCACTCATGACACCAAAGTTGATCTCGATTTTCTCAATGCCTGGAATCGAAGAGAGCGCTCCAGAAATATCGCCTTTCAAGCGATCTTTCATTGGACAGCCGGAGATAGTTAAAAGTATCTTGAGTAATGCGGTTCCTGCATTAAATTCAATGGACTCCACCATTCCAAGTTCGGGAAGTGGTTTATGGAGTTCGGGGTCGGAGACAGTTGCAAGGGCTTGGTGAATCTTCTCGAGGATCTCTGCACTCATAGTAAATCGGGATCGATCTGGGCAGATTTCTTTAGATCATTAACATCCACATTTGTTTCGGTAGCTAAATTATCTAAATGCTTTTTGATGAATTGCTTGGGGTGCAAATCGCTTACCTGTAAATCTTCATACCCAGGTCCAAGATTTTCACGAAGTTGCGATGTTGCAGAATTCGCCATTCCACGCATCTTATGAAGAAACCGGGCAGCACTCTGAGCAAACGAAGGTAATTTATCAGGCCCGATAAGGATCAGAGCTATCACCGCTAGGGCAATAAACTCACCTGCACCAATATTGAACATGTGGTTAGCCTATCTACTTCTTTGTGTAAGCCGTAGATGCAACTAGGGTGACCGTAATTTTCTTAGTGACGCTCCCGCGTTTAAAGGTAAGAGTGACTCTATCTCCCACATTGTGGGAACGAATCATCACAATAGCTTCATCAGAGTTGTTGATATTAACTCCATCAATTGCAGTAATTATGTCGCCCGGTTTTATTCCAGCTTTCTCGGCAGGTCCACCGGCCAAAATTCCTGCTGGTGAATCTACGACTTTGGCTCCGATTCCGGTGTATCGATTATCAAGAGACATTCCTACGATGGGATATGTGGCAGTGCCATTTTTGATTAATTGATCCGCAGTCTTGCGCGCTTGATTTATTGGTATGGCAAAACCCAATCCAATAGAGCCTGCTTGACTGCCATAGCTTGCACTTAAGGATGCAATTGCAGAATTTACGCCGATAACTGCACCTGACTGATCCACTAGTGGCCCGCCAGAATTACCAGGATTTATTGCAGCGTCGGTCTGAATCGCATTGATAAATGAGCTTTCGCCGGTGCCACCGCCTGATGTCACTGCCCGATTCTTAGCGCTAACAATTCCTGATGTAACGGTGCCCGCTAAACCCAGTGGAGATCCAATCGCAATTACGTTATCTCCTACTTGTACTTTATCGCTATCGCCCAGTGTCAGAGCTGGAGCATCAGTCACTTCGATTTTAAGTACCGCAAGATCGTATGAACTATCTCGACCGACGATCTTAGCTTCATAGTTCTTGCCGTTGACTAAGTTGACTGTGATTGTGCCGTTGTCGACCGCCGCCGCCTGAACAACATGGTTATTTGTCATAATGTAGCCATTGCTATTGATAAAGAACCCAGATCCAGTATCTCCACCTGTGGAAGAAGTGACGCTGATAGAGACCACGGCAGGTGAGACGCGGGCTGCAATTCCTGCGATGGAATCTGGTTTACGTTCAATTGTGTTACTAACAGAAATAAGTCTTGTGTTCTGGCTCGTCGTTATGCTCTTGCCCGCTATTCCACCGATTAATCCTGCAACAACTGCCATAGCAATTGCTACGTTAAAAGAGACGGGGCGCTTAGATGCACGGCGACGTTGAGAAGGGGTAGCACCAGTCAGCGAAGAACCATCTGCAGAAATCCACCATGGTGTTGAGGGAGGAGTGTTTTCAGAACTCATACGGGAAAGTTTACTGGATTAAGCAATTTTGGTTGCAACGAGAACGCCGCCGCCAACTGGCAGAAGGGCTGAACTCCATCGCAGATCCTCTTTAATCGCCTTTATCGCATCTCGACGAGCAATCGTTGCAAAATCTCGCTGGGTTGGGTCGGCCACGCGTCCACCATCCATTGCGTTATCAATAATCAGCGCACCATTTATCTTTAACAATCTGAAACTCTCCTGAGAGAGATCGAAGAGATCCTCTGGGGATCGCAAAATTATTAAGTCATAATTATGGTCGGCCAGCTTTCCAACAATTTCAATTGCATGACCGCTGATAAGACGAAAACGTTGTGCAGAAATTCCGGCCTCATCAAATATGGAACGTGCACTGCCTAAATGTTCTCGCTCTGAATCTATGGAGGTCAGCGTTGAATCAGGATTTGCACCATGAAATGCCCAGAGTCCGCTGACGCCAGAGCCGGTACCAATCTCAACAATAGATTGGGCATTTACCGTTCGAGCCATAAATCCAATGAGTGCACCCACCGCAGGAGAGGGATCGAGAGCGCCGAGTTCCACTCCATTCTTACGCGCCTGCTGCATGAAGATATCTTCATGAGGATAGTTCTCGGCGAACGACACTTGATCACCACGAGATGAATTCATCATTTAAAGCTCGCTAACCATTGCGTCAGTAGCCGGACCCCGAAAGCTGTTCCACCTTTTACATTCTCTCCGGAATCTGCTTCAGAGCGAGCTGGACCGGCGATATCTAAATGTACCCACCTACGCTTACCGACAAATTTTTCAAGGAAGAGAGCGGCAGTAACTGAGCCGGCCGAGAAATTGCCCTTATCCGCAGTGTGATTGAGATCTGCGATATCACTCTCCAGTGAGGGAGAGTAATCATCAATGAGTGGCATGTGCCAAACGCGGTCACCAGTAGATTCACCAAGCTCAAAGAGTTGATGAGCTAACTTCTTATCTCTGGAATACATCGCTGCATATTGGCGTCCCAGTGACAGCGTGGCAGCACCTGTAAGCGTCGCTACATCAATGAGGTAATCCGGATTCAGTTCCAGATCGGCATAGGCAAGACCATCGGCCAGAACCAGGCGACCTTCGGCATCGGTATTAATGACTTCTACTGTCGTACCGCCGTAGTGCTTGATGACATCGGAAGGTCGTTGAGAGGTAGATGAAACCGAATTCTCAGCACACATCATGAGCGCAGTAATGCGAACGTGCACACCAATTTCTGCAGCAGCAAGAGTTGTCGTGGCGATAATTGCTGCACCAGACATATCGCTCTTCATTGCCATCATGGTGTCATAGGGTCGCTTAAGAGAAAGGCCGCCGGTATCAAAGGTGATTCCTTTGCCAACAAGAACAACATGTGGCCAATTCTTAGAACCTCGTGGTGCATAGGAAATTTCAACGAGTCGCGGCCCAGGCTTTGGTGATGAACCTCCGACTGCACGTAGACCACCAAAATCTTCAAGTTCTTTTCCAGATTTAATGGAGATTGATAATGCTGGATTCTTTGCAGATGTAACCCAACCCTTAACTTGGTTGGCAAGCCAGAGCGGAGTCTTCACATTTGATGGAGTATGAATTAAGTCGCGAGCGCGCCAGACGCCAGTAGCAAGCGTGATTGCCCGCTTGAGTTCGTTCTCGAAATTACCGACAATCAGAAAACGCGTTGCCTGTGTTGCCGGTTTAGTTTTCTCGGACCAGATATAACTCGCCAAGATTAATGAGATGAAAT
>WLRE01000014.1 GCA_009698045.1 Actinomycetota bacterium | reverse complement strand
TTCGATAATTGGCAGACCAGTCATCGAACCGCCACCGAGTTCATCGGAGAGCTTTGCGCAACGCTCGAGCAGACGTGAGTGTAAGTAGAAGACGTCTCCTGGATACGCTTCGCGACCTGGTGGGCGGCGAAGAAGTAGCGAGACTGAACGATAAGCCTCTGCCTGCTTGGAAAGATCATCAAAAATAATGAGAACGTGCTCGCCCTTGTACATCCAGTGCTGACCAATGGCAGAACCGGTGTACGGAGCTAAGTACTTAAAGCCTGCTGGGTCTGATGCAGGAGAGGCAACGATTGTTGTGTACTCCATTGCGCCAGCTTCTTCTAGTGCGCCCTTTACAGAGGCAATAGTTGAACCCTTCTGACCAATAGCAACGTAGATGCACTTAACCTGCTTCTTTGGATCGCCAGTCTTCCAGTTATCTTTCTGGTTGATGATGGTATCGATTGCAATTGCAGTCTTACCTGTCTGACGGTCACCAATAATCAACTGACGCTGTCCGCGACCAATCGCAGTCATTGCATCGATTGCTTTGATACCAGTCTGCATTGGCTCTTTAACTGGTTGGCGCTGAACTACAGAAGGTGCCTGAAGTTCGAGTGCGCGCTGTGCTTCCGCAACAATCTCGCCTTTGCCATCAATCGGACGACCGAGTGGGTCGACGACGCGGCCAAGGAATCCATCGCCAACTGGTACGGAGAGAATTTCACCAGTGCGACGAACAGTTGTGCCTTCTTCAATTCCAGTGAACTCACCCAAAATAACAACGCCGATTTCGCGTACGTCGAGGTTAAGCGCGAGTCCCAAAGTACCGTTTTCGAACTTCAATAGTTCGTTGGTCATTGTTGAAGGTAGACCTTCAACACGAGCGATTCCATCGCCAGCTTGTGTGACTGTGCCGATCTCGTCGCGAGCCGCTGCACCCGGATTGTAGGAAGCAACATGCTTTGTTAAAGCGTCGCGAATATCCTCGGGTCGGATCGTGAGTTCCGCCATCTTTCTCTCCTTCTAACTAAATCAAAGGCAATGCAATGCCCCTGAAACTTAAACTGCGAGCGCTCTGCCCGCTTCTGCTAAACGATTAATGATTGTTCCGTCGATAATCTCATCTTCAAAGCGAACAGAGAGTCCGCCAAGGACTGATGGATCGATTTCAACATTGAGATGAACGGTCTGACCAAGGTACTTGGTGAGCGCATCGTTCAACTTCTTCTTCTGTGCATCGGTTAATTCAACTGCGCTACGAACATGTGCGTTAACGCGATTAAGGCGTTCAGTCACAGCATGGGAGTAGGCCACAACAGTGCGCTCGACGTGACGACCGCGAAGTCCACTAAAAGCATGTGCAAGAAGGGTCACGGTATGAGCCGAGAACTTACCTGCAAAAATGGAGTTCAAGAGGTCAATCTTTCGCTCTTGCGAATCTGAGCGGGTATTGAATGCTTGACGTAGATCTGGATTTTCAACCAATAGGCGGTTGAAGGTAAAGATCTCATCATGCACGCGATCGAGTTCGCCATCAATATTGGCGGCAGAGGCTTCTGCTTCAACAGCAATCTGTTCGATGGCATCAACCATTTGAATGGATGAAGACCAGCGAAGCGCAACCGTAGCTGCAAGCAGTGATTGGGCTGCGGAGCCGAGCTTTCCTCCGAATAGATCAGAGAGAAGTTCTGCCTTAGAGCCGGCATCACGTGCAGGATCAGTAAATGCCCGACGCAGTGCTACTGATGAATCAACGGCAAGGAGTGCAACAAATAGATCTTTGGAGATGGCAGCGCAATCCTTGGATGCCAGACCAGAGATGGTCTTATCCAAAGTTCCACGAAGAGCCACCAAAGATTGGCGACTGCTACCACCCATAAGAATCATTAGTTGCTCTTCTCCAGATCATCTAAGAAGCGGTCGACAATGCGAGACTGTCGAACCTGGTCATCTAACGCTTCTCCGACAATCTTGGAAGCTAACTCTGTTGCCAGAGTTCCTACCTCAGTGCGAAGTGCCTTAATGGCTGCTTGACGTTCAGCTTCAATGGAAGCAGTGGCAAGTTCGGTGATGCGAGCAGCTTCTTCTTGGGCTTTAGTGCGAAGTTCTTCGATGATTGCTACGCCTTGAACGCGTGCATCTTCACGAATCTTCTGCGCTTCACCACGAGCATCAGCTAGTTGCGCTGTGTACTCGGTAAGAGCTTGTTCAGCATCGCGCTGTGCCTTCTCTGCCTTCTCCATGCCGCCTTGGATTGCTTCAGTACGAAGTGCAAATGCTTTTTCAAACATAGGCACAACTTTTGAACGCATAACCAAGAAGAGCAGGATGAAGGCAATGGTGCCGACAATCAGCTCAGCGGTATGCGGAATAAGCGGGTTAGCCGCTTCTTCCGAGAGACGAATAAGTGGTGACATTTCTGGCAGTCAGCTTAGAGAACGAATGCGAGAACGAGACCGAAGAGAGCCAACGCTTCTGCCAAGGCGAAGCCAAGGAATGCGATTGGTTGGAGAACGCTACGTGCTTCTGGTTGACGAGCTACACCGCTGATATAAGCGGCGAAGATCATTCCAGTTGCAATTGCAGGTCCGATTGCAGATAGGCCATAACCGACCAGGTTGAGTGTGCCGTCCATCTTTGTTGCCTTTCCCTATGTGTTGCTCGTATTTGGTTGGGGTAAAACTGGGTACAACTAGGTACAACTGGTGGTTCTAGTGTTCGTCGGCGAGCGCTCCTGCGATGAAGAGTGCCGTCAACAAAGTGATGATGTATGCCTGTAGGCATTGGACCATAAGCTCAAAGAAGGTCATGCCGATTCCCATTGCAAAAGAGAAGGGAGCCAAGATCTTCATAAAGAGGTTGGTGTCATGAATCATGTAGTCGCCGCCGGTGATAAATACCAGAAGAAGTAGGTGGCCAGCGAACATATTTGCAAAGAGACGCAGTGAGAGCGTGAGTGGACGAACCAAGAAGAAGGTTGCAATTTCAATAGGTGTGAGGAGGATATAAACCGCTTTAGGAACATCTGGCATAAATGCAATGCCCTTGAGGTACTTGCCTAAGCCTTGCTTCTTAATTCCTACCCAGTGAAAAATAACAAAGGTAAAGAGTGCGAGAACATATGGGAAGGCAACGTGAGACATTGCCGGGAATTGCAATAATGGAACGATTCCGAAGATGTTATTTACAAGAACGAAGGTAAAGAGAGTGAAGAGGAATGGAACGAAGCGCATGAATTCGTGGCCGATAATTTCTTGACCGATGTTGTTGCGAACAAATCCGTAAACCATTTCACCAGAAAATTGAAGTTTGCTAGGAACTACTGCGGCCTTGCGTGAAGCGATGATAAAGAAAATTGAGATAACGACGATGGAGAGAAGAACAAGGAGAACAGGTTTTGTTGTGTAGAGAGAGTCGCCGAATACTGGCGGAAGATTAAAATCCGCAGTGCTAGGTGGCTCGTAGCCGGGGCCAGCTGGGGCCGCTATCTGACTCACACACTCTCCTGATCAAAGGCACCGTAGTTGGGGCCAAGCTCGTAACTTTGGGAAGTCACACGAACCCTATTGGGCTATGGGCAAAAAATAAAACTCGTGCCGTGTGGCGGTGGTTACCCTGCGGCGCTCAATTCTTGACGAAGCGGAGCCAGACGAGATAAATCCCTGAGCCAGCGCCGAGCAGCAGGCCAATGAGCACGATAAAGCTGGTGCCGAGCCAGCGGTCGAGGCCGTAGCCAATACCGCCCCAGATAAGCAAGCCAGAGATGATGTATCCGAAGATGGACCAGGCTGCGCCCTCTTCATTGCCTGCGCCAAAGCGGCCGCCACCATTATTGATTCCCTTGTCATCGGAGCGACCAGGAAGTTTGGGTGTCTTAGGCATGCAATTTCTCCTTCTTATTGCCGGGCAGGATGGCTATTGAACAGGGGGTAATGGTAACTGGAATCGAAGCTTTAAAAATGCCCGAATCTCCCCGGTCAGCCAAGCAAGAGTAATGGCGATAGCACTTATCCCAAAGCTGGCTCGGTCTACCGTCTGCGGAGAGCTCGCCTTTGTGACTACCAAGAGCAGGGCCCCCACCAGAAGAACTTTTGCAAAGTAGGAGAACATCGCCAGAGCCATTGTGACCATAGGATCTAAATCGCGTGAAATCCGAGAGACTAATAAGTGAACCGAGAAGAAGAGCAGAACAACGATGGAGGCAAATGCGCTGCCCCAAAGACCTGATTGATGGTGAACTACGGTTGAGATCACGACGCAAAGAAGCGCAACAACACCAGAAGGAATGATTGCTCCTCGCCAGAGAAGGTGATCATTTAATTGGGCATCCGATGGCTTGGCCGGTGAACTCATATGCGAGATAACTCCTTCTTGAATTCAAAAAGTAAAGCGAGTGAGAGCGCGAAGATGGCGAGTGCGACCAGACCAGCAATCCACGCCGACGTGAAGGCAGCTATCGCTGTCGGAATCGCAAAACCTGCGGTCCACATATAAAGAATAACGGTCGTTCTGCGGTGCGAAATTCCCAAATCTAAAATTCGATGGTGCAGATGTTCGCGGTCTGCCGCAAAAGGTGAGCGACCAGCTCGCAGTCTTCGAATGATTGCCATCGCTAAATCGAGCAACGGGATAGCAAGAATTGAGAAGGGCAGAAGAATCGGCAGAAGGGTAGAGCTAGAACCCTGACTGGTGATGGAGTTCGCATCAATCTGTCCGGTCAAAGTAATCGCTGAAGCCGAAAGAAGTAAGCCCAGCAGCATCGCCCCAGAATCCCCCATAAATATTCGGGCAGGGTGGAAGTTATGAGGCAAAAATCCAATGCACATTCCGATGACGACTGCTGTTATTAGTGAAGGCGCCCCTGCGCGAGTAAAGCCATTGATCACTGCTAAGAGATAGGAAAAACCAAAAAAAGCAGTTGCGCAGATCGCCACAATTCCGGTCGCTAATCCATCTAGCCCATCGACGAAATTGATCGCGTTAATGACAATCATGACAAAAAGGATGGTCAGAAGTTGTCCGATATTTGGTGGCAGCGTGAAGATTCCATTGATAGGAAGCCAGAGAATTTGAACACCATGCAGTAAGAGAATGCCACCAGCTAATGCTTGGCCGGCAAACTTTGTAATTGCATCTAAATCGTAACGATCATCGAGTGCGCCCATGAGCATAATGAAAGTTCCTGCTAAAAAGATTCCCGTCGATTCACGTCCAAAGGACTTGCCCACTAATGGCAGATGATTGACCACGAGTAGCGTGATCGAAAGAGATACCCACATAGAGACGCCGCCCCATCTGGGCGTAATTACGGTGTGGATATCGCGCGAGCGAGGATCAACATATGCGCCAGCTCTCATCGCAATAATTCTTACGACTGGAGTGATGAGAAAACAGAGCGTTGCCGCAAGTGCAGCTGTCAACAAATATTCGCGCATGAGGAGTTAGTTCAGCGGATAAACAGGAAACTCTGCGGTAAGCGCATGCACTTCACCGCGAATTGTTGCTGCCTTGCCAGCATCATCGCCATCCTTAATCGCGCGAGCAATAAGAGATGCAATTTTCTTCATCTCTGGTGCACCCATTCCTTGAGTTGTGGTGGCAGCAGTTCCGACGCGAATTCCGCTGGTGACTCCAGGCTTCTCAGGATCATATGGAATGGAGTTCTTATTGAGTGTAATTCCCGATGCGCCACATCGCTCGTCGGCAACCTTGCCATTTACACCGGTAGCACGAATATCGATGAGTGCAAGGTGAGTCTCGGTTCCACCTGAAACTGCCCGCATGCCTTCTGATTCCAACGCTGAGGCAAGGCTCTTAGCATTGCTGATTACGTTCTTGGCATAACTTTGATAAGCAGGTGTTGCAGCTTCTTTCAGGGCAATCGCTTTTCCGGCCACAGCACTCATGATGGGACCGCCCTGCATTCCAGGAAAGACCGCTTTATCAATCGCTGCTGCATGCTCTTGCTTAGAAAGAATCATGCCGCCGCGAGGACCGCGCAAGACTTTGTGAGTAGTGAATGAAACAACATCGGCATAAGGAACTGGTGAGGGAATTGCTTTGCCTGCCACTAGTCCAATGAAGTGAGCGGCATCTACCCACATAATTGCGCCAACTTCATCACAGATTGATCGAACTGTTTGGAAGTCAATCAAGCTGGGATAAGCAGTGGCACCCGAGCAGATCATCTTTGGCTTGTGCTCTTTTGCTAACGCGCGGAGTTCGTCGTAGTCGATAAGTTCGTTATCTTGACGAACACCATAAGAAACAATGTTGAACCACTTACCGGAAAAGTTAACCTTAGCGCCGTGCGTTAAATGCCCGCCATGAGGTAAAGACATTGCAAGGACAGTATCGCCAGGTTGTGTAAATGCCTGATAGACCGCAACGTTTGCACTTGCGCCAGAGTGAGGTTGCAGGTTGGCATGTTCTGCACCAAAGAGTTCTTTGGCGCGGGCAATGCCAATCTCTTCTACCTTGTCGACCTCTTCGCAGCCGCCGTAATAGCGCTTGCCAGGATAACCTTCGGCATATTTGTTCGAAAGCGTTGAACCAAGTGCGGCTAATACTGCAGGCGAAGTGAAATTCTCGCTGGCAATAAGTTGAACATTCTCGCGTTGGCGCTTGAGCTCGCTGAGAAGTACTGCCGCAATATCTGGATCTTGTGCTTGGAGCGCAGAGAAGTCTGGGCCATAAAAGGGTTCGTTGGACATGTTCCTAGAGTAATAGGAGAGCTAGTTTGAGGCACCGATTGTGGGAAGAACTTTTCGCAATTCCTCTAGTGAGATTGCTCCAATTCGAGTGCAATTAACAAATCCAGCGCTGGTCTCTGCCACGACCGTGGATGAGAGCGAGAGTTCGAACTCTCCCCCATCTACGTACACCGAGATCTCCTCAGGCAGCGCTGATGTTTGAGCAAGCGAGAGTGATGGTGGTTGGCCACTCATAGATGCACTAGCAATTGCGACTGGTCCAACTTTCGCAATAACTTCGCGCACGAAATCCTGGTCTGGCACTCTGACGGCAAAGCTCTCTAATACTCCACCATCACCTAAATCCCAATGCAGTGCAGCGTTAGGTCGAACCATCAAGGTTAGAAGTCCTGGCCAGAAAGTCTCAGCCAAAGATTTAAGTGCGCTGGAAAGTTGCTGCGTTATTCCTTGAAGTGTTGTGGCCGATGCTATTGCTACCTGACATGCGGTACCGGGAGCATCTCCTCGCAAAAAGTGAATCTTGGATACCGCTTCACGATTAAACGCATCACAGAGAAATACGTATGAGCTCTCCAGCGGTGCGATGATAACTTCGCCCGCGCTAATTCGCGCTGCCACCGCCGTGATGGAGTCGCGGTATTCCGCAGACCCGGGCGCGATGGCTACGAGATTTATCAGCAGGAGCTCGGACATGTGCTTACTGTAAATCAGAAATTTGCTGCGCTAAAGCGCCATCGACCATCGCATGGATAGAGGTACCTTCAGGTAGATACTCTTCTGAGAGAATTTGGCCGCGTTCGTGAATAGCGGAGACTAAATCGCCTCGAGTAAATGGAATCACTACGCTGATCTCCACTCGGGGACGTGGGAGTGAACCTTCAATAGCTGCTAGCAAGGTATCTACCCCAAAGCCGGTACGAGCGGAGAATGCGAAACTGTTGGGCTCTTCTCGCAAGAGCTGCATCATCACTTCCGGTGAAGCGATATCTGATTTATTAATTGCGATAATCTCGAGCACATCTCCTGCGCCAATTTCATTAATGACCTGGCGCACTGCGCGAATCTGTTCTTTCGGATCAGCGTGCGATCCATCCACCACGTGCACAATGAGATCTGAGCCAGCAACTTCTTCCAGAGTGGATTTAAAGGCTTCCACCAGTTGATGAGGTAGATGACGGACAAATCCCACCGTATCTGAGAGAGTGTAGATACGACCATCGTTTGATGTAACTTTGCGAGTCGTAGGATCCAAGGTAGCAAAGAGGGCGTTCTCTACTAATACGCCAGCACCGGTTAGTCGATTCATGAGCGAAGACTTTCCGGCATTTGTGTAACCAGCGATTGAGACAGATGGAATTTGATGGCGAGTTCGTTCTTGGCGCTTAGTATCGCGCGCCACTTTCATCTCTTTAATCTCTTTTTTAAGCTTGGCCATCTTGTCATTGATACGGCGACGATCTGTTTCAATCTTTGTTTCACCAGGGCCGCGGCCACCGATGCCACCTGCTTGACGCGAGAGGGAGTCACCCCAACCACGAAGGCGTGGCAAGAGATAAGTCATCTGAGCAAGTTCTACTTGCGCCTTACCTTCGCGGCTCTTGGCATGTTGCGCGAAGATATCGAGAATCAAAGCAGTGCGATCAATAACTTTAACTTTGACTTTCTGTTCTAAGCTGCGAAGTTGCGCAGGTGAAAGTTCGCCATCGCAAACAACAGTGTCCGCACCGGTTGCGGCGACAATCTGCTTAAGTTCTACAACTTTTCCAGAGCCAATAAATGTAGAAGGGTCTGCCCGATCGCGGCGTTGGATGAGCGCATCCATCACTTGTGAGCCGGCAGTCTCTGCTAAAGCTGATAGTTCCTTCATAGAATTTTCGGCATCCAGGATTGTTCCTTCAGTCCATACTCCTATAAGAACAACTTTCTCTAACCGGAGCTGGCGATATTCAGCATCTGAAATGTCTTGGAGTTCGGTCGATAGACCTGCGATTCGGCGAAGAGCCTGTCGATCTTGTAAATCTTGCTGGTTACTTTCATAGTGCTCTGCCTCATTTTCGGAGGCATCGTATTCTGCGGCTACTCGCGCTGACTCTGCGAGCAGAGTGTCAATATCAATATCGAGTGGATCTTGTGGACTCACAAATATTTACTCACATCGTGGTCAACCCCGATAACAGCTGGGCCAATCAAAGTTGCATTGCTATGACCGTCGATATCTACAATTAAACGTCCACCAGGCGGATTGATAATCCAACGACTAGGAAGTTTCTGCCCTTTCTTGAGAGTTGCAGCAAGTGCTACTGCGCAGGTTCCTGTTCCACAAGATGGGGTCTCGCCCACTCCGCGTTCGTGGACGCGCATCTTGATTTCGCCATTATCTAAAAACTCAACAAACTCAACATTTACACCATCTGGATATTCATCTTCAGGAGTAACAACGGGAGCAGTGAGTAGATCGCCGGCATCTAGTACATCATCTACAAATACAACGGCATGGGGATTACCTACATTGATGTTGTAGCCAGCCCAGGTGTGGCCGTTAGCTGCTGCTTGGATCTCACCATAGATCTCTTCGACTTTTCCCATGTTGACTGAGATATCACCCTCATCAGGAACAGCTAAATACTTCATTCCATCACGGGTATTAATGCCAAATATTCCAGAAGGTTGATGTCCCTTTTCAATCAGGTACTTAGCCATCACGCGAATTCCATTGCCACACATCTCGGCAATAGAGCCATCATTATTTCGATAATCCATAAACCATTTACCGTCGAGTTTAGAGATTCGTATTAGTCCATCGGTATCTAAGCCATTAGTGCGGTCACACATCGCAGCAACTTGTGATTGCGTGAGATTAATCTGGTTTTCGGGATCAAAGATGAGGAGAAAATCATTCTCTGTCCCGTGGCCATAAGTTGCAATCATGATTTGATAATAGAGGTTAGAGGCTAGATAGCGCAGTGGATAAGCGCTCTTCTGGTGCGCCGGGCTTGATCCATTGAATTCGCATATCGCGGGAGAACCAGGTCTCTTGCCTGCGGGCATACTGCCTCGTCGCTCGGGCAGTATCTTCCTTTGCCTCGGGCTCACTCATTTCTCCATGTTTCAACTTAATAATTTGGGCATATCCGATTGCAGCCCGAGCGGTCTTGCCATCCAAAATTCCCTGATTAATTAAAGTTTCTACTTCATCAACAAAACCTAATTGCCACATCTGGTTAACGCGGGCATCGATGCGAATATCAAGAGTTTCGCGATCCATAACTAACCCAAATTGTTTTGCGTGTGGGTATTTGGATGAAGCCTCTCTGGGTAAATTAGCCGTGTAGGGCTTGCCAGTAATTTCAATTACCTCAAGTGCGCGAATCACTCGGCGAATATTCTCTTGCGGAATAGCAAGTGCAGCCGCCGGATCAAGTGTGGAAAGGCGCTTGTGCATCGCCTCGTTGCCCAATTTTTCTGCTTCGGTAGTAATCGCGGCTCTCACTGCTGGATCAGTTTCGGGAAAATTGAGATCGTCGAGAATCGCTTTGATATAGAGACCAGTACCGCCGACCACAACAACAGATTTATTAGCCGCGAGTAGGGCGTCAATGATGGCGCGGGCGCTCTCTTGATACCAAGAGACGCTCACATCTGTATCTACATCGACCACATCCAATAAGTGATGTGGAATCCCCGCCCGCTCGGCCAAAGATAATTTCGCAGTTCCGATATCCATGCCTCGATAGAGCTGCATGGAGTCAGCATTAACAATTTCAGCGCCTAACTCTTGGGCAAGTGAGATTGCTAAATCACTCTTACCTGTAGCAGTCGCGCCTGTAACAACAATCAGCTTTGGCAATTAATCGCCCCGCGCCTTCAAGGTTGCCAAAGTAGGCATGCCCACCATTATCGGAGTCGGACCGCTCTCTCGCATCCGCGCTTCGTGTGCATCGCCGCCAGCTGTTTTGCGAATGTGAATAGGGAGGTTCTCTGCAACGACGAAGTTGGGTGATGCGGAAGTAATCGCAACCGTTACGGCATCGCCAATTCGAGGTGGATTGTCGGCATCGATTCCAAAGTGAACGAGACGGAAATCTTTGCTGCGACCAGTCATGCGAGCCCGTTCATCGTCATGACGACCAACGTGATCGGCGACCAAAACTTCTTGCTGGGTTCCGACAACTACCTTATTTACTTCGTGCGAGATCTCTTGTTGCAACTTATGGAGCGCCTCGTAGCGTTCGCGCATTACTGAATCTGAAATCTGTCCATCCATAGTGGCGGCCGGCGTGCCTGGGCGCTTGGAATATTGGAAGGTGTAAGCGGCAAGGAACTTAGCTTCACGAGCCAGGCTCAAAGTATCTTCGAAATCTTGATCGCTCTCACCGGGAAATCCAACGATGATGTCGGTAGTGATCGTGGCTTCTGGCATTGCAGTACGGACCTTCTCAATGATTCCCATATATCGATCGCGGCGATAGGACCTGCGCATTGCTTGAAGAATTCTGTCGCTACCTGATTGCAGTGGCATATGAAGATGTGGCATTACATTTGAATGTGAGGCCATGGCTTGGATGACATCGTCAGTGAAATCTCTTGGATGCGGAGACATGAAACGAATTCGCTCTAGACCCGGAACTTTTGCTACATCTGCAAGCAAGCGAGCAAATGCCCCGCGCTCCCCTAGTTCAACGCCATAGGCATTAACGTTCTGTCCGAGTAATGTAATTTCGATGACACCTTGATCAACTAACGCCTTTACCTCAGTGAGAATGTCATTGGCAGGCCGATCTTTCTCTATCCCCCGCAATGCAGGAACGATGCAGAAAGTGCACGTGTTGTTACATCCCACAGAGACTGAGACCCAGCCACTAAAAGCAGAGTGGCGACGGGCAGGTAACGTGGAGGGGAAATGTTCGAGAGATTCCTTAATCTCGACCTGGGACTCTTCTTCAATGCGTGCGCGCTCAAGCAGTGCGGGTAACGAGCCAATATTGTGAGTTCCAAAGACAACATCTACATATGGTGCTCGTTTAACAATGGACTCTTGATCCTTCTGTGCCATGCAGCCACCCACCGCAATTTGAAATCCAGGATCTGATTTCTTACGCGGGGCAAGGAAAGAGAGATTGCCATATAACTTGTTATCAGCATTTTCACGGACCGCGCAGGTATTAAAGACTACGAGATCAGGATCGCTACCTGCCAGAGCCTGTTCATATCCAGCATCGAGAAGCAGGCCAGAAATCCGCTCGGTGTCATGGGCATTCATCTGACATCCGTAGGTTTCTACAACAAAGGTGCGAGTCACTCGCTAATCGTAGTTGAGTTAAGAAGCGAGTAGTTCACGCATAATGCGCGAGGTAATGCTGTGGCTAAAGCCTTTACGCGCCATCAAGCCAGAGATTCGGCGATAGGCAACTTCAGGATCGAGGTGTGAACAGGAGCGATATTTGCGCTCGGCCAAGGTAAAGGCCATCGCGTATTCATCTTCATCATCAATTCCATCAATAGTCTCTTCGATGATATCCGCTGAGACGCCTTTGACTTTCAACTCTTGCGCAATTGCTCGCTTGGAGAGCTTCTTCTGACGTACGCGAGACTCTGCCCAGAGTCCCGCGAACTCTAAATCATTGAGCAGGCCTTGAAGTTCGAGCTGGTCTAGAACTGCTGATGCATTTTCTTCTGAGACATCTCGCTTCAATAAAAGTGCATGAAGCTCAGCCCTACTCCGAGCCCGAGGTGCCAACGCATATAACGCGATGGTCTCTGCCTGCTGGTACTCGGAGTAGGAGCTAGCTTCTAGATCTTGGCTCTTTTTCAACTTTTAGAAATCAACCTCTGCGGTTGCTTCATCGATTGCTGCAACGAGTTCAGGATCAACTGTTACAGGAACATAGTGAGCGCGAATCTTGGACTCGATATCGTTTGCAAGATCTGGATTATCGATAAGGAATTGACGTGCATTCTCCTTACCTTGTCCAAGCTGATCAGCTTCGTAGGTATACCAAGCTCCAGCCTTCTTGACGACGCCAACATCTACACCTAGGTCGATGAGAGAGCCTTCGCGTGAGATTCCGACGCTGTAGATAATGTCGAATTCGGCCTGCTTGAATGGTGGGGCCATCTTATTTTTGACGACCTTGACGCGAGTACGGTTACCGACCGCTTCTTGTCCATCCTTGAGAGTTTCGATACGACGGATATCTAGGCGAACTGAGGCGTAGAACTTAAGCGCCTTTCCACCTGTGGTTGTTTCAGGAGTTCCGAAGAAGACGCCGATCTTTTCGCGGAGCTGATTGATAAAGATTGCAGTGGTATTGGATTGGTGAAGTGCGCCAGTGATCTTACGAAGCGCTTGAGACATCAGACGAGCTTGAAGACCCATATGGGAATCGCCCATCTCGCCTTCGATTTCTGCGCGAGGAGTAAGTGCTGCAACTGAGTCAACAACGATGATATCGATAGCGCCGGAGCGAACCAACATATCCATGATCTCAAGTGCTTGCTCACCGGTATCTGGCTGTGAGACTAAGAGCGCATCGATATCAACGCCGAGCTTGCGTGCATACTCGGGATCGAGTGCGTGCTCTGCATCGATAAATGCTGCGATGCCGCCAGCGCGCTGAGCATTGGCAATTGCATGCAATGCAACAGTGGTCTTACCTGAGGATTCAGGTCCATAAATTTCTACGATACGGCCGCGAGGTAAGCCGCCGATTCCAAGAGCGATATCCAAGGCGATAGAGCCGGTAGGAATAACCTCTTGAATAACTGGGCCGCGATCGCCCATCTTCATTACTGAACCCTTACCGAACTGACGCTCAATCTGGGCGAGGGCTGTATCTAGGGCCTTGCTCTTGTCGCTATTAGCTTTTTCATTCTGCTTTTCAGATTTTTCTGAAGCCATCTTCGAACCTTTCATCGTGCGTCTGTGTACGGTCCTGAAGGTACGGAAGGCCACTGACGGCGGGAGCTGGGCTACCGCGGAACTGTGGAACCGCTCAGGTTGGGCATATCCCTTAGCTCTAAGGAGCCCACAAGTGGGCCTTACGAGCGTCGGAATAGCGCAAGGTTACCGAACATCTGTTCGAAAGGCTAGTAGGCCTATCCAGACACGCCGAAAGTAATCAGGCGGGTTATTTAAATTTCTCGGGCATCTCTGGATTGTGGCGAATTACGGCCTTCCAGATATCCCCTGGCTCATCTCCTCGATCGAGGGCTTCATTAACCGTCTTGCCCCCAAGTTCGGCATGGACGATATCGCGGGAGTAGGTATCGGAGTCAGAGAAGTAATCGCTCAAGCGAGAGCGGAGTTCGGTAATGCGCATTAATTACACCAGAGCTTTGCTGAGTTGTTCAGCTTGGCTTCGTGATTCAGATTCTGTGAGCGGGGATGCCACCTGCCCTAAAAACCAACGGAGTACGAGTGAGCCATTGCGAGCGCCGAAGATTTCGGTGATGCCGGCCCCGATAACTTTCCAGAGTGGATGATCTCCTACTGTTACAAATTTAAGGACATCGGCCGAATCGGTTACGACCATCTTAGCCAGAGCTTCATCGGTAGAGATAGCGCGCGAGATTGCAAAGAGCGCTGCTTGCGGAGTTGCTGCTGCCTTTCCTAAATCGATCAGGCGCACGACCTCACTTTCGAGAAGAGTTGCAATCATCTCTTCTTTATCTGCAAAGTGGTTATAAACCGTAGCTCTGGAGACCTGCGCCCGAGCTGCAATATCTAACATATTGGATTCGTATGCGCCGACTTCGGCAATAACTTTCTTAGCGCCAGCCAGAATCGCAATTCGCGAACGCTGTTGGGTGGCCATTTGGCGGGCGTATTTAGCACTCGTCACGAGACTAAGCTGCTTCGACTCCGCTATCTACATCACTTGCGCTAGAAACAATAGTAAGTACAGGAGTCTCGGTGATTGCTATAGCGAGTGAGACAGAATGTAGGACTGAGGAGAGTGAGAGATTGAGAGCTCCGCAGATGGAATTAAGAAGTTCAGAGGACGCTTCTTTCTGACCACGTTCGACCTCGGAGAGGTAGCCCAGTGAGACACGGGCCGCTTTAGCGACATCGCGAAGAGTGCGCCCTTGATCAACGCGCGCAGCGCGAAGGGAGCTTCCGATATGGGTACGGAGAAGAGTCACGGGATAAGGATACGCGCAAAGGTGGCTAACGCGCTCTCTATAGTTGCGTGGCGAACCGCGGCCCGATCCCCCGATAGCGCCAGGGAGATAACCACAGTTTCGCCCTTGCCGGCTATGGCAATCCAGACCGTCCCCGCTTTTTGGCCATATGCCTTACCAGGCCCAGCTACACCTGTTGTGGAAATCGCATAATCGCTCTTGAATTCGGCGCGAGCTGATTCGGCCATTGTCCGTGCAACCTCTTCGCTGACCGCGGTGTGCTTGGTCAATATTCGCTTAGCAACATGGAGAAATTTTGTCTTGGCCGGATCGCTGTAGGCAACAATCCCACCAAGAAATACTTCAGAAGATCCCGCAATATCAGTAAGTGCGGCAGCGAGCGCGCCACCCGTAATGGATTCAGCGCTGGCCAGGGTCAACTTCTTCTTTTTTAATAACCGAACAACCTCCTCGGCAAGAACAGAGTTCTTCTTCATTTCTTGAGTGCCTTCTTGAAATAATCGAAACCTGTCGTCAAAGTTATGCCGATAGTAAAAGCCATCAAGAGATCTCTTGGGAGGTGCGCCCAGGTAGGAAGCGGCAAAATATAGAAGCCCACGCCAAAGCCTTGGCACATCGCTTTGAGTTTGCCGCCCTTGCTCGCCGGAATAACTCCACCTTTTATGACAAAGAGTCGGAGAGCGGTAACTGCGATTTCGCGAATCAGAATTACTGCAGTTACCCACCACCAAAGCTTGTCTTGAATCGATAGCCCAATCATTGCTGTTCCGATAGCTGCTTTATCTGCAACCGGATCAAGAAAGGTACCAAAGGCGGTTACTTCTTTGCGCGCGCGAGCCAGCTTGCCATCGAGAAAGTCGGTGAGTCCAGTAAGAAAGAATCCGCACCAAGCGATGATTTGCCAGGTTGAATCATTGCCGCCATTTTTAAAGAGTGCATAGGCGCAAAAGGGCAGTGCCAGCACTCGAAGAATAGTGAGTGAATTCGGAAGATTAATTAGTTGCATTAGAGCGCCTGCGCAATCAGGTCTGCCCCGTCTGTGCCTGTAACAACGGCATCTACATACTCGCCAACTTTAAATTGTGCGCGGCCGGGAGTGAAAGAGATGAAGGTGGAGCCATCAACTTCTGGGCCTTGATGTTCAGCGCGACCTTCTTGAAGTTCTGCATCTTCGATAAGTACCCGCACGCTTTGGCCGATACGTTCTTCAGCGCGTTGATTAAGGAGTTCGTCAACGATAGAAGATAACTCTTCAACTCGATGGCGAATCTGATCTTCTTCTACCTTATTTTCTAGAGTCAGCGCTTCGGTCTGGTCTTCGTCGGAGTAACCAAAGACGCCCACAGCATCCATGCGAGCCCGAGAGATGAAGTCCACTAGCTCTTGGTACTCCTCTTGCGTCTCACCAGGAAATCCAACAATGACATTTGAACGAATACCTGCTTCTGGGGAGAGTGCGCGAATTTGATCGATGAGATGGAGGAACTTCTCGGAGTCGCCAAAGCGGCGCATCCGGCGAAGTACGGTGCCACTTGCGTGTTGAAAAGAGAGGTCGAAATATGGAACAACTTTAGGAATGCTAATCATGGCTTGAAGAAGTGAAGGACGCATCTCTGCCGGTTGTAGGTAGGACAAGCGAATCCGTTCAATGCCAGGAATGGCTGCCATGTCAGGCAACAACTTTTCGAGAACTTTGAGATCTCCAAAATCCTTGCCATATGAGGTGGTGTTCTCGCTAACCAGAAATATCTCAGATGCACCTTGATCCACGAGCCATTTAGCTTCATCCAATATCTCAGTTGGGCGACGCGAGATAAAAGAGCCACGGAAAATGGGGATGGCGCAGAAAGAACAACGGCGGTCACAGCCCGATGCAATCTTGAGCGAGGCAATAGGCGCTTTATCTAGACGCTGGCGCAGAATGCGTGCACCTTGACCATGTGGGGCGGGGCGAGTGATTGCATCTTTGGCTCGCGCATCGGCGCGATCGGCCGGAGCAATGGGCAGAAGTGTTCGGCGATCTTTCGGTGTATGAGCAGCAATCGAGCCGCCAGAAATAATTGTGTTGAGTCGTGCGGAGATATCCTGATAATCATCGAATCCAAGAATGGCATCAGCTTCAGGCAGCGCAGTCGCTAGCTCATTGCCGTATCGCTCTGCCATACAACCAACTGCGACAACAGCTTGAGTAACCCCATTGCCTTTTAGCGAGTGTGCTTCTAGGAGCGCATCAACAGAGTCCTTTTTAGCACTCTCGATAAATCCACATGTGTTAATAACGGCGACTTGGGCTTGCGAAGCATCATCGACCAAGGTCCAGCCGTCTGCAGCAAGGCGACCCGCAAGTTCTTCCGAGTCCACGTCATTGCGCGCGCAACCAAGGGTCACGAGAGCGACAGTTCGATTATTTTTTGTTATGGATGCGCTCACCGGCACCATGCTACCCGTAGAGGTGTTGAATTATCGGTCTATCGAAAGATTTAAGGCGTTAGCCCTGTGAACTCTGGCCTGGCGCGAACTGTAAGTGCAGAACTTCACCGACAGCGCCGGGGGTGCCGAGATCTTCGCCATTGACGTTGAGGTTTACTGCTCCAGCATTTCCAATAACAAAGTAAAGGAGCTGGTTATCAGTGAAAGTCTTCACTTCGTCTTGAACTACACGACCACTGAAGATTTGATTTCCAGAAGCATCGGTAATGCCGACCCAGGTCTGGCCATTTACTCCGGTGAGTACAACTACGACATCTGAACTCTTGGTTGCAACAGCAGTGAGATCTCCTGCGTCACTACTGGCCTGTGGAGCTGTAGCCACAGGATCTTTCTTAGGTGAAGAATCTGTAAATGATCCGATTGCTGGAACCAGAATTAATCCGGCAACTACCGCAGCCGCAACGGCAGACATCGCCTTATAAGAAATCTTTGGAAATTCCCGGTGCGGAGTTGTGACTTTATTTTCGGTCAGTAGATCAATCATTGGACGGTCAAAATCGCCGGTAAGAAGAGCGAAATCATGAATGAGCGCATCTGCATCTAAGTGAACTATCTTTGCAATAGTGCGAATATGTCCTCGCGCATATGCAATGCCGCCGGCAGATTCGAAGCGATCATTTTCTAAATCTCGAATTACATCAGGGCGAATGAAAGTTAAGTTTGCAATATCTTCAATGCTAAATCCGGCTACTTCACGGGCGCTACGAAGTTGGAGTCCCACTGAAACTGGTTCAGCGCTCTCAATGATTGCTTCGTTCTCGTTAATCAATTTTGCCTCTTTACATCTCAAATGGGGGGTTTGAGTTACTGCTAGGGGCTAAGGGTAAAGCCAGTGCATACATGGACACAAGTTGAGAAGGTGAAAGCTTTTGATATCACCCTTACTGACCACCCTTTAGCGGTCAGGCCTCAGGCTGAATTACAAGAATTGTTGGCCACGCACAGATGAACGGTCAAAGATTGCCTTGTAGCGACTCCAACACATCCGGCATCTGCTCTGCAGTGATCAAAACAATTCGAGCTTTTGATCCTTCAGATGGACCAACGATTCCTCGACTCTCCATCAAATCCATTAATCGGCCAGCTTTTGCAAAACCAACTCGCAATTTTCTCTGCAACATTGATGTTGAACCAAATTGAGTGGAGACAACCAATTGCACGGCTTGTAGAAGCAGTTCCATATCATCACCGATGTCATCTTCAATGATGTGCGCCTTCTGTGGAGCGTTGAGATCAATGCGATAAACGGGCTGCATCTGAGATTTTACGTGAGCAACAATTGCTTCGGTTTCGCGTTCGGAGACATAAGCGCCTTGAATTCGAACTGCTTTGCTTGCTCCCATAGGTAGGAACAGACCATCGCCCTGACCCACCAACTTCTCTGCTCCTGGTGTATCCAAAATAACTCGCGAATCAGCCAAGCTTGATGTCGCAAAAGAGAGACGAGAAGGCACATTCGCTTTGATAAGTCCCGTAACAATATCCACTGAAGGGCGCTGGGTAGCGATAACCAAGTGAATTCCTGCTGCACGTGCAAGTTGAGTGATGCGAACAATGCTCTCTTCTACTTCCCGGGCAGCGACCATCATCAAATCTGCCAGCTCGTCAATAATTACAAGAAGATAGGGATAAGGCTCAAGATTTCGCTCGCTACCTGCAGGAACAGTGACTTTGCCAGCGCGAACTGCTTTATTGAAATCATCGATATGGCGGAAGCCAAAGTTAGAGAGATCGTCATAACGCATATCCATCTCACGCACTACCCATGCTAAGACATCAGCAGCTTTCTTAGGATTGGTAATGATGGGAGCAATAAGGTGAGGAATACCTTCGTAGCTGGTGAGTTCTACGCGCTTGGGATCGATCATCACTAAGCGAACGTCATCTGGCGTAGCACGCATCAAAATAGAGACAACCAGCGAATTAATCATCGAAGATTTACCTGCGCCCGTCGCACCCGCAACAAGTAGGTGTGGCATCTTCGCTAAGTTTGCGCAGATAAATTGCCCTTCGACATCTTTTCCTAACGCAATCACCATCGGATGTGTGTCATTGCCTGCGATAGGAGAGCGTAAAACATCGCCCAAAACCACTATTTCGCGGTCAGTATTAGGAATCTCAATTCCTACCGCAGACTTACCTGGAATCGGCGAAAGAATGCGCACATCACCGCTTGCAACAGCGTATGAAATATTCTTGGAAAGTGCAGTGACAGCTTCAACTTTTACACCACCACCAAGTTCTACTTCGTAGCGCGTAACAGTAGGACCGCGCATAAAGCCAGTGACTCTTGCATCAATATTG
>WLRE01000013.1 GCA_009698045.1 Actinomycetota bacterium | reverse complement strand
TACAATGAGAAGGAAGAAATTAGAGGCTCGCCATAACTTCGTCAGAGACATCAAAGTTACCGAAGACATTCTGCACATCGTCGAGCTCTTCAATGGCATCGATGAGATGGAACACCTTTGCCGCAGACTCTGCATCAAGGGGAACAGAGAGAGTTGGCAGAAATGAGGTATCAGCAGATTCATAATCAATTCCGGCAGCCTGAAGTGATTCACGAACGGCGACCAAATCAGAGGCTTCGCTGACAACCTCAAATGCTTCGCCGAGGTCGTTAACTTCTTCAGCACCGGCGTCTAGCACGCTCTCCAAAACCTTATCTTCTGTTACGCCATTGGCCTTGCTAACGATGATGACACCTTTGCGGTTAAACATGTAAGAAACCGATCCTGGATCTGCCATGTTGCCGCCATTGCGAGTGACAGCTACGCGAACTTCAGAGGCAGCACGATTGCGGTTGTCGGAGAGACATTCGATGAGAAGTGCGACTCCGCCTGGTCCATAACCTTCATACATAATTGTTTGGTAATCCGCGCCGCCCGATTCCAGACCGGCACCACGCTTAATCGCACGATCAATATTGTCTGCCGGGACTGAATTCTTCTTTGCCTTTGCGATTGCATCGAAAAGCGTTGGGTTTCCAGAAATATCTGCGCCGCCGCCACGTGCAGCAACTTCGATTCCCTTGATCAACTTTGCAAAATTCTTTGCACGGCGAGAGTCAATAATCGCTTTCTTGTGCTTGGTCGTTGCCCACTTGGAATGGCCTGACACGTCCAACCCCCTCAGTAATATTGCGAAAAATCCCAGGAACGAAAGGTACTACTTCCCCACCGCTGGCTGGCAAATCTCTTCCACGAAATATCGATGTATTCGGCTATCCCCTGAAATCTCGGGGTGGAACGAGGTTGCTAAGGCATTGTTCTGGCGAACGGCGACCGGATGCGACTGGCCATCTATCTCCACGCTAGCTAAGACTTCTACATCCACACCAGCACTCTCGACCCAAGGAGCTCGAATAAATATCGCTTGGACCGGCTCGCCAGGAATACCTTTTACGACCAGCTTGGATTCAAATGAATCAACCTGGCGTCCAAATGCATTTCTGCGGACCGTGATGTCAATACCACCAAACGATTCTTGTTCTGAGGCGGCATCGATAATCTTCTTTGAAAGCAGAATCATTCCTGCACAAGAGCCATAGACCGGCATACCTTGCGCAATTCGAAGACGAATTGGTTCCATGATTCCAAAAGCAATGGCCAATTTACTTATTGTCGTTGATTCACCACCTGGAATTACAAGTGCATCGACGCTGGTTAGTTCTTCAACTGTCTTGACTGCATAACTATCAATTCCTAAAGAAGTAAGCGTGGCGATATGTTCGCGAAAATCACCTTGTAGAGCTAAAACGCCAATCTTCATTGAAGCGAGAATTACCAGCCACGTTCAGCAAGGCGGTGAGGAACTGGAATATCAGCAACGTTAATACCCACCATCGCTTCACCTAAACCTCGTGAGGCATCGGCAACAATTTTTGGATCTGAGAAGTATGTCGTTGCCTTAACGCAGGCCGCAGCGCGCTTGGCCGCGTCACCAGACTTGAAAATTCCGGAACCGATAAAGACGCCATCGGCACCAAGTTGCATCATCATCGCCGCGTCAGCAGGCGTTGCAATTCCACCGGCAGTGAAGAGAACTACAGGTAGTTTTCCGGTTTCGGCAACTTCTTTGACTAATGCATATGGGGCTTGCAATTCTTTTGCTGCAACATAGAGCTCGTCCTCGCGCATAGAAGATAGTCGACGAATTTCGCCACCAATCTTGCGCATATGAGTTGTCGCGTTCGAAACGTCACCAGTGCCCGCTTCACCCTTGGAACGGATCATCGCGGCGCCTTCGCTAATACGTCGAAGAGCTTCACCGAGGTTAGTTGCACCGCAAACAAAAGGAATATCGAAACTCCACTTATCGATGTGGTGTTCGTAATCTGCCGGAGTGAGAACTTCAGACTCGTCGATGTAGTCAACCTTTAGCGTCTGTAAAACTTGAGCTTCAGCAAAATGTCCGATGCGGACCTTTGCCATTACTGGAATTGATACCGCCGCTTGAATTTTTTCAATCATGTCAGGATCAGACATGCGAGAAACCCCACCCTGTGCGCGGATATCAGCAGGAACGCGCTCAAGTGCCATTACGGCTACTGCGCCTGAATCTTCAGCAATCTTTGCTTGTTCAACATTGACAACGTCCATGATGACGCCACCCTTAAGCATTTCAGCCATGCCGCGCTTAACGCGTGAAGTGCCGACAACTGAATCTTGTGAATTCTTAGACATGAGGCTCCTGAGGTAATTATGAGAGCCAAAGTCTACTTGGTCGGAGTGGGTGCTGGCGGATAGATGAAGGCCGGGGCCTTATCGGTCAACGCAATCCAGATCTGGCTTGGCGCAAACTTTGCTTCCGAACCATCTTTAAGGCGGAAACTGGTTCCTTCTGTCTCGCTATTTCGACTCCATGTAATAGGAAAGGCCGCTCCATCACGTAAGAGGTAACCCACGCCACTTCCTACCGTATTGCTGAAGGGCGTAATTCCTCCGACCTTGTCTGAATATTCTGAGTTAGTTATAGAAACGATTTGAACAATGAAGGTGGCGACAGATAGTTGCGAACCATCCGCAACTAAATTTGGTTGGTGGCGGTAGTCGATAAGCCATTTCTTCTCGGGTGAAGACCAACGAATTTGGTAACTAGATGCGGGCCAACTCAGATCAGCTTCCTGGATTTTCACCACTGAGTTTGCAGAGAGGAACTTGGGATCTTTGCTCATCTCCCCAAAGCTCCAGCCAACCGACTTCACGGAATCAATAGAAGTTCCTTCGGTTGTAATGGTCTTGGTGAGCAGAGCAGCCGGATCAAGAATCATATTAGTAGGGGCATATCTGGTGGTATCTCGTGAATATATCGATGCCGGCTGGCGGTCGGCGCTGAGATTAACCAAATTTGCGGCGCTAATTTTCGGATACAGCTTTGTCTGGGCACCGCTGAAAGCGAATCCAACCTTGCCATATTGTGCAAGTATCTCTAGATCACTTATCCGAGCTGACCGAATAGGTCCAATCCTTGTTGGGATAGTTTCCGGATATTGAGAATAGATCGCCGCTAGTCGAGTGAGCCCGCCTTCAACTTGTTCGATGTACACAACATCGGCAGCTTCCAAACCGATCTGCGGGTGAGCTTCAGGAGTGTCATCAATTTTCACAGCAAGAACAGGACCATTGCTGCCCGCAAGCCCGGTAAGAATATTTGTAGAAATCTCTTGCTCAGTAGAACTCTTTACTGAGGTGAAAGGTACTGAACAAGCGCTCACTGCTAAAACTGTCAGGGAGGCGAAAAGCGCGAGCTTTGATTTCATAAAATATCATCCTCAAAGGCGTATCTCACCGGAAGTGGCGCATGTCCAGCTAATCGAAAGAGCTTTACCGCAAATTTATTTCTTACATTTCTCGCCGTGTTGACCGCTTCCAAATGGGTGGTGATTCCAAATCTGATTTTTTCAGTGATTTCACGCAGTTCGCGGGATAGTTCTGGGTTGAGGATTTCTTCCTCCCCTGCCCCAAGAAAAAGTTTCAATACCTCCGAGAGGCTACTTTCAGATTCACTACGCTCTAAAATGCTGGCCTCGCGCGCTTGATATGCAGAGGCCGTCAACACGAGTGATGTTGCCGGATCGATATCAGAAAAGTGTGCAATCTCTAGCGCAACCGCCGCTCGTCGCTGCAACAACGCATCTAAGTGTTCCCACGAGGTCTCTACTCGATGATGCAATCGATCAAGACGCGATGCCAAAAATGACAGATACCAGGCAAGGATCAGAACAAGGGCTGCAAGCAAGATAAGCGTCTTCGTCATTTACTCCCCTCCCCGCCAGCGATTCCACACTCTACCCTCGGAGGCAAGCCGTATTCCTTCATTTCCGACCATTGCCATCTCGTACACATCGACGATATCGCAAGCAACCTTCTCCCAGTCAAAATCAAGTGAGCGCCTTATCCCGCTTTCAATGAGTTGTTCTCGCTCTTTCTCGTTATTCAAAAGATTGGTAATGACTTTGGCGAGTGAGGAAGAATCCTCGGAGGTAAATAGTGCGCCACTCTGACCATTTTGAAGTAAATCTGTAAAGGCTTGAATATCACTTGCGACGATGGCAGTCCCAGAAGCCATAGCTTCAGCAAGAATGATTCCGAATGATTCGCCGCCAGTATTCGGCGCGACATACAGTGCAATGGAGTGAAAGAATTTGACCTTATCTTCTTCGCTTAATCGGCCCAGTAAAGTTATGTGACTAAGGAGCTCTTGCGGAATCTTTTTCCTCAGCGTCTCTTCATCTCCAGGTCCAGCAATCAAAAGGCGAACATCGGGAATATCTCCAATAATTTTGCTCATCGCCTCGATCAGAATATCCAGCCCTTTACGAGGTTCATCGAATCGACCGATAAAACCTATTGTGTTAGGCAACTTCCATTCAAGTTTGTATGACTTGTCATGAAATTTTGAAGTGTTTACACCGTTAGGAATAACTATGGCCTCGGTATCGAAGTGATCTTTAAGGGTGGAACGCGCCATCTCACTCACTGCAATTTTTGCGGTCAATTTCTCCATGACCGGTTCAAGAATGGGACCGATTGCATAGACCGCTTTCTGTTTGCTCGCCGCGGCGTGAAAGGTAGCGACGATCGCTCCGTCGGCAGCCCACGAGGCAAGCAGCGAGAGGGATGGAATAACCGCCTCATGTACATGCAGAAGATCAAAGGAATGGGAACTAATCCACTGCTTGACTCTTGATGAAGCAAGCGGGCCAAAAAGAATTCGCGCGACTGCTCCGTTATATGGAATTGGAATCGGACGTCCTGCCGAAACCAGCCACGGTTCTACTATCGCGGATTCATCACTTACTGGAGCAAGAACTGATACGGAATGTCCTAACGAGAGCAGGTGCTCTGCCAGCTCCTTAATATGGATCTGCACTCCACCAGGAGTGTCCCATCCGTATGGACAGACCATCCCAATATTCAACCGTCTATCGATCATGAGCGTTCCTTAAAATCTTCATCCACCCAGATGCGTTGCAACATATGCCAATCCTGAGTGTGTTCACGCAAGCCACTGGCAAAATTGTCGGCTGCTTGCTGAGTCATCAGCGCAACCTTTTCGGTTGCAGTCCCCAATGGCGGAACGGATATCGGTCCTTTGAAATCAATATGAATACCGGATTGGGTGTAAGAAACAAAGGCCGTAATCAGATGTGCGCCGGTTTGTACCGCAAGCAGTGCTGGTCCTGCAGGCATCCGTGATGGATACCCGAAGAAATTAACTGGCACTCCACTGGAAGAGAGATCGCGATCAGCAACTAGCGCAATCAATTTTCCGGCTCTGGCTCTTTGCGCCAGTACTGCAATCGCACGGGAGTTGAGGTCGAGAACTTCCATTCCAATTGAATGGCGATATTCCAAAAACTTTTGAAACAACTTCTCTGGCTCAAGATGTTCTGCAACAGTGACTAACGGAGCGCCCGTAAAGCAGAAATATGCACCCGCATGATCCCAGTTTCCTGCATGTGGCAAGGAGACAATAACGCCAGTTCCATTAGCGAGTGGGTCGCGCAATAATTCTTCGCCTGTGACTGTAACGCTTGAAATTGTTCGCTCACGACTCCACGTTGGAAATCTAAAGGTGTCGATCCAGTACCGCAGATATGAACGCATTCCTAGTTGAACTAGTTCTTCTAGCTGCGCTACAGATAACTCGGGTCGAATTCGAGCATAATTTTTTCGAAGACGTTGCACTCCTTTACCGTTTTTCTTGGTCAAATAATCAGCGGCAAAGTAAGCAATCCGGTAGGCACTTGTTTCAGGAAGCAATCGAACGAGTTTCCATCCCAGGCTATATCCGAGATAGGCAATGTGTTTCATTGGGTTGCTCGATAGACAATCATGAGGCGTTGAATAACGGTAAGAGTAGAAACAATGGCAAGCGTCCATAAACCGATCGCAAGTATGTAGTCAACGCCTAATCCATGAAAACCTACGGCAATGAGAAATATCGCTAATCGTTCGGTTCGTTCTGCAAAACCACCGTTGCATACAATGTCTAGCGATTCAGCCCGCGCTTTTACGTAACTCACAAGACCACCACTCACTAACGAGATGAGTGCTAGTGGAATCAACGCGTCACCTTCAGCAATGAGCCAGTAAAGAAGTGAGCCAATAATTACTGAATCACCGAGGCGATCGAGAGTGGAATCCAAGAGCGCACCCCACGTGCTCGGTCCGTTCGGAGAGAGTCGAGCTAATGTCCCATCGAGCAAATCCGTGAGAACAATCAAGGTAACCACAATTGAACCGATGAAGAATTTGCCTTGCGCGAAAAAATAGACTGAAGAAATTAAAGTCGCTGCCGAGCCAATAACCGTCATTGCGTTTGCAGTTATGCCTAATCGCAAGAGTCCGCGACACAAAGGCGTGATTATCTTTGTGACTGGCGCGCGTAGAGAAGCTTGTAACATCGAGACCATCGTAGGCTTGCCTCCCATGAGCAACCTAATTTCCACGCCTATCGCGCCAAAATTGCGCCTTCTTCCCGTAGGGCCCGGCAGCGAGGAGCTCGTGAGGTTACTCGGAGGGCAGAGCAGTGAAATCGAGGCATGCGATGCTGCACTCTTTTTAATCAGCGCTCAACATGGAGCGAGTAGCGATGACCAAAAATCATGGGAGCTAGCTCGAGAACTTTACGTCCCCTCAATCGTCGTAATCACTGATTTAGTTGGAGCAGATCTAGATTTTGATGACATGAGTGCAATCGCCGGAAAACAATTCGATCCGCTCGTTACGCCGTTTCTCGTTTTACATTCAGATGATGGGTCACCAGCCGCGCTTATCGACTTGGATACGCTACAGATTCGTGAAATTCAAACGGAGAACTTAATAGTTCGCGATAGCGATTCAGAACACAAAGTTTTGGTCTTCGAATTTCGTAAGGAATTTTTGGAAGCAGTAGAAGCTGCGGGAGATGGCGCATTCGAGCAAGGTTTACTTTATCCATCCTTGCCATACATCCCAGAGACTGGTCTTGGCCTTAACGAGATAGCGCAATATTTAAATCTGTTACCAATGAGCAGCTAGGTCTGCTCGCGTCTGTAAAAGCAGTTCAGGCAAGACTTTTGTCTGTCCAATAATCGGCATGAAATTTGCATCTCCAAACCAACGTGGGACAACGTGTTGGTGAATATGCGCTGCCACGCCTGCGCCAGAAACTTCGCCCTGGTTCATACCCAAGTTAAAACCTTGCGGGGTGCTGACTTTGCGAATCGTCTGCATAGCGCGGGCCGTGAGTTGCGAGATTTCATTGCGCTCCGAGTCGGAGAGCTCGGTTAAATCAGCGACATGGCGATTTGCACAAATGAGAACGTGCCCCACGTTATAGGGATATAAATTCATAACCACATAAGCCTCTCGGCCGCGGGCAACAATCAAACCGTCCTCATCGGACAAGCTTTGAATTTTGCAGAAAGGGCATTCCACTTCGTTTCCGGGTAGCGGACGGTTCTCCCCCGTTAAATAACTCATGCGATGCGGCGCCCATAGACGTTGCCATCGATCCGGCATTCCCGCTCCACCGGTCAGGGTCTGGTCAGTCATCACTTAAATCTGAATACGCGCAGCGATGGATTTCAGAACTTCATCTATTGCATCTTGAATGGAGATTCCATTCTTCTGCTCACCGTTGCGATAGCGAAATGAAACAGCACCGGCTGCCTGATCTTCTTCGCCAGCTATCATCATGAATGGAATCTTCTCCATTTGAGCGTTACGAACTTTCTTTTGCATGCGATCATCGGAGGCATCTATATCAACGCGTATGCCCGACTTGCGCATCTCTAAAACAATGCCTTCGAGATAGGGAGTAAAAGCGTCCGCTACGGGAATAGCACGAACCTGTACCGGAGCTAGCCACGGAGGAAAGGCTCCTGCGTAATGTTCAGTAAGTACGCCGAAAAAACGCTCGATCGAACCGAAAAGTGCGCGATGAATCATTACCGGTTGTTGACGGATGCCATCGGAAGATTGGTATTCCAAATCGAATCGCTGTGGCAACTGGAAATCAACTTGAATAGTGGACATCTGCCATGTGCGACCAATCGCATCCTTTGCTTGCACAGAAATCTTCGGACCGTAAAACGCAGCTCCACCTGGATCCATAACCAGCTGTAAGTTCTGCTTTTCGGCAGCCTTGCGAAGTGCCTCTGTTGCTTCCTCCCATTCAGCATCTTCTCCCACCGATTTCTCTGGGTTACGGGTAGAAAGCTCAAGATAGAAATCTTCAAGGCCATAATCGCGGAGTAGATTCAAAACGAAGGTCAACAAGCTATCTAGCTCGCCCGGCATCTGCTCTTTCGTGCAGTAAATGTGAGCATCATCTTGAGTAAATCCACGTGCACGAGTGAGGCCGTGCATAACGCCAGACTTTTCGTAGCGATAAACAGTGCCGAATTCAAAGAGGCGAAGCGGAAGATCGCGATAAGAGCGTGACCCTGATTTGTAAATCAAATTATGGAACGGGCAGTTCATCGGTTTCATGTAGTACTTCTGGCCTTGGCGTTTAATTGTTCCATCAGCATGGAACTCTTCATCCATCACCATCGGTGGGTACATGCCCTCGGAGTACCAATCCAAGTGGCCCGATGTTTCAAAGAGTGCCGACTTAGTTAAATGTGGTGAGTAGACAAATTGGTAATTTTCTTCTTCGTGACGACGTCGAGAATAGTCCTCCATCGCACGGCGAATAATTCCG
Source organism: Actinomycetota bacterium (assembly GCA_009698045.1). Lineage (GTDB taxonomy): Bacteria > Actinomycetota > Actinomycetes > Nanopelagicales > Nanopelagicaceae > AAA044-D11. The sequence goes on along the minus strand of WLRE01000013.1, from coordinate 11,081 downwards.
CCCTTGGGATGAAATACCGCAAGCCCAGAACCAATCTCTTCCGGGAAGGAGAAGAGATCGAGCTCTGCTCCTAGCCGACGATGATCCCGCTTCTCGGCTTCAATCAGCAATTGCAAATATGAATCAAGGGATTCTTGTGAAGGCCAGGCCGTTCCATAGATGCGTTGCAACATCGGGTTTTTCTCAGAACCACGCCAGTAAGCACCCGCGGATCTCATCAATTTGAAAGCAGGAATATGTTTGGTCGAAGGAAGATGAGGTCCACGACAGAGATCTGACCAAGCAGGCTGACCATCGCGACCCAAATTGTCATAAATCGTTAATTCGCCAGCGCCAACTTCAACATTGGATTCGTCATCAGTTGCAGTGGACTTTAAACCAATGAGTTCGCACTTATATGGTTCGTGTGCAAGTTCTGTGCGTGCTTGATCATCCGTAACAACTCGGCGGCGGAAACGTTGTCCAGCTTTTACAATCTTGCGCATCGCCGACTCGAGTTTTTCTAAGTCTTCCGGCGTGAATGGCTTTGCTGGGTCAAAGTCGTAATAAAAACCATCTGTGATCGGCGGACCAATTCCAAGCTTTGTATCAGGAAAAACTTCTTGAACAGCTTGGGCAAGAACGTGTGCAGTGGAGTGACGAAGCACTGCAAGCCCTTCAGGAGAATCGATGGTGACGCCCTCAACTCGGTCTCCTGCCGCAAGTTCGGTCCATAAATCCTTGAGCTCGCCATTAACCTTACATACGACAACTTCTGGCCGATCGGCAAAAATATGGGTCGGGCGTTGATCGGCCTCTACTGTTAGAGCCGCTCCATCAACTTCTATGGAAATCCCGGACATGGGGTTAGGTTACCAATAACTCTCAATAGCTTGGGTTCATTAAAGCGCGCTCTTCAAAAACCTTACTCACTTCAGCGATATTAGCGGAGCGCACAAGAGTTCGATGCTCTATGGATTCGATAGGAACCACGCCAAAAACGCTGGACACTGAGGCTGCAGCGGTGACCTTGCTCAGTTCATCTATATGGGTATCGATTTCAATGATCTCTGGTGACCATTCAAGAATAAGTGAACGGGTTATCCCGGGCAGCGCACCTGACTCCAAAGTTGGCGTTCGTAAAGTTCCATCAATTTCGAGAAGAAGATTTGCCAAACTCGTTTCGGTTATCACGCCGTTCATATTCGACAGAATTGCATCACCAAATCCCGACCTTTCCGCAATCGCTCGCTGTTGCATAAATTCAAAATAGGAAGCCGCTTTGTTGCCACTCATAAGCGATGCACTATTAACCGGCGCTCTGCTCACCATGAAATGCTGCAAACCGACACTTGGCTTACTAGCCGTTAGAGTCATGATTAGTTCTCCATCGCGATAGGCAGTGATTCGCATTCGTTCGAGTTGTGCCTTAGTTCCATTTTTCGCTAAATCAATGGCCGCATTGGTCACATATTCGAGGTCCAGGGATGGGAAACCGCAACGTTCCAACGAAGTAGAAAGTCGATCAAGATGTCGCCTCAAGAAATAGGGAGTTCCATTTACGACTCTGAGGGTTTCGAAAATTCCATCCCCTCGCTGCCACGACATCGAATCAATGGGCAGAGATATTTCATTGGAATGATGGATTTGTCCGCGATACCAGAAACTCATGAGCTCATCATCCTTGAAAATTTCCAGATGCAATTGACATAAGACGTGCTGCCTTTAATTCTGTCTCTTCCCATTCAGATTGCGGCACACTTCCCCACGTTATTCCAGCGCCGGTTCCAAATTGCAGATCACCTGTACCTTCACGCCAGAACATCCGAATTCCGACCGATAACTTCGCAATTCCATTATGTACATAGCCCAATGCTCCGCAGTAGGGCCCACGTAGATTTTCATGCTTAGAAATCTCCTTCATGGCTGCAATTTTTGGCGCCCCACTAATGGAGCCAGGAGGCATTAAGGCATCGGCTATCTCGCTCCATTGCGATTGAGTTCTGAGTTTGCCTTGGATGTCAGAGACGAGATGAAAGAGACCAGGGTGTTGTTCTACTTCAAGCAGACGTGGCGTCGTAATCGAACCGGGTTCACAGATTCGCCCAAAATCATTTCGCATCAAGTCCACAATCATGATGTTCTCGGCCCGATCTTTCTCGCCGAATTCTCTCGTTCGAGAAGTTCCCTTAATGGGTTTACCTGTAATCATTCTTTGATCATCTATCGAAATAAAGAGTTCCGGGGAGGCCGAGGCAATTTCCCAATCAGGAATGTTGAGATAAGCCATGTAGGGCGCTGGATTATCCTTCGCGATTTGTTGGAAGAGTCCATCGAGAGAACCGGAAAATGCCGTGCTCAAAATTCGACAAGCGTTAGCTTGATAGATATTGCCCGCAAGAATTTCGCCTCGAATATCTTCCACATATTGCAAGTATTCCTCGCGCGAATGGGAACTTACCCAAGGAGTATTTACTCCCTGCCACGAGGCGGCCGGAACCGAAGCCTGAATCACCGTCGCAAACTTGGCGCAGGTCCATTGGCCTTCATATGTAGCCATTACAGCCCAGAAGCCTGGGGAATTTAGAGCCGCAGGATCATGCGATATCTCAAGCAAATCCGTAGCCAGCAACCCATCCATCCAGAAGCGCGGAGCGAGGGTCGAGTTCATGAGCGAACGCTATCTTTAAGAATTCCCTTCGATTGGTTAGGCGGGGGGATTTTGCGCTAGATTGCTCCCTCACAAGTTAATACGCGGACGTAGCGCAGTTGGTAGCGCGGAACCTTGCCAAGGTTCAGGTCGCCGGTTCGAACCCGGTCGTCCGCTCTCAGTCGGCAATAACTCGCTTTATTAAATGCATATGTGCGATGAAGACAAGGTCGGATGGCCGAGAGGCGAGGCTCAGGACTGCAAATCCTGCCACACGGGTTCAAATCCCGTTCCGACCTCCATCATTTTCACCAGAAAGCAATGACACTTTAGATAGAACTAAGGGAAGATAAGCAGATGGCGGATCTCGAAAAATCAGAACGACCATGGGGTCGCTATGAAGTACTGCAGGAATCTGCCACCCACAAGGTCAAATGCATTTGGATGAATCCTGGTGCCAGACTCTCTTATCAACGACATAAATTCCGTGCCGAACATTGGTTCATAGTTCAAGGAACTGGCGTTGTGACTATTGATGGCGTCCAATCCCCAGTCGGACCCGGAGACACTGTTGAGTTCGAAATCGGAGTACTCCATCGCCTAGCTAATACAGGTACCGACGAGATTATTTTTGTCGAAGTTCAAACAGGGACATCATTTGCAGAGGACGATATTGAGCGCATTGAAGATGATTTTGGACGGGCAGGCAAATAATTTTTGAGGGATAGCGTGCTTCAGGTACGATAACCTCGTTATAAAAGCACGACAGCAAGGATCGTTGGCTCAGCGGTAGAGCACCACATGGACATTGTGGGGGTCACTGGTTCGAGCCCAGTACGGTCCACCAACTTCAGCGAGAGAAGCAGAGAGTAAGAAGCGATAACTAGCGCGCGTTATGCACGGTCAACCAAGTTCTCACCGATTGCTCGATATCCCCTTCTGCCGAAATCTCCTGTAAGAAATCTCGAAAACTTACTCCGCCATCCTCGAGGTTAACGACAACTGATTTGCGCCCACGAAGAAAATGTTCAATATTGGATTGCACCGTCGACACATATAACCTGGCAACTTCGATCTCTTCTTCTGGTTTCCAATCCCCTGGTTTCATTACAATTCCATGAGCAAATGCGGCAATTATCGATGCCCGATATTCGCTATTACGCAACCTATGCAAAAAACTATCGACGATGGATTCCTTATCTCGCTTCAGATGAACATATAGAACGTTCGAATCATCAAAGTGATCTCCTAAAGGGCCGAGAAACCAGGTAAGGCGATTATCGGCCTCGATGTGCGCAAGTGGATATGCGAATCGTTCTTCACCCAGCAGAGCCGCTCGAGATTCGTGGGCGGTTGAGTAATTTGTTAAGTGAGAACAGGCCTCAACAAAGGTCTTAGATCCCGCCCGGCCTGGGCTGAGAACAAAAACTCTCTCGTACTTCATCGGTCGAGAATATCAAGGTCGCTCAAAAAGGGAAGAGACTTCCATTTACTTATTATCGAGCCCCACTACGACGTCCAATAGCGAACTCAGAAACGCCAGATGACGCATTCGTATAGGCAGAGGTATTAGACGTGTAGCTCGCATTAACTTTCAGCGCGCCAGATGTATCTGGTTTCATGGTGCATATGGCTTTTAACAATCCCGAGTAATCGACCACCTGAACGCCAACACATCCCGGAATCCGCTTGCCGCGAGTGTAGAAAGTTACCTTTCCTGGCCCGTTAGTAACTGCCGTAAGTGTCAACGCCTTACCCTTACTGAAATTCCCGGAGGCGGTTGGATTTCCGATAGTTCCCGAAGTGGTACTTATGCCCACAGAGACTTGAATGAGGAAATTTGTATTTGTCCATGTTCCTCCACCGGATGTCCAGTCAGGATGAGAACCAGTGCTATTTCCCATTCCAATTTCAGCAGGTCCACCAGAGCGATGCATGTTCCAAGCGATAATTGTTTGGGTATCGGTGAGATTATGAATTTGATAGGAACCGTGGCCGTTTGTAACCACAGAGATCGTGTCATCCCAGTCAAAAGTTGATGCATTTCCTGGTGGCGACAATCCAGACAAGGCAGGTGAGTAGTTATAGGGCCACATCTCTAACCGACCAAGTGCAAAGCTGCCGGTTTTCACTTTACCGGCACCGGTGTAGTTAGAGGTAACAACTAAGTTAGTCACATTCTTAGAGATCACACTTTGATTTGCATGATCAGGTAACTGCAATCCTGCAATCGTCGCTCCGGCCCATTTGTCGAAATAAACTTCGGTCGAATATGTAGTTCCACCCGTCGTCGCATCCATGCGAATTTTGATGACATCCCAATTCTGACCTGATGCAATGAATGTATCCGCAGCTCCCCCTGTTTTTCCATATCCAGCGGAATACTGAAAGACATCTGAACCATCACGTGCGGAGTTTGTGGTCTGATAGATCAACGTCCAAGTAGGCGCAGCAAAAGAAGACGGGGCGTTGAGGAAATTGATAAAGAGAATGCACAAAGAAATGCGAATGCAGCGGGTAAGAAATTCTGCTCGCTGCCTCATGCACCAATCTTAAAGTATCTAAATTCGCAATATGAGGCCCGAAGTGTCGCCCGCACCCATTACCTTAGCTTTATGAGTTGGCGCGACCAGAAAATTGAGAGCTCGTGGCAGCCTGGCTTTGATGAGGTCGGGCTAGGACTACACGAAACTACCTTCGTCATTGTCGATCTCGAAACTACTGGGGCCGCTCCCACTGCCGGTAATGGCATCACTGAAATTGGAGCAGTGAAAGTCCGTGGTGGAGAGGTGGTCGGTGAATTCAGTTCCTTTGTAAATCCGGGTATTCCGCTTCCTGATTTCATCACAAATCTCACAGGCATAACTGATGCGATGCTCGCCGACGCCCCCACTATCCATTCAATCTTTGGTTCGTTCTTAGAATTCACGGGGTCACATTCAGATGTCTTCTTAGTTGCTCACAACGCTCCCTTTGATATGGGATTCCTGAAGGCCGCTGCGAAAACTGCCGGGCACGTCTGGCCTAAGTATCGAGTTCTAGATACTGTCAGTCTGGCGCGATTACTTGTGGGCTACGACGAGGTCCCGAACTATAAATTGGGAACACTGGCGCAATTCTTTAACACCCAAGTCTCCCCCAACCACCGCGCTTTGGATGATGCAAAAGCGACTGTAGAAGTGCTTCATGGATTAATTGAGCGACTCGGCTCTCACGATGTAACGACAGTTGAAAATCTGTTGCAATTCCTTAAACGTGTACCAGAGAAGAAACCGAAATTTAATTAGCCTGATTTCTTAGGCGATTGAGGCGGTGCGATTACGAATCAATTGTGAAACTTTCGAAGCCAATGTAAATGGATCAATCGGGTGCACAACCACGTCTTCGGCACGAGACCATGAAGCAAGCCAGTTGTCTTGCGCGCGGCCAGTAATTACGAGCACCGGTGGACAGTTAAAAACTTCGTCTTTGAGTTGGCGGGCAACGCCCATTCCGCCCTCGGGAACGCTCTCCCCATCGAGGATGAAAAGGTCAACCGGCTTCTTGGAATCGACATACAGACGAAGAGCGGCAGCCGTCGCAAACTCATGAATCTTGTGCGGTTCGAGGTCTGGTGCAACCTGGCGACCAAGCGCTGATACAACTGCACCGCGCACGGTGGAATCATCGGAATAGACCAGGATGTTCAAGCTGCTCATGGGGCAAAGTCTAACCCGCAAATGGGGCTATTTCTGCGTGATGAGTTTCACCCAGACCAACCCGCCCTAGGGGTCGTCGGCTTTCGGTTTTAGCGAGCAAATCGGGAATAATCCCCTTATGACAACTTCGGCCCCAGCCGCAACCGGCCACGCAGGCAGCCATGTAAAGGCCAATCGCCCCAACATTGTTGCGGTGGGAACAATCATCTGGCTCTCCAGCGAGTTGATGTTCTTCGCAGCACTCTTTGCAATTTATTTCACCACTCGTGCGGTCCAAGGTCCAGAGGTATGGGCAGCTTCAACTGAAATGTTGAACATAAAGTTTGCTGCGATCAACACAACCGTCCTTGTTCTCTCATCAGTCACCTGTCAGTTTGGTGTCTTTGCAGCTGAAAGATTCCAGCCGGCACGCACCGGTTCTCTCTTAAAGTTCTCTAAGTGGGGAATGCGTGAATGGTTTGCACTTACCTTCTTGATGGGCGCATTCTTCATCGGCGGTCAGATTTATGAATATGCAGCTCTTGTTGGTGAAGGCCTCTCCCTCTCTTCCCGTGCATATGGTTCGGTTTTTTATCTCACTACTGGCTTTCACGGTCTTCACGTTACTGGCGGACTCATTGCATTTCTTATGGTCATGGTTCGAGTTTTCAAAGCTAGAGAGTTTGGGCACCGTCAAGCAACCACTGCAATCGTTGTCTCTTACTACTGGCACTTCGTCGACATTGTATGGATCGCGCTCTTTTCGGCGATCTATCTCATTAAGTAGGGATTGAGATGACACCAAGCAACGGTATTAAGAAGCTTTCTCGGTATCGCCGTCACCGTTGGGCCGCCCCTTCTCTGATGGTCGTGGCTCTACTTTCGGTCGGAACAACTTTTTCAATTGCGAGTGAAGCAACTCCAGATGCAACAAGTACGACCATGAATACATCACAGAGTGTGCAAATTGCCGAAGGTAAACAACTTTTCCTTAAGGGTTGCTCTTCATGCCATGGTCTCAATGCAGAAGGTGGATCAATTGCGCCTTCGCTCATTGGAGTAGGCGCAGCATCTGTCGACTTCCAAGTAGGAACAGGTCGCATGCCTATGGCCGATATGAGTCAACAAGCTATGCGCAAGAAGCCTCTATATAACGAGGCTCAGACTGCAGCTCTAGCTGCTTACGTTGCATCTCTCGCTCCTGGACCAGCAATTGTTGATGAAGCATCTCTAACTTGGGAACGAGATGGAAGTACATCTGCAGGCGGAACTCTCTTCCGTAACAACTGCGCAATGTGTCACAACTTCTCAGGCCAAGGCGGTGCTCTTACTCAAGGGAAGTACGCACCAACTCTCATGGGCGTTGAGGCGAAATACATTTACGAGGCAATGATTACCGGACCACAATCCATGCCAAAGTTTTCTGATAAAACAATTACACCTGCTGAGAAGTTATCTATTATCAAGTGGGTCAAGGCAGCTCAGACTGAACCAAATCTAGGTGGCGCATCTCTTGGTCGTGTTGGTCCGGTAACAGAAGGTTTGCTTGCTTGGACATTTGGCTTGGGAATACTCATCGGCGTTGCCGTGTGGTTAGCATCGAAGGCGAGATAAATACATGACAACAGATATCCAAAAGTTTCCAGATCCAGGCTTGCCTGAGCATCAACATCGAAAAGCCGATCACGATCCTAAAGCTGCCGATGCTGCTGAAAAGAAAGTCGCAATACTCTTCCTCATTTCTGCTCTAGGTGCAGTCCTTCTTATCTACTCCTACATCTTTGTTCGCGAAGATGTTTGGTTCTTCATCCCTGTCATGGGCGATACCAACGCAAAACAATTTGGTATCGGCATGGGAATGGCGATCTCGCTTTTCTTTATTGGTATGGGCGCTATTCAATGGGCTCGCACACTTATGCCAGACAACGAAGTTGTGGCACAACGACATGAGTTCCGCTCCGAAGATGCTGACCGTGAAGATTTTGTTGCAACCGTTAAAGAACGTGCTGGTGTTGCAGGTCTAGGGCGTCGGCCATTCATTAAGCGATCTCTCGGACTTGCTTTGGGGCTAGCTGGTCTCTCACCTCTTGTATTGCTACGCGACTTGGGTCCGCTTCCTAAGAATGAGCTCAGTAAGACTTCTTGGAAAGCCGGCACCCGACTTGTCACCGATCCCGGTGACCGCCCCATCAGACCTTCAGATCTAGAAGTGGGTTCAGTCGCCCAAATACTTCCGGAGTTAGCGCCTGGTCAGAAACGAACTTTGGAAGATATCGGCAAGGATGCCGTGCTCTTGATTCGTGTTCGCCCCGCTGAATTCAATCTTGATGCCGAAAGACTTTCATGGACGCACGAGGGAATCATCGCTTTTTCAAAGATTTGTTCTCACATGGGCTGCGCGGTTGCCCTATATGAACAACAGACTAAACATCTTCTCTGCCCATGTCATCAATCCACATTCGACGTGACTCGCGCAGCAAAAGTAATTTTCGGTCCTGCAGCTCGCCCACTTCCACAGTTGGCAATCACCGTAGATTCCGAAGGTTATCTAGTGGCACAGCAAGGCTTTACCGAACCGGTTGGACCTAGTTTCTGGGAGCGTTCCTCATGAGTAAACAAGAAAAAGTCCTCGGTAGCGTCGCAAATTATGTCGACGAGCGCACCGGCGCAGCTAAATGGATGAAGAAAAACCTGACCAAGGTCTTTCCTGATCACTGGTCATTTATGTTGGGCGAAGTCGCTCTCTACTCATTTGTCATTCTGCTCCTGACTGGAACTTTTCTTACTTTCTGGTTTGATCCATCACAGAACGAAGTTGTTTATAACGGTTCGTACGAGCCGCTGAAAGATGTAGAGATGACTGCTGCATATGCATCAACTCTGCACATCTCCTTTGATGTTCGTGGCGGACTATTGATGCGCCAGATTCACCACTGGTCTGCTCTCATCTTTATGGTGGCAATCGTTGCCCACTTGCTCCGCGTCTTCTTTACTGGGGCATTCCGTAAGCCACGCGAATTCAACTGGCTAATTGGTGTTGGACTTCTTACTCTAGGAATCGTCGAAGGATTCTTGGGTTACTCACTTCCAGATGATCTGCTCTCTGGCACAGGTATTCGCATCGCCGAAGCAATCATTCAGGCAATTCCAGTCGTGGGTTCATATCTTGCGTTTTTTGCCTTTGGTGGCGCATTTCCTGGTCACGTATTTATCTCGCGCATTTATACCGTTCACGTTCTTTTGCTACCAGGAATATTCCTCGCGCTCATTACAATTCACTTAATGCTCGTCTGGTACCAGAAGCACACGCAATATCCCGGTCCTGGTCGCACAGAGAAGAACGTTGTTGGCTATCCATTAATGCCTGTCTATATGGCTAAGGCTGGTGGATTCTTCTTCATAGTTTTCGGAGTGTGCGCATTCCTCGGAGCTGTCGCATCCATTAATCCCATCTGGTTATATGGTCCGTATACGCCGGGGCAAATCTCGGCCGGTTCCCAACCCGACTGGTACATGGGATGGCTGGACGGCTTAGTTCGTGCCGCTCCCCCAATTGAGACTCACGCCTTTGGTCATACCATTTCATGGAACATACTTATTCCTGGCCTTATTATCCCTGGCATTCTCTTCACAGGAATGGCGCTCTATCCATTTATCGAAAGCTGGATGACCGGAGATAAGCGCGAGCACCATCTCCTAGAACGGCCACGCAATAATCCCAATCGAACCGCAATTGGCGCAATGTCACTTGCATTTATGTTGGTCTGCCTTGTAAATGGTGGAAACGACATCATCGCAACTCAATTCAATTTAACGATCAATGGAATCATGTGGTTTACCCGCATTGGCCTCTTTGTTATCCCACCAATTGTGTTTGTTATAACCAAGCGCCTCTGTCTCTCGCTGCAACGTGCAGATCGCGATCTAGTTCTCCATGGTCGCGAGACCGGTCGACTAGTGATGACCGCTGAGGGTGAGTTCGTCGAGGTTCATGAACCACTAAGCGCTGAAAAGATTTATACCCTCACTCAACACGAACAGAATGCGCCACTTGCTCTGCCTGATGTAGATGCAAACGGTGTTCGCGGAGTCGGTGGAATGAAGGGCAAGTTACGTAAGCGCGCAAGCATCGCTGCTGCCGAACAAGTTCCTTCTCCTACTCTCACTGAAGCAAAAGAGATCGAACACCACTAACTGAGTGGCGTTATCTCGCCCAGTACCAGATTTTGCTGGGGCAGCTCATACCCGCATTCTCCATCCACGGACCTGGAGCGCCGGTTCCACAATGAGGATTTGATGCGATCAGGCTGCCCCACCACATGCTGCTCGAGGAATTACTCGTCGTCAGGAGTCCCAACCCGCCGGAGTCATACCAAGGCATTCTAAGTTCTACACCATTATCGGCATAGCTCCAGCTACCAAACTTTGTAATCTGTGAAATATTCGTATTGCCATTGGAGCTAGATACAAAGCTGTATGCAGAGTTTGCTGTGTACGCCCCTCCCCACGAACCTAATGAATCTGCATCAAATCTGAAATCAAATCCTGATGAGCTGCGTTTGATGGAGTCGGCCCATGAGAGTATTGAATACTTTCCCCCTTGTGAAGTGAGCACAGTTGGATCAGAGGGCGGGTTCGTAGCATTCACAGAGAGAGCCTCTGCCGCAGTCCACGGGGCAACACCATTTGCAACAATCAAAGTCCAGCCGCCGCCCGCTCGAACCATATCTGCGTAAATTTGAAACGCGTTGTTGCTATTAATGCCCGGAAGCTTT
>WLRE01000127.1 GCA_009698045.1 Actinomycetota bacterium | reverse complement strand
TAGCAAAGGAAGTCGATGAGGTGAAGAAACAGGCAGAACCAATCCAAGCGGCAATTGCTATGGGAATAAGTCCGGTTTTCTCTTGCTTGCGTAATAGCGCGATGATGGCCAAGAGTCCAGCAGTTGCAATTACTTCGCCGAGGAGAATCGGAAAGCCGTCACGATTGTGGTGAGAAGAGAAGAGCAGTGGCTTACTAAACATGAAATTAGCAACCATGGTGCCCGCGGTTGCAGCGATGAATTGGATAGCAATGTAAAGAAGCGCCGTGCTTACATCAATACGCTTTAAAAAGAGTTCAGCAAGAGTGACCACAGGATTAAAATGCGCACCGCTAATTGGACCGAGAACAAGAATGATGACGAAGAGCAAGCTGATAATAGAGAAGACATTAATAATTAGCTGAACACCGGAATCATCACTGAGATTCGTCGCCATAATTCCAGAGCCAACGATCGTGGCGAGAAGCAAGAAAGTCCCTATGAATTCACCGGCAATTTTTTTCATCATGAAGGAAAGATCCAAGTCTCAAGTAGCGTGAATAGGGCTATAGCGAAGAGTGTAAAGGCAAAGGTGCGACGGAGCGTCTTTGCATTGACTCGCGCGCCGTAATGTGAGGTAGCCAGAGAGATGACTACTGCGGTCGCGGCAATGAGCAAGGGGATGGACCAACGAACGTTATGCCAGATTGCATGATGGGCCAGGAGCGAGGTCGCACAGTTCATTGCAATGATAAGGAGCGAGGTACCCGCCGCCTTGTTCTGTGGGGTATGAAAGAAGAGCACCAGTATCGGAATTGCTAAGAATCCGCCACCAATTCCAAAGACTCCAGTTATCGCGCCGATAGTCAGAGAGATGAGAATCAGAATCAAGAATGGAACTTTTTTCTCGGCTCGATCCATAATCGGAGCACGTAACATAGATAAGCCAGTAAAGATAAGAATGAGTGCAAAGCCAGTGAGTATTAGATTTTCATGAATATGTTTAGAGAGTAGGCCGCCTCCAACATTGGTGATGAGTCCAAGCGCCCAGACGGTGACAGCCTCTTTTACTAACACATCTCCTTTGCGCCATTTTGGAATAACTCCGGCAACCGCAGCAATACAGACAACAGCTAGAGAAGCGGTGGTGGCAACGATGGGGGAGAAGTCAAAGATATAGATGAGGATAGGAACTGCGAGCATCGATCCACCTGCGCCGATAAAGCCAAGGACTGATCCAATAAAGGCGCCCGAGGCGAGGGCTAGGAAGATATCCACGTACGCATTCTTTCAGTCAGGGCGTGAAAAAAGCCCCCGAATCGAAATTCAGAGGCTTAATTCGTGGTGAATTACTGGAGATTTACTTCCAGAGAACTGCGTGTGCCTTAGATACAACGATGCCGATATCTAGACCGTTCTTAGCTGCAAGAGCTGCAAAGCCAGCGAACATAAGAAGTACTCCTGCAAGACCAATATTCTTGAGGAAGTTGACCATGTCGCCCATCTTCGCTGTTGCATCTTCAATGGTCCAGAAGTTGTGGAAGATGATTGATGCAAGTACTAGGAATACTGCAAGAGCGATGGCCGCAAGGTCAACGTAATAACCAAGAAGGATAAATGCGCCAGCGATAAGCATGAGCAGGCCTGAAAGGACCACACCTAACTTTGCAGCAGGTAGCTTCTTGTACTTTGCATAGCCAGTCATTGCCTCAAGCTTGGTGAGGTGGGTAATTCCACTGCTAATGAAGTAGAGACCAGCGAGTACCTGACCGATGATAAATAGTGCGTTCATGTAGATCCTTTTCTAGTAAGTCGTGAACCCGCCTTGCGTGCCGGCCACTGTTGGGTACACGGTAAGTCTTAATTGTTGAACTTTCAACTAAATACCGGGTGTGTTCGGGTGAATTAGGGGCACATCGTGCGGATCTGAGCCTGGGTTGTGGCGCACTTGCCACTGTCGGTAGAGGCGGTTATCTTTCGAACATATGTTCGAATCATCAGCCCCCGCGCCCGAGCCCACTGCCGATCCAGTGCTTCGGGTTCCTGTCCTGCCGAATGTACTGGCCCCCGAAGGTGAACCCATCGAGTTCATCTACAAGGGACGCCGCTTCCACATTCACGCCATTGTCTCTAGATGGCGTGAATCTGGTGGCTGGTGGAATCGCATTGGCGATGGCAAGAACCACACACAGGATGAATTCTCTATCTTCGACGATGGCGCTCGCGCAATCTGGCGAGTAGAAGCAGCGCCTGAAGGCGCAATGGCAACATTTGAAATTGAACTCGATGAACTCACTAAGAGCTGGCTCATACGCCCCACCTCTCGTCCTCATAACTAACGCTTGTGGCACTTCGCAGAGAGTTCACTCACTTACGAGTCGCAAGTGGCTACTCCTTTAAATACGGAACTGCGCATGTTCACCAACTTGTCGAACAAGCCGCCCGTTTCGGAATGAGTGCGCTCGCACTGACCGATCGCGATGGCATGGCCGGCGGAATTCGTTTTGCGCAAAGTTGTGAGGCAGCGGGTATTACTCCGATTCTTGGTATCAACCTCAGTTTTATTCAGAAGAAATTCCGTATTACTTTATTAGCACAGGGCAGCCATCTCGATTCGCTCTATCGATTAGTGAGCGCCGTTAATCTCAATAGTGATGATGGAATTTTGACCCACGAGATTCTGGAACGCTTCAGTATTTATTCGCAGAACGTTCTTGCCCTGCATGGCCCGCACTCGCCATTAGCAGATGCAATTTTTCATCGTAGGCATCCGCAGGCTCTCTCCATTTACCACTCCACCCGCGGCGCTTTTGCCGATAGCGCACTCGAATGCGTATCGCACCAAATACGCGGCGATGCACCACTCTCTACTCCTTTTGCTGGTCGCATGTTGGGATTTGCTCGTGATCATGGCCTGCCAGCAGTTCTCACAAATGCAGTGCGAATGCTCCGCCGTGAAGATGGTCCGGTTGCTGATGTCTTAGATGCTGCGCGCAATTTAGTGCCGCTCCATCCGCGCCATATCGAGCGCAGCAATAGCGAGGCTTAT
>WLRE01000126.1 GCA_009698045.1 Actinomycetota bacterium | reverse complement strand
GTTCTTAGCGGGCACTTCCTAGATCTCCTCAGCGGTCTAACTACTCTTAAAGTTTATGGTCGTGCACACAAACAAGAGGAGAAGATTCGGGCGGTCGGCAATTCATATCGCACTGAGACCATGTCCGTTCTAAGAATTTCATTCCTATCCTCACTTGCACTTGAACTTGTCGCCACCCTTTCGGTCGCTCTCATTGCGGTAGCTATTGGACTTCGGCTAGTGGGTGGATCGCTCACTCTCTTTACCGGGCTGCTCGTTTTAATTCTTGCGCCTGAGGTTTATTGGCCAATACGCCAAGTCGCAAGTTACTTTCACGCAGCCAGCGATGGCATGGAGGTATTCCGCCAAATTTATGAAGTTCTAGAGCGCCCAACTCGGTCAGGCAAAATTGAGGTCGAAGAAATTACAGCAATAAGTTGGAGCGAGCTGACAGTTCAATATCCGGAGCGAGCGACGGTAAAGATTCCAGCTGGCCAGTTGAGTAAAGGTGCTGTCCATGCAGTTATTGGAGCGTCAGGTAGTGGCAAGAGCACGCTCATCAATATTTTGATGGGGTTTACCTCACCAACCTCTGGCGATGTATTGATTAGCACCAATCAGGGAACTTTCTCAATCACTGAATTGGATGTGGACTCCCTTCGCAAAAATATTGCGTGGATGCCACAGGAGCCGAAATTTCCTTACGCAACGATCAAGCAGGTCTTGCTGCATGCAAAGCCGGAGGCAACCCAGATTGAACTTGAATCGGTACTGGAATCAGTGGGCTTGGAATTGCGCGATCTTTCCAATGGACTTTCCACCATTCTTGGAACGTTAACCCAGCCATTGTCTATTGGACAACTTCGAAAAATTGCCCTCGCTCGAGCAGTACTTAAGGGTGCACAGGTCTTATTGATTGATGAGCCTTCTGCTTCTGTGGATGATACGAGCGAAGAGATAATCGATGCGCTTCTCCATCGCGAGGCAGCGCTCGGCAAGCTAGTTCTAGTTGTCTCACATAGACCTTTGCTCGCAGTCCATGCAGATGCCCAAACCGATATGTCGCGCCTTCCACGTAGCGCCCGAATGGCATAACTATGAATACTCTCCTTCGTCATATCAACCCACATCGAAGCAGACTAATCGTCGCAATCGCACTCGGTTCTTTTGCGCTTGCCTCATCCATAGCTCTCTTAGCAGCCAGCGGTTGGTTAATTTCAATGGCCTCTACCCGTCCACCGATTCTTGTGCTTGAAGTAGCTATAGTTTCGGTTCGCTTCTTTGGACTCTCTCGTGGAGTTTTTAGATATTTCGGGCGCGTAATTGAACACGACGCGGCTCTCAAAATTCAGAGCGAGTTACGCATCTCCGTCTTTAAGAAACTCAATACTCTTAAACCCACTGCATTCGCACACTTCAAGCGAGGCACGCTGATGCAACAAATTGTTAATGACGTTGAAGTTGTTCAGGATTTGTGGCTTCGTCTAGCTATTCCTGCGATTACATCAATCATTGCTGGAGTTGCTGGAATCGGCATTATTTCGATTCTGCTTCCCTCTCTCGCCGCAGTTGTCGCGATCATCTTTCTTGCAACCGCCTTTATCACACCGCTCATAACCGCTCTCTCGCAAGGTAGCGCACATCAGCGAGCACATGAAGCAGAACTCTTCGAAAGTATCATGAAGGGTTGCGAGAGCGTAAATGAATCACTAATTTTTAATTACCAAGAGGTTCTCTTAGAACAGATAGATGTGCAACAGGATTCAATATCCGTTATTGAAAATAGAAGTGCTAAGTGGGCTGGACTAGGAAGCGCGCTGCACTCTAAAGCGCTCGGCTTCACCCTTATTATTTCGATATTGATGTCAGCTGCTGCTTTTGCGCGCGGTGATTTGGCTGGAGTCAATGTAGCTGTACTCATTCTCTTGCCACTCGCTATATTTGATGGAATTGGCACACTGCCTTTGGCTTTCTCCAAGAGCATTAAAGTTTTGGATGCCATTCGAAGCTTGGAGCCGATACTTTCACTCGCGGATGTAACTGAAGAGAAGAAAATTCAATTACACGAGCAGGAGCTAACGCTTGAAATCAGAAATGCCTCTCCGATACTAGAAACAATGAATTTGCCAGAGTTCAATGGAACTGCATCTCCCGGTCATCCTTTGATTGTTATGGGCAAGAGCGGATTTGGGAAATCTTCGCTGCTCAATGCGATTCTTGGTTTTGTGGAGTATCGAGGTGAGATCTCGATTAGTGGCCATTCGGCGCGGCAATTGGATACATCTATCTACTCCACACTCTTGCAGGATGACTACTTATTCAATACCTCGATTCGTGAAAACTTAAAGATTGGAAAGCCGAGCGCCTCCGATCGAGAGTTAGAGCAAATTCTAGAAGTTGTAGAACTTTCCGAGCTGCTTCACTCTCTTCCTGATGGCCTCGGAACAATCGTGGGGCCGTTCGGATATAACTTCTCCGGCGGTGAAAAGCAGCGATTAAAACTTGCCCGGGTACTGCTTCGTAACACGCCAATATTCCTGCTGGATGAGCCATTTGAATTTCTTGAGGCACATCAGGCAGATCGAATAGCTAAGAAAGTGATGAAAGTACTTGCTACCAAAACGGTAGTAATTGTTTCGCACTTGCCACTACCCTTTACTGCATGAGCGAAGCCAAGAATTCCGGCACGCGGCCACACGATGCCGCGGTCTCTGATCGACTCAATGAATTTATGGCCATTGGTTGGGCAAATTCTTCACTCGTTGGATTAACACCAGCTCCAGCTGTAGCTATTGCAGCAGAGCGCCGCAAAAAATTATCCGCTATGTATCCGGGCCAAGTTTTAATGATTGAAGCTGGTGGACTGAAAGCGCGAAGTAACGACACCGACTATCACTATCGCCCACATTCTGCCTTTGCTTGGCTGCTTGGCTTAGATGCTGGTGATGCAACGCCAGATGCAGTTTTGGTGATGCAACCAAACGGTCAAGGACATGATTCAAAGCTCTTTATCCGTCCTCGATCAACTCGAGATACTGAAGCGTTCTGGCGCGATGCTCGTTATGGTGAATTTTGG
>WLRE01000125.1 GCA_009698045.1 Actinomycetota bacterium | reverse complement strand
TCAGATTTAACCGAACGCCCGCGCTTTACAACCGGAGTTCGTCGTTAATAATTAAGCGTGCATATCCACATCGTGGCGCTTGTCAGCAATCCAGTCCATCAGCGCAAAGAGCACGCCGGAGATTACGAAAGTCACATGAATCGCAATACGCCAGACCAGACCATCGTTGACTTCAGTATTAGCTTCCATAAAGTCTTTCAAAAGTTCAATCACTGAGATGGCTACTAGCGAACCAATCAACTTAATCTTGAGGCCTGAGTAATCGACGCGACCCATCCAATGTGGACGATCCACTGCGTGACGAGCGGTCTCAATCTTGGAGACGAAATTCTCGTACCCTGCAAAAATCACAATGAGAATCAAATTACCGAGCAGGGTCATATCCAACAATCCGAGAATTCCCAGAGTGGTGTGGTGAAGATCTAAATCAACGATGTCTTGAGCAAATGCCCAGAACTCTTGGACAAATTTAATAAGCAGAAGAATGAGTGAGAGCGCTAGGCCGATATAGAAAGGAGCGAGAAGCCACCTGGTGCTAAAGAGCGTATGTTCGATAGCGCTCTCCATTGCATTATGAGTATTCGTCTTTACAGGTACTTCAGCAGATACTTTTTTAGCGCTAGCCATTGATTCCTCCGAGGTGTAGAAGTACAGATTACAAAAGACCGAACTCCTTTGCCGCGATTTTCAGCGAAACACGCGCATTAGGGTGTGCGGCATACTCAATCAGATTGTGCGCTTGTTCGCTCTGTGAGCGCCCAAAGCACGCGGCTGCTCCATTTTCAGTGACCACATATGAATGTTGGAATGAGGTGACTGCTTGCGTGATCAGGGGAATAATCGTGGAGGAGTCAGATTTGGCGTGCCATGATGGAAGCGCCATAAACGAACGCCCACCGCGAGAGTGCAGAGCTCCAACAATAAAATCAGTTGAGCCACCGAAACCAGAGTAAATTCCCCCACGAACACGCGAAGCATTTGCTTGATCATATAAATCCACTTGAAGCGCGGCATTAACCGAAGTCATACGCGCTTGCTGGGCTATCTCGCTTGGATTATTCGTCTTCTCCGTGCGCAACATCCGGACCCTTCGGTTGAGATGAAGCCATTGATATAACTCTTGCGAACCAAAGACAAATGAGGCGGTAATTGGAATCTCTTCATCTAACGCTCCTGCTTTATGCAGATTGAAGACACCATCGCTAAACATCTCGGTCCAGATACGTAAACCCGTGCGTTCTTTGAGGAGTTCGAGAACTGCGTCCGGGACAACACCGATTCCCATCTGCAAGGTAGAACCGCTCATTACATGTTCAGCGATTCTCTCGCCGATGGCTAAAGCTGTAGGGGAGAGCGACTTATGGTGATGAACGGCAAGTGGCTCATCGACCTCGACGATGAAATCAATTTCATTCTCATATATTTGAGCATCGCCGTAGGTATAAGGCATGGACTTGTTTGCTTGTGCAATAACAATTCCGCCATGAGCGCGCGCTGCCTCTATTGCAGCCGGCAAAATGTTGACCTCTGTACCGAGTGAGACTGTGTCGAATCGAATTTCAGAGGTATGAATCAACACCACATCAGGAATCAAGTGATCACGAATTAGGACCGGTAACAGACTTAAGCGAGATGGAACATAATTAAGATTCTTAGACTCTCGCATTCCTGGCCCGACGAATGCAGTCTCGTGGGTGACACCCGCGCGATGAGGAATTGATGTTTGTGCATTGAGCATATGAAGTATGTAAGTAGGTAACGCTGCATCGACAGCTCCGAGCAGAGTCTGTGGAGTCGCATAGTTCCCAGAGGCCAAGATGCGTGGGTTCTCGGGTAATCCAGCTAATACGCTGGGCAGTTGATCGATGCTAATTCTTCTCACAACTGCATTCTTTCATCACAATAAATTGCGCCTCGCCAAAGAGTGAGTGCTAGGACTCAATCTCAGATTGATACGCTTCTCAAATGGAGCAGATGTATACGGGAACGGAAGATCTCTCGCCTTTGCGCGCTGTCGCGCACAACTTACGCACACTGCCCAAAGCAATCTCACTTGGCGCTGCTGTCGCTGGAGTTCTGACGGTTCTGATTGGAACATTTGGTACTGGTCCCATAATTGTCCAAGCCGCCCAAGCGGGGGGACTGACATCTGATCAGACAGCATCATGGTTCTTTGCTGTATTAGTCGGTTCAGGAATTTACGGAATATATATGTCGCTGCGCATGCGCATGCCACTGCTCGGTGCGTGGTCAACGCCATCGACCGCGCTACTTGTTACTGGACTTGCAACACACACTATTAATGAAGCGGTTGCTGCCTATTTCATCGCTGCAATCTTGCTCACCATCATTGGCGCAGCCGGTCTGCTCGAAAAGATTCTCTCTGTCGTTCCGCGTCCTGTAACGATGGCGATGCTCGGGGGAGTCCTCTTCAACTTCGGAGTTGCAATATTCCCAGCCGCGATTAAAGAGCCAGCTGTAGTCCTTCCTATGATTATTGTTTTCTTCATTGGTCGTCGTTACAAGTGGCGCGCTCCTATCGTTGCTGCATTCGCAATTGGCCTACTTATTTCTGCACTCGTCGGAAAAGCACACCAACCAAATCTCAATCTCTCGATTGTTCATCCCACCTGGATTACCCCGCATTTCACTATTGGCGCTATTTTCACGCTCTCGATTCCATTGCTGCTCATGACTCTGACTAGTCAATATGCGCCAGGCATGTCAGTACTTACAGGATTTGGTTACAAAGCGCCGGTCAATCGCTCATTAGTAACTGGCGGACTTCTCTCTTTTGCGGGTGCTGGATTTCTCGGCAGCGGTGTGAACTCAGCTGCAATCACGGCAGCTATCGGTGCAGGTGAACATGCCGATCCAGATAAATCTCGTCGCTACACCGCGGGCGTTGTTTCTGGTCTTACTTATGTTGCCTTTGGAATATTCGGCGCGGCATTCTTAGGTTTTCTCGGTTCTATTCCAATAGCCATGCTGGCTGCTATCGCGGGTTTAGCATTAATGCCCGCAATCGCAAACTCCACCCATGAAGCGCTGATCGATCCGCAATATCGGGAAGC
>WLRE01000124.1 GCA_009698045.1 Actinomycetota bacterium | reverse complement strand
TACAACGAGATGCGCGATGCATTTACTTCCGGTCGTATGCCTCGTGGCGGAATGGGTGGCGGGCAGGCAGGTGGATTCCAAGGAGCTGATTTCTCTGATCTCTTTGGCGGCGGCTCACAACAAGATATTTTCTCCAGCATCTTTGGTGGCGGACAACGCGGACCGCGCAAAGGCGCAGATTTACAGAGTGAAATAACAATCTCTTTTCGCAATGCCATCTTTGGAATTGAGGCAACTATTCCTGTCTCTTCTCGCGGATCTGGCGCAAGTTCTGTAACAACACGTATTCCAGCCGGTATTAGCGATGGCGCAAAGATTCGATTAGCAGGACGTGGCGCAGATGGCGCCGGCGGCAAGGGCGATCTTTACGTGATTGTTCATGTTACTAAGCACCCGGTCTTTACTCGCGATGGCGCAAACTTATTGATGTCCTTGCCTGTGACATTTACTGAAGCTGCACTTGGCGCAGATATTAAGATTCCAACACTTG
Source organism: Actinomycetota bacterium (assembly GCA_009698045.1). Lineage (GTDB taxonomy): Bacteria > Actinomycetota > Actinomycetes > Nanopelagicales > Nanopelagicaceae > AAA044-D11. The sequence goes on along the minus strand of WLRE01000124.1, from coordinate 2,674 downwards.
AAGGCGATGAAGTAACAGTTCGCATTGCACCAGGAACACCTAGTGGTCGCACACTTCGTGTTAAAGGTCGTGGCGTCAAGACCACAAAACAACAGGGCGATTTGATGATTACGGTGGATGTTCAAGTGCCCCAACGAGTTGACGGCAAAGCAAAACAGGCTTTAGAAGAATTTGCAGAGGCAACAAAAGATTTCGATCCGCGCGCTGACTTAGCTCAGAGAGCGAGGGCATAATGGTTGATCAAGATAATCCAGAACACTCAGATGAAGAAGCAGTTTATGTAATTTCGATTGCATCACAGCTCTCTGGAATGCATCCGCAGACACTGCGCCAATATGACAAGTTAGGTTTAGTTTCTCCAGGCCGAGCTTCAGGACGTGGACGTCGTTATTCACTGCGCGATATTGCATCATTGCGCAACATCCAACGTTTAGTGGGCGATGGCATCAACCTCGCTGGTATCAAACGCATCATGGAACTTGAATCCGCGGTTGCATCAATGGCAATCGAAATGGCAAAGCTTCGCACTGAAGTCGATGCCCTTATTGATGCCAACCCCCCCAAAGGCCTTATACGACGCGATAAATCGACCATCGTCTTGTATAACGACGAGAATTAATTTAGATAGGGTTGCGACATGTCATCACGCGATAAATTGAAATCTGAAATCCTTAACAAAGCCGTAGTTCATGGAAAGGTAATTCTCTCTTCTGGCAAAGAGGCTGACTATTACGTCGATCTTCGTCGCGTGACACTTGATGCCATTGCTGCTCCACTCGTCGGAGAAGTAATGCTAGAACTCACCAAGGATTGGGATTTTGATGCCGTCGGTGGTTTAACGCTCGGCGCAGACCCAGTTGCAACCGCGATGATGCATGTTGCATCACAACAAGGTCGCACTCTTGATTCTTTTGTAGTTCGTAAAGCAGAGAAGGCCCATGGCTTACAACGTCGTATCGAAGGACCAGATGTTAAAGGTCGTCGTGTCGTTGCAGTTGAAGATACTTCAACAACTGGCGGCTCAGTAATGACTGCGGTTGAAGCACTTAAGGAAGCCGGTGCCATTGTTGTTGGTGTAGCCGTAATCGTAGAACGCGGTGCAGCCCCATTAATTGCAGAGAATGGTCTGGAATATAAAGCGGCCTACCAACTTGCAGATTTAGGTCTATAAAACTTTTAACTTAAATGCTTGCGAGTACGCCACTCTTTGATGGCCTCCCACACAATCGGTGCGATTGATACAAGAACAATGACGGCCACTATCGGCAGAACATATTTATCAACCGAACCCTTTAAGCGTTCACCAAGAACGTAGCCCAAGATAATAAAACTCTCGGTCCAGACAATGGCGCTGACAACGTTCCAAAAAAAGAATTTGCGATACGGCATCTTGATCATGCCGGCAACTGGATTAACTAAGTGACGAACCACCGGAATAAATCGAGCAAGGAAGATTGCTTTTGCAGTTCCGTACTTCTCCATCCACTTTGCGGCAGTCTCTAACCGATCTGGATGAAAAAATTTACTGTTCGGATTAGTAAATAGCTTGGCGCCATATCTATGTCCCAGATGATGGCCGAAAGAGGAGCCGATGATGGTGAAAATCGGAGCCCCGATCATGAGCCAGAGAAGCGGCAGCTTGATGTGAATGACATCACCGGTGCCCGATGCAGCGACCCCCGCAATAAAGAGGAGTGAGTCCCCAGGTAGGCCGATAACCAACGGCAGACCGGTCTCGACTGCCAAAATGACAAAAATACCGATGAGCCCGAATGAGTTGATAGCGCCTTGCGCGGAGAAGATATCCATAGGTCTACAAGCGTACCTGTTGTACCCTTTTGCCCGATACGTGTCCATCGACGCACACTTAAGAGGAGCTCCCTGTGTCCAATCTGGTTGAAGTAACCGGTTCGAACCTGAACTACGTCTATGCCGTTCTGGCAATCTCACTCGTCGCCTTAGCAATCGCCTTCGCACTTCGCGTGCAGGTTCTCGCTGCCGATGAAGGAACTGCCAAAATGAAGGAGATCGCAGCCGCAGTACAAGAAGGCGCCGCTGCTTATCTCAACCGACAATTCAAAACACTCTCTATCTTTGTTGTAATTGTCTTCTTCCTATTATTCGCACTCCCAGGAACTTCTGATATTCGTATCGGTCGCTCTATCTTCTTCTTGCTCGGAGCAGTCTTCTCCGCTGCAGTTGGTTATAACGGTATGTGGCTTGCAGTGCGCGCAAACGTTCGCGTCGCAGAAGCAGCTCGTCAGAACTCAGCAGCAGGCGCAGTCAAGATCGCATTCCGCACTGGTGGCGTCGTTGGTATGACCACTGTTGGTCTCGGACTTCTTGGCGCATCACTTGTTGTTGCGATCTATCGCGCAGATGCTCCTGCAGTTCTTGAAGGTTTCGGTTTCGGTGCTGCAATGCTCGCGATGTTCATGCGCGTCGGCGGCGGTATCTTCACTAAGGCAGCAGATGTTGGCGCTGACTTGGTCGGTAAAGTCGAACAAGGTATTCCAGAAGATGACCCACGTAACCCTGCAACAATCGCAGATAACGTCGGCGATAACGTCGGTGACTGCGCTGGTATGGCTGCAGATCTCTTCGAGTCATATGCAGTAACACTTGTTGCTGCGCTCATCTTGGGTAAGGCAGCATTCGGTAACGAAGGTCTTAT
>WLRE01000123.1 GCA_009698045.1 Actinomycetota bacterium | reverse complement strand
TGCTGGGGTCAATACTCTCCGCCCGGTTCTTGAAATAAACGGTGACACTTATTCTTCAGTCGCAATCGCGCAAGAGGCTCCCAAAATCCCTGTGGGCTCTACTGAACTACGTCCCCACCGCTTAAGCATTGCGTTATATGACAATGTCAATGGCGAAATCAAACTTCGTAAATCTCATGAACTCGATGTTGCTGGAGCACTTACAACAGTTCCAGAATTTGCGGGCGAAAAAGTGGCGGATCTCTTGCTCATTAACGATGGCGATTTAACCTACGCAAAGATTCGCTTTGATGAGCGCTCTATCGCCACTCTTAAGAAAGATCTCGGCAAGATTAAGGATTCACTCACTCGCGCACTCTGCTGGTCTGCCGCTTGGGATATGGCTCGCGATGCTGAAATCTCTGCCACTGACTTTGTAGATATTGCTATCGCTGGTCTTGCTGGCGAAAGTGAAGTTTCCACCGTGACTGGTCTTGGGTTCCAATTGACCACCACGATTGAGCTCTATGCACATCCTTCACATCGAGACGCACTAAGAAGCAAGTTAGCCGATGCGTGTGCAGGATTCCTTGCTGCGGCCGAATCCGGAAGTGATCACCAACTTCAGTTCGCCAAGATGTTTACAACCAATGCCACATCACCAGAACATATTGAACGCATTAAAGCGCTCCTTGATGGCAAACTTCCAGGCCTCAAAGTAGATGCAGACCTTCGTTGGTTCTTCGTCATTGCGCTGACTGATCTCGGTGTATTTGGTCGCGCAGAGATTGATGCAGAACTTGCTCGCGATAAGACCAAGACCGGCGAGGAGTCACATGCTCAAGCTATTGCAACGATTCCAACTCTCGAAGCCAAGCAGGCAGCATGGAAAATCATTACCGCGCCCGAAACCAGTAACTCGATACGCGCTAAATCAATCGTTGGATTCCAATCCATCGGCCAACGCGAACTTATCGCCCAGTTTGCTGATAAGTACTTTGCAGAGTTGCAGACTATTTGGGGCCAGGGCTTTGAGACCGGAAGTACCTTCGTCGAACAGATGTATCCAATCGCAGTAACCACTCAAGCAATGCTGGATAAGTCATATCAATGGCTTAAGAACGAGGGCAAAGATTCACCAGCAATGTTGCAGCGATATGTCAATGAAGCTGCTGAAGGATTGGCCAGAGCGTTACGCGCACAAGAGCGCGATAAATAAAACCTGTACTAGTCGATACGAGTCAGACTGGAAGATGATTTCTTCCGGTCTGCACTGCTAATCAGAACAACGATGGTGATAAGTACAAAAAGTACAACTGGTGCGCCAAGGAAATAAACAATTGCTTTACTGGCCGAAAGTGCTGGGCCTGGCTCTGCGCCACCTTCTTGTTGAAGGGCAAGGGTCAAAAAACTTTTGATCATGTGAGAATTCTAGAGCTAAGTGCGTTATGCACTTGCCGCATTAGTTGTGAGTCCCTGCACACCGTACGGCTGCAAGTAAGAGATCCAGCGGGTATCAGTGCGACCAGTACCTAAAATTCTCCATGCCGCGCCTTGAGGTTCGCGGGGGGCGTTGCGCAATCTCCAACCAATTTCTTTAAGAGTCTTATCTGCCTTGAGGTGATTGCACTTGTGACAGGCAGAGACAACATTCTCCCAGCGATGTTCTCCCCCGCGACTGCGAGGAACAACGTGATCAATCGATGCTGCTGGAGCGCTGCAATACACACACTTGCCGCCATCGCGAGCGAATAGTGCACGACGAGATAATGGAATCGAATGACGATAAGGAATACGAACATATTTAACAAGGCGAATTACTGAAGGAAGAACAAATTCGCCACCGGTGTAATGCAACACGGTCTCTGATTCTTCAATGGTGATTGCACGTTGATTGAGCACGAGTATTAACGCTCGTCTCTCTGATACGACACCTAGTGGCTCATAGGTGGCGTTCAGAACTAAAGTCTGTGACACCGATCCTGCTCCCTTATTTGGTACTCGAACTGGATGTTCGAACACGGGTAAATACTGCCTCACCAGCCCCGAAATTGTCCTGATTTATGATGAATTTTCCGTAACGTCTTCGAGCATTGGGTAGAGTTCCAACCCTGATGAATACGCAGATTAAAGATATTTGGGCATGGTTTAGCGGGGCACCCCTGCATATTCTCGCCGTCCTGCTTATCGCTCTGATCGCCTCCCGCCTTGGCTCGCGCGCCATTACCCGCGCCATGAATCGCATTGCCGAAGCAGATTTTGTCCCAGGCCCTAAGCGCGGAACTCTCCGACAGAAAGAGCGGGCAAAGACTGCTGGCACAGTTCTGCGCTCAGCGATGAACTCGACAATCTGGTTAATTTCTAGCGCAATGATTCTCAGTGAATTTGGCTTAAACCTCGGACCGGTTGTCGCTTCCGCTGGTGTTATCGGTGTCGCTCTAGGCCTTGGCGCGCAGACTCTTGTCCGCGATATTTTGGCTGGAATATTTATGTTAGTTGAGGATCAATTTGGCGTTGGTGACAACGTAGATGTCTTGGATGTAACTGGAATTGTTGAATCTGTCGGACTTCGTATTACAACAGTTCGAAGCGCTGATGGAACCCTCTGGTATCTACGAAATGGTGAGATCTTAAAGCTCGGTAATAAATCTCAGCCTAATCACTGATTAGAGCGACTTACCTGCATCATCCTTATTCTTCATAGAATGCGCGGCATATTGGAAATAGGTCCACAACTCTTCTTTTAGCTCATCTTCGATATCTAAATTAATAACTGCCTGATGCATACAAGCAAGCCACGCATCATGTGCAGCAGTATCAATCGGAAATCCGGCATGGCGCATACGAAGTCGTGGATGCCCACGAGTTTCGGAGTAAGTAGAAGGCCCACCCCAATACTGTTCGAGAAAGAGTTGCAAGCGCTCTTTCGCACCCTGCATATCTTTCGCTGGATACATCGGAGCCAGGATTGGATCTACTGCTACTGCTGCATAGAACTGCTCAGTCAGGTTCGCAAAAGTTGGCGCACCACCCATGCGCTCATAGAAACTAATTTCTTCGGACAAGTGTTATTCCTTTGTTGCCTTAATTTGTAGAACAAAGTAAGAAGTTATAACGCACATAATTCCACTGGCATAGAATGCCGCGGCATAACTGCCCATATTTTCACGAACAATAGCCGCGCCAAGAGCAGCGATTCCGCCACCAATCTGGTGGGCGGCAAATACCCAGCCATATACGACGGTTCCGCGCTCTGG
>WLRE01000122.1 GCA_009698045.1 Actinomycetota bacterium | reverse complement strand
TTTCTCACCACTTCTTGTGGGATCAGGTTGGCCCGATTTAATGCGTCGATACATCTCACGCCCCCGGATGGCGATAAGCACCAACGCCACAAACGTGACTGAATAAGTAAGGAGTCCGAGAAGCAGGGTCATGTGCCAAGGCTAAGCCAAGGCTTCTTCGGTCGTGGCCCGCAGCCGCACGAAAAACAGCGTCTGCTTTCCGCCCCGATCCGAATTCGCCTTTCCTTAGGTGGAAGGCTCGAAGCCGAGGTCTTCGTAGGGACGCTGCTCTTTCTTTTGCGTCCCGAGGAGAGCCTCGGCGAAGAGCTGGGCGCTGGGAATAAATGGAGTGGCCGCCCTGTTACCTAGTTAACTCAACTTGAGCCAAACCGACTCAATCTTTTGACAAGTTTGGACTCAAGGCGGAGAATTCGACCGTAGCCGGGCACTAAACGGGCTTAAGAAAGAAGGAGAAATACACATGGCAAGAGCAGTTGGTATCGACCTAGGAACCACGAATAGCTGCGTCTCAGTATTGGATGGCGGAGAACCCTCCGTAATCGCCAATGCCGAAGGCGCTCGCACAACCCCATCAATCGTGGCCTTCGCTAAGAACGGGGAAGTCCTCGTCGGTGAAGTAGCCAAGCGTCAAGCAGTCACCAACGTGGATCGCACCATTCGTTCGGTCAAGCGCCACATGGGCACCACATGGAGCCAAGAGATTGATGGCAAGAAATACACCGCACAAGAAATTTCTGCACGTATCTTGATGAAACTCAAGCGCGATGCTGAAGCTTTCTTGGGTGACACTGTGACTGATGCAGTAATCACCGTCCCTGCATATTTCAATGATGCACAACGTCAAGCAACAAAAGAGGCTGGCGAAATCGCAGGTCTCAATGTTCTTCGTATTGTTAACGAGCCAACCGCTGCAGCACTTGCATACGGTTTGGACAAGGGCGATAAAGAACAGACAATTTTAGTATTCGACCTTGGTGGTGGAACATTCGACGTTTCACTTCTTGAAATCGGCGAAGGTGTTGTTGAAGTTAAAGCAACTAACGGCGATAACAACCTTGGTGGCGATGATTGGGATCAAGCGCTTGTTGATTATTTAGTAAAGACATTTGCAGCGAAGACTGGAATGGATCTCACTAAAGACAAGATGGCAATGCAACGCGTTCGCGAAGCAGCAGAGAAGGCGAAGATTGAACTTTCCTCTTCTGCACAGACATCAATCAACCTTCCATACATCACAGTAGATTCTGAGAAGAATCCATTGTTCATGGATGAAACCGTTACACGTGCACAATTCGAAGGCCTTAGCGCTGATTTGCTCGAGCGATGCAAGAAGCCATTCCAAGCAGTTCTCAAGGATGCTGGAATTCCTATTGCAGATATCGATCACGTCGTGCTTGTTGGCGGATCAACTCGTATGCCAGCAGTTGTCGATTTAGTTCGCTCACTCACTGGCGGCAAAGAACCTAACAAGGGTGTAAATCCTGATGAGGTTGTTGCAGTTGGTGCAGCACTTCAAGCCGGCGTACTTCGCGGTGAAGTAAAAGATGTTCTGCTTCTCGATGTCACACCACTCTCACTTGGTATCGAAACCAAGGGTGGCGTGATGACAAAGCTGATCGAGCGCAACACAACAATTCCTACTAAGCGTTCCGAGATCTTCTCGACCGCTGATGACAACCAACCAGGTGTGGCGATTCAGGTCTACCAAGGTGAGCGTGAAATGGCTGCTTACAACAAGCGCCTCGGCACGTTCGAGCTCACTGGTATTGCGCCAGCCCCACGTGGAGTTCCACAGATCGAAGTGACATTCGATATCGATGCAAACGGAATCGTTCACGTATCTGCCAAGGATCTTGGTACCGGTAAGGAACAGTCCATGACCATCACTGGTGGATCAGCGCTCTCTAAAGAAGAGATCGATCGCATGATGAAGGATGCCGAAGCACACGCTGATGAAGATAAGCAACGTCGTGAAGAAGCTGATGTCCGCAATGCCGGAGATTCACTTCTCTATCAGACCGAGAAGTTCCTCAAAGAGAATGGCGATAAGTTCACCGAAGGTGAGAACCTAGAGAAGAAGACTGAACTCGAAGGCGCACTCGCTACTTTGAAGACATCTCTTGAAGGATCTGACTTACCAGCAATTAAAACTAATACTGAGAAAGTCTCTGAACTTTCACAAGTACTAGGTGCGGCTTTGTATGCAGCTAACGCTGCAGCGGGTGAGACACCTCCAGCAGATGATGGCGTTCAAGACGCTGAAGTCGTAGAAGAGGCGTAAGCCCTTCATGACTGAAAACACGAACACCGGCGCAGAGAGCTCTGATCAAGAGCTCTCTGATGCTGTTGATGAAGCGATTGCAGAAGCAACGGTAGTTGTTGACGAAATAGCAACACTCACCGCTGATTTGCAACGCCTTCAAGCTGAGTATTCCAATTACCGCAAGCGAGTAGAACGCGATCGCGCAATAGCGCACGAGTTCTCAACCTCGCTCGTAGTTCTTGAACTTTTGCCAGTATTAGATGACATCGAACGCGCGCAAACTCACGGTGAATTAACCGGTGGCTTTAAAGCCGTCGCAGATCAACTCGAAGCGATAACAACAAAACTTGGCCTGACCAAGTTTGGTGATATCAATGTTCCCTTCGATCCCATGATTCACGAAGCACTGATGCACAACACTTCTGCCGACGTTACCGAGACAACCGCAACTCAAGTTCTGCGACCTGGTTATAAATTTAGAGATAAGACCATTCGCACTGCTCAAGTTGCAGTAACTGATCCGGAGAACTAATCGTGGCGGCCAAGGATTTATATGAGAAGGATTTGTATCAAGTCCTTGGCGTCAAAAAAAGCGATGACGACGCTGCCATTAAAAAGCAGTATCGCAAGCTAGCGAGAGAGCTTCACCCTGATAAAACCAAGGGCGATAAGAAGCTAGAAGAGCGCTTTAAGGAAGTCTCGGAAGCCTACGAAACTTTGTCTGATTCGAAGAAGCGCGCCGAGTACAACGAGATGCGTGATGCATTTACTTCCGGTCGTATGCCACGTGGCGGTATGGGTGGCGGGCCTGCGGGTGGTTTCCAAGGTGGCGATTTCTCTGATCTCTTTGGTGGCGGTTCACAACAAGATATTTTCTCCAGCATTTTTGGTGGCGGACAACGCGGCCCACGCAAGGGCGCTGATTTACAGAGCGAAATAACAATCTCTTTTCGCAATGCCATCTTTGGAATTGAGGCAACTATTCCTGTCTCTTCTCGCGGATCTGGCGCAAGTTCTGTAACAACACGTATTCCAGCCGGTATTAGCGATGGCGCAAAGATT
>WLRE01000121.1 GCA_009698045.1 Actinomycetota bacterium | reverse complement strand
CTCATGTGCATACCTTAAAGCAGAAAGGCCCCGATTAATAATTTACGTATTAATCGAGGCCTTTCAGTACTGATTTAAGCGGGACTTCTTAGAAGTCCATATCTCCGCCACCTTGTGGGGCAACCGCAGCCTTTGGTTCTGGCTTATCGGTAATAACTGCCTCAGTGGTCAAGAAGAGTGCTGCGATAGATGCAGCGTTTGCGAGTGCAGAACGTGTGACCTTAGCTGGATCAATGATTCCGGCCTTGATCATGTCTACATACTCACCAGTTGCTGCATTGAGACCGAAACCGGCTTCAAGGTGGCGAACTTTCTCTACGATGACACCGCCTTCAAGTCCTGCGTTCATCGCAATCTGCTTGAGTGGCGCTTCGATTGCGAGTTCAACAATCTTTGCACCTGTTGCTTCATCGCCAGTTAATGACAATTTAGCGAATGCGATCTTGCCTGCTTGGAGAAGAGCAACGCCACCACCGGCGACGATTCCTTCTTCTACGGCAGCCTTAGCATTGCGAACTGCATCTTCGATGCGGTGCTTGCGCTCTTTGAGCTCTACTTCTGTTGCTGCGCCAGCCTTAATGACTGCCACACCTCCAGCAAGCTTTGCTAAACGCTCTTGCAACTTCTCGCGATCGTAATCAGAATCGCTATTTTCAATCTCGGCGCGAATTTGATTAACGCGACCCTTGATCTGCTCTGGATCTCCAGCACCTTCAACAATGGTGGTCTCTTCCTTGGCGATAACAACCTTGCGGGCGGTACCGAGAAGATCCATTGTTGTCTGCTCAAGCTTGAGGCCAACTTCTTCAGAGATCACGGTTGCACCGGTCAAGATTGCAATATCTTGCAACATTGCCTTGCGGCGATCACCAAAGCCTGGTGCCTTTACTGCGGCAGAGCGGAAGGTTCCACGAATCTTGTTAACGACCAAAGTTGCGAGCGCTTCGGCTTCAACATCTTCAGCAAGAATCAAGAGTGGCTTACCTGATTGCATAACCTTTTCGAGGATAGGCAAGAGGTCCTTAATATTTGCAATCTTGGAGTTAACAATCAAGATATATGGATCTTCAAGAACTGCTTCCATGCGATCAGAGTCAGTGGTGAAGTAAGGCGAGATATAACCCTTATCAAAGCGCATACCTTCAGTGAGCTCGAGTTCGAGTCCAAAAGTATTGCTCTCTTCAACGGTGATAACGCCCTCTTTGCCGACCTTATCCATTGCTTCAGCAATCATCTCGCCGATAGTTGTATCAGCAGCAGAGATAGATGCGGTTGCAGAAATCTGTTCCTTGGTTTCTACCGGCTTTGCCATTGCAGTGAGTTCGGCAGAAATTGCATCTACTGCTTTCTCGATACCGCGCTTAAGCGCCATTGGGTTTGAGCCAGCTGCTACGTTGCGAAGACCTTCGCGGACGAGTGCTTGTGCCAATACGGTTGCAGTAGTTGTTCCATCGCCAGCGACATCATCAGTCTTCTTGGCAACTTCTTTAACTAGATCTGCGCCGATTTTCTCCCAAGGATCATCGAGTTCGATCTCCTTAGCGATTGATACGCCATCGTTAGTAATTGTGGGTGCGCCCCACTTCTTTTCGAGAACGACATTGCGACCACGGGGTCCAAGGGTGACCTTGACTGCGTCAGCCAAAATATTCATTCCGCGCTCTAGGCCACGGCGGGCCTCTTCGTTAAATGCAATCATCTTTGCCATAGGTGAATTTCTCCCCAATACCTGCGATTTATCGATTTCCACTGTGGGGGCGAGTTATCACTCTCAGCCCTTGAGTGCTAATGCCAAATCTAGAGCAGTGCCCGAGAGTGGGCAAATCGAATTAGCGGGTGCGGGCGTTGGTACGAGCCTCGCGCAGGCGGCGAAGGCGCTTAACGAGCATTGGTGAGGCGAGAAGAGCATCCTCACGGTCGATCAGGTTGTTGAGGAGTTGGTAGTAAGCCGGCGGAGCCATATCGAAGAGCTCTTTAATCGCGCTCTCTTTGGCACCGGCATAACGCCACCACTGGCGTTCGAAATCCAGAATCCGCACTTCTAGCTCAGTCAAGGTCTCACTCGCTGTAGCGAGGAGAGGTGGCAGGGCTGGTGCGTGTTCCATGGGTTAATCATACGAGTGAGCACTGACATTTCGTTGGATTTAGCAGGAAAAAATTGAAATTAAAGAGTGGCGAGAATCGCTTCTAAATCGCTGACTTTGGTCCAGGGATTGACTATCGCAAATCGCAGAATCGGCTGGCCGTGATGAGCAGATGGGGTCACAAATCCAATTTGATCATCCAATAATTTATCTGACCAGATTTGATAGTCAGCTGCATGCCAGCCCTCTCGCGTAAATGCAACGATCGATAAATCGGGATCCCGAAGCAGATTTAATCGCGGATGTTTGCGAATGAGATCGGCTGCAATGCGCGCCATCTCCATTGTGTCCTCGACGGCTTGGGCATATTCATTAGTGCCATGAGCAGCAAGTGAGAACCAGAATGGCAGACCGCGTGCACGTCTGGTGAGGTGAATTGCATAATCAGATGGATTCCATTCATTCTCATCTTCTAATGTATCTAGGTATGCGGCGTGTTGGGTATGAGTTTTTTTAGCAATCGCTGGATTGCGATATATCAATGCACAGGCATCGAACGGCGCAAACAACCACTTATGCGGATCCACTATGAGCGAATCAGCCATATCTACGCCATCAAAGAGCGCTTTAGCAGATGGGGCACATAACCCAGCAAGTCCATACGCGCCATCGACGTGGAACCAAATATTACGAGAGCGTGCGATTTCACCAATAGCGCGCAAGTTATCAATAATTCCTAAATTAGTTGTTCCGGCGGTTGCAACAATGGCGAATATTCCATGTGTGGGATTAGCTTTTTCGTACGCATCAATTTCACGTGCGCAATCTTCGCCCTGCAATGAACCACTCTTGTTAGGTTCGATCAGCAATACGCCAACATCCATAATCTCAGCGGCAGATTTAATAGAGGAATGAGCTTCGGCGCTTGCCGCAACCACCCATCTTGTTACCTCTGGCCAGAGTTCACGCGCATGTGCTCGGGCAGCGACAAGTGCAGAGAGATTGCCGATTGTTCCGCCTTGCACAAATACTCCACCGGCACTTTCGGGGAGTCCTGCTAAATCCGAAATCCACCGAAGCGCTTGGTTCTCGGCAAAGACTGCACCAGCACCTTCAAGCCATGAACCTGCATAAAGCGCACTTGCGCCAACTACTAAATCAAAGAGGTTGGAGTATTCACTTGGAGCTGATGGAATAAATGCGAGGTAACGCGGATGATCGGTCGAAATGCACGCAGTTGCTAACACATCTTTAAAGAGCTCG
>WLRE01000120.1 GCA_009698045.1 Actinomycetota bacterium | reverse complement strand
ATATTTCCAAAATTGGCACGAATGTTTCTGCCGGCTATACAACAACTAACTACAAATTTATTCTGCCAATAAGTAATACTCCGAATGGCGGAAATCTATGCCGTGGCAATTATCAGTTGATGGATTTACATTTTACGGATGAAGCTTCCCACGAAATTTCACTTTTCGATTTTCGTTTCGCTCCAAACGCAGGAGGAAGAAGTGGAGTTGCTTGGGCACAAAATTCGGAAGTGTGGAGTGTTTCACCACCACCATGTCCACCTGCTGAGCCGATAACTCAATATTTGGGCCCAGTGTGGAAATCAGCCTGTGATTTTGAAGTTGATTTTTCTCAATCAAAAATAGATTTGAGTGAGAATATATTTAGCGAGGCAGAAAAAATAAAGAAAGAAGCCAATGACAAATTACTTGCCGAAAAAAATGCAGTAATCAAATTGTATTCGGACTTGCAATTATCCATAAATGACCTTTTCGTTAGAATTAGAGAATTGGGAAAGAGATTTCCTTCACAAGTACGTCTCCTAGTTACTAGTCAGCAAAACTTAAGCTCTATTAGTTCCATTAGCGACTTTAATTTCGCACAATCTAAAAAATATTTTGATCAGGCAAGCAAGCTTGTTCTTCAATATGAACAGCAGTGGCCGAGAATTGCAAAGTCAATAAGTTGTGTAAAAAATAAGAAGAAACTAATAATTATTGATGTTAAGCCGACTTGCCCGCCTGGCTACAAGCCAACAGGCAAGTAATTAAGTAGTTGCCTTGCGGCGAGCGAAGTATCCGCCCCAACCGATAATCGCTCCAATGATTAAGAATGGCGCATCCTTAGCCAGACTCTTAATGAGCGCGGGACCAAAAGATGTGGGATGAAACCCGGTTCCACCGATGGTAATGAGGAGAATTACTGTTGCAATGAAATATGCAATTGGTGGGTTTACTGCAGATGCGTATGCAGTTCCGGTGCGACCCAGATAGAGCCCACCAGCAAAAGCAGCGATGATTGCTAGCCCGGTAAGAAATCCTGTAACCGGATCATTGGCATCAGAGAGAAATTGAAGTTCAAATGCTTGAAGGAGAGAGATGAGAAGAAACTGCAAAATCACAACGCCAGGTGTGGTCAGCCCAGGACCCTTGATGGGTTTGGCTGGCAACTTAGTGGCGAGAGAGCTCATGGATTAATCCTCTCCTAATTCTTCTAAACTTTCTAATTCAAGCTCTTGCCCGAATTCAATAACTTTCGGAAGCTTCATTTCAACATGCACCGGCATCGCAGGATCAATCTCCTTTTCGAGTGAACCAGTGCGCGCACCAAGTTTGATCATCTCGTTCGCCGGTTTTGTCAGGCGGCCTGCCGTGGATTTAATCAGGTCGTTGAGCGCTTCTTCCGAAGATTCGAATTTATCGGCCAAGGTAACAAGCTTGCGATTGATGACCTGTACTTGGGAGACAATTTGAGTGGCGAGCTTGTCAAAGAGTTTGAGGTTCTGGGCAAATGCGGTGCGGTTAAAGAGGTGGTGGATAGTGTGAAGCAACGCCATCATCGTTGCTGGGGTTGCGATAGTTACGTTTTCACGAGACATCTTATTGATGAGATCAGGATCTGCTTCAAGGGCTTCATAGAGCAAGTTCTCGATCGGAGCAAAGAGAATTACATATGGCAGAGAGCCATCGCTGGTGGAGTAGTTCTTTGCGCCGAGTTTCTTTGCATGTGCTAATAGATCTGCTGCATGCTCTTTCATGAGTGCGGCGCGTTGCAGCGGATCAGTGCTCTGGAGCGCTTTCGAGAAATTTGCGAACGGGAACTTGGCATCAATATAAACAATGTTGCCATCCATCAATTCAATCTTCACATCGGGGCGAAGAGCTTTGCCCTCAATCTCCATGGTGAATTGAGTCTCGTAGTGGGTGCCAGGAAAGAGCCCCGCCTGCTTAAAGAGTTGCTCAAGTTGTGCTTCACCAATCGAACCACGCTTCTGGGAGTTAGAGAGTGTGCGCGAAAGTTCAGTAGTGCTCTGTGTGATTGATGCAATCTGAGATTGGAAGGCGCTGTCCTTGCCCATTAGATTAGTGAGCGATGTCGATGCATCTTCGAGCTCTTTTACTTTCTTAGCAAGCTCTTCAATCGTGGCATTTGTAGAAGGAAGTTCTTGCAACTTTGCTTTTGTTGCATCGAGTTCTACTTGCAGAGTGTTCTTGGAACCCAAGGTCTGATTGAGTTGATTAGTGAGATTTTGAATCTCGGCGCTCTGATCAAAGAGAGCGGCCTTCACTTTTGATTTAACAGAGGCATTTGCAGCGAAGTAGCCGATAGCCAGGCCAATAATCAGGGCTAATGGGGGCAAAATCAGGTTCATAGTCGTATCGTGGCAGGAGGCACCGACAAAGCCCCGTAGGCTATGCCACTTATGAGTCTTTCAATCGGAATCGTGGGCCTGCCCAATGTGGGCAAATCGACCCTATTTAATGCCCTGACGAAGAACAACGTCTTGGCTGCGAACTATCCCTTCGCCACCATCGAGCCCAACGTCGGCGTCGTCGGTGTTCCCGATGCCCGCTTGGCCAAGTTAGCTGCCATCTTTGGCTCAGAGAAGATCTTGCCGGCTGTCGTCTCCTTCGTGGATATCGCCGGAATTGTTAAGGGCGCATCTGAAGGTGCGGGCCTCGGTAATAAGTTCTTGCAGAATATCCGCGAGACCGATGCCATCTGTCAGGTCATCCGAGTATTTAATGATGAGAACGTCACCCGCGAGGGCGAACGCACCTCAGATTTCGTAGATCCCGCTTCAGATATCGAAGTCATCAATACCGAACTCGCGCTCGCCGATTTACAGACTATCGAGAAAGCGCTGACTCGCCTAGAGAAAGAGGCGCGCATCTCCAAAGAGAAAGCGCCGACATTGGCCGCCGCTAAAGAAGCGCAAGAATTATTGAACTCCGGCAAACTTCTCTTTGGCTCTAAGGTCGATCTAGAAGCTATTGCAGAGTTGCACTTACTCACCGCAAAACCATTCTTATATGTCTTCAACGTCGATGCCTCCGAAATTAACGATCAGGCACTTCGCGCCAAGTTGCAGGCGATGATCGCACCAGCAGAAGCAATCTTCTTAGATGCTAAAACTGAAGCTGAACTCTCTGAGCTCGAAGATGCAGATGCGCTCGAGTTGTTGCAAGCAATTGGTTTAGATGAACCAGGTCTCACCACACTTGCTCGCGTTGGTTTCAACACTCTAGGTTTGCAGACCTATCTCACCGCCGGTCCGAAAGAGACTCGTGCATGGACTATTCATACAGGCGATACCGCACCAGTTGCGGCCGGTGTTATTCACACCGATTTCCAAAAAGGTTTCATTAAGGCCGAGATCGTTTCATTTGATGATCTAGAAGCTGCCGGGTCAGTAGCGGAAGCGAAGTCCCAAGGT
>WLRE01000012.1 GCA_009698045.1 Actinomycetota bacterium | reverse complement strand
CGGTTCAATCTTGAGCAAGCACGTATAGATGCTTGGATTGCATCCATTAACGAAGTTATCGCCATTGACTACCAACTCGCGCTTGAAGTCTCTGAAGTCGCGAACGTCATTAAGGGTTATGGCTCTACTCACCATAATGGTTGGGCCAATTTTGTAACCATCATGGATCACCTAGAAGTGATTAAGAAGAGTGCTGGCGCAGCAGCTTTGATTGCTGAACTTCGTAAAGCAGCTCTTGCGGATGAGAATGGCGATAAGTTACGCGCCGCTCTAGCTCGCTAATTAATTTAGAATTTCGAGAATTTCAGAGGAAGTCCGCACATCACCAAATTGTTGGATTATCGATTCAAGCGTTGCCTGATGCTCATCATCGGAGAGCGCAGCACAACAATCTTCGACCATAACTATTTTGAAATCTAACATCATTCCGTCTCGCGCAGTTGATTCACAACAGATATTGGTCTTTGTGCCCGCGATCAAAATTGTGTCAACACCTAAGTTGCGAAGAGTTCGTTCTAATGATGAAGAGCCTGTAATAAGTGCGCTATAGCGATTCTTAATAACTGTAATATCATTTTCAGCGCTAACTAATTCCTTCCAAACTTTTTGCTTGTTTGGAGCTAAGCTCTCGATTGTCCGACTCTTTACTTCATCGGCAACTACGTTGTTGAAGAAGAGTTCCCAATCACTCTTATCGCCAATTTGAGAATTAGCATGAAGCACCCAAATGATGGGTACTTTTTTCTTACGAAGCGCCTCAGTAAATTTATTTATAGGTTCAACTATGCCTCGTGATTGTGGCACTTCTGCAGGTGAGCCGGGCTCACAAAAAGTATTCTGCATATCGATAACGACTAGCGCAGTCTTAGAAGATTCCAGAGAATCAAACCAATGAAATTTCTTTCGGCGGGCCATTACACGGTCAATGATGTGTTGACGAATTCCTGCTGAATGCATGGGCGTATCCCCTTACTTGTTGGTGAGAATATCGTCGAGAAAGGGATCCTCGGGAAGTGCGGTTTCAGAATCCAAGAGCGCGCCGCACGCCGGGCAGGAGAAATGGCGGATCTCTACGTCGGGATGGGTAGATGAAGTCGAGCCAGGAATATCAATTACCTTCGTTCTGCTGAGAGCAGCGCCTGACTTCCAAGAAGTTCCAGCTGGCGCAATCGCCTTTTTGCATTCGGCGCAACAGGTTGAACCATTTTCAATAATGAGAGTTCGGGATTGACGAGTACTCATTACTTGCCTCCTTTCGAAAGAAGTCGCTCTTCGCGGATGCTCTTTCTCAACTTCTCAGTCTTTGCTGCATCAATTTTCTCTCCTTGAATTTCTACTCCAAAAATTTCACGCGCTGCTTCCGGTGAAATTACCTCGTTAATCACATCAATGACTACAGATGCAGGTTCTCTATCCAATGGATCGCCAACACCGCCACCACCATTCCAGCGGACATACAAAGCATCCTTGCCCATCAATGGAAATACACCCCAACTGATAGCTTCCTTTTCGCCGGGAATAGAGCTAAGTGATTGGGAGAAACAATTATGACCATGGTCAGATTCAGGAGAATGAACCCAGACATAATCATTAATAGCACCAGGATTTCCACCAGCTAGACCCTCACTCTGCGGAAATTGCGATCCCTTTCCGGAGAGTACATAGTGCAATCCACCATCAGGTGCGTCGTGAGGAACTAGTGCTAGTTCACCGCCAGTACCACCACGGAACTCACCACCACCACCAGAGTCTTGAAGTCTGCGTCGGAAGAGATATCGAACTGGGAACATCGCCTCAACTGTTTCAACATTTGCCATTCGTGAAATTGGATTCGGAATTTCTCCACCAATATCGACTCCGTCAGCAAAAGTTCTAGCGCCACCAGAACCGGCAAATGTCTCAGTGAGAATGCCAATCGCATCGCCACCTTTCTGATTCTTTCCAAACATAAATACGGCAAAGTGATTTGCATGCCAGACTGCACTCGTTTGATCATCATATTTTTCATGCGATGCAAGCATCTTTCCGATGGTCGTACAAGCAGCGTTATTAACGGATTGAATTGCGCCTACTGTCGCAACAGATACCGGCGAGGGCTTAGTGCAGTTAACAATTGAGCCTTCTGGGGCGATTACCGTGATAGGACGAATCACACCTTCATTCCATGTAATGTCATAACAGAGAAGCGGAAATAATGGAGCGAAGAGTCCACCAAGAGAGGCCCATTTAGTGCAGTTCACAGAGTACTTAGATTGTGGTGAGCTTCCAGTAAAGTCAAAGATAAGTTCATCGTCCTTCTTAGTCATCTTTAAGAGAACTTTGTAAACCTCACCCTTAACATCGAAATATTGGCGAGACTCCCAAGATCCATCGGGAAATTCTCGAAGACGTTCTCGAAGTTGAACTTCAGATTGCGCCACTAATGTCTTACAAGTCTCTTGAAAAGTCGGCAATCCATACTTCTCAACTAATGAAATCATTCGATCTTTTGCAACGTTATTGCACGCGATCATTGAACGCAGATCAAGTGCGACCATCTCAGGCCCGCGAACCATATTTAGAAGAGTGTCCCAAACATCTTGGCGAAGATTTCCGCGATCAACGAGTTTCAAACCTGGAGAGCTAAAGCCCTCAGAGAAAACATCCTGCGCTTCTGGAGCAAAGCCACCCGGATTCATTGCGCCGATGTCGTATACGTGGACGAAGCATGCGCTCCACGCTATAAGTTCACCTTTGTAGTGAATCGGTGAAACAAGATAGATATCAGATGTATGAAGGGCCGCTGTGAATGGGTCATTGAGTAAGAAGAGATCTCCTTCATGGACATCACCCTCGAAGCGTCGAATAATCGATTTACAAGCTTCAGCAGCACTTGTGAGATGGTGCAGAAAACCAACTCCGCCGAGGAGAAGTGTGCCATCTGCTTCGTAGAGGGAGACCATGAGGTCATGCCCTTCATTGGTGATCGCGCTACCAGATACATGCTTGAGTGTAATAACAGCTTCTTCGACGACTCGGTACAACCTATGTCGAATAATTGAGAATGTAATTGGATCCATTTTTATCCTCTCAACCTAACTCAATCACGATGTTGCGATATTCATCCATGACTGCTCTTTGCTTATCCTGCACGACGATTGTGGTAATCGGTGTGTGAATTACAGCCGGACCAAGAATCAGGTTGCCCGTCTTGAGAAGAGTGAAATCATAAATATCTGACTCAACCATTGCAGAACGAGCTTCGACGAAAATTTCTCGCCGCCCAACTACTGCCTTACTGGAATCTTCGCCTGAAGTGGGCGATGGACTCATATCTGGATGGCTCATGAGTCCGCGAGCAGTAAGGCGGAACTGAGTCATTTCAATACCAGCTTCACGGAAAGCCGATCCCTTTCCATATTTTCGCTCGTACAAAGTTTCAAAATCATTCGAAAGTCTTTCTAGACCTTCGTCAGTAAGCGGAAGGTTGGCCTTGAGAGGAGTTGTTACTTCGTGGACTTGGCGTGAATATCGAAGGTCTACCGACCAATCTAAAATAACTTTATCTCCAGTAAAACCTTCGTCGGCTAGCGCCTTAAGTGCTTTCTCCTTCATTGGCTCAAAGAGCGGTGGAAATTCCGATAAAGATGCAGGCATAGGAAGTGTTTTAACAACACTGTATTCGTGAACAATATCTGCAGAGATTAAGCCAAATGCACAGTTAACGGATGCTGTGTAAGGGATGACAATCTTCTTTACGCCAAGCTCAGCACCGAAAGTGGAAGAGACCATTCCGCAACTTCCGCCAAAAGCATGCATTACAAAGTCGCGCGGATCTAGTCCACGTTCTACCGTGATCTCTCTAATCAAATCTGTAATTTGAGCTGTTGCGATACGGAAAATTCCATATGCAGCTTCCTCAACACTTAACCCTAAAGGTTTGGCAATTTTTGTATCGAATACTTTTCGGGCCGCTTCTTTATCTAAGCTCATTGATCCACCAAGGAAAATATTTGGATCCATGTATCCGATGAGCATGAAAACATCGGTCAGAGTGGGCTCATCGCCACCAAGTCCATAACAAACTGGGCCCGGACGGGAGCCCGCAGAACGTGGACCCACGCGAGGAATATTGGTGCCTTCTTCAATCCAAACGATTGAACCTCCGCCGGCGCCGATTGAGACAACTTCAATCTTGGGTTGCGTGTAATGAAAGCGGTCAATCATGGGTTCGCGTGCGTATTCAATCTGCCCACCTTGAATTACGCTCACTTTAAAGGTGGTTCCACCCATATCAGTAGCAATTACATCTTTTTGATTGAGTAGTTCGCCTAGTGCTTTGCTGCCAATTACACCGGCCGCTGGTCCACATTCAAGCATTCCAATTGCGCGGTCGGCAGCTTCACTTGCGAGAAGTAAGCCGCCGTAGCCCTGCATAATCATTACTGGACCGGCGTATCTATTTTTTTGTAGCAGATCGGCAAGATTTTCAATGTAGTTACGAGCAATATCTCCAGCATATGCGTTGATAACAGTTGTTGATGTGCGTTCGTACTCACCGGGAGTGGGAGCAATATGGCTAGAGATAGAGGTATAAATGCTGGGGTCTATTTCCTTTACTAATTCTTGCGCGCGAAGTTCATTCTTCTGGTTATAAAATGACCAGAGAAATGAAATTGCAATGGCATCGACACCTTCTCCGATAAGGCGCTTAATCGCAGCACGAGTAGCCTCCTCATCAAGTTCACGGATTATCGCTCCTTTGTAATCCGAGCGCTCTGGAATTCCCGCAATAAGGTTGCGCTCGACAAGTGGAGCAGCACGATCTGTCTTCACCATATTCTTCATGCGCTCTTCGGTCAGACCAGCCCATCGACCATAGCCACCTCGTGTGACCAATAAAGTATCTTCAAATCCTTCGGTTGTTAGAAGTCCGACGTTGGCACCATCGCGAGTGAGAATCGCATTATCCACCACTGTTGAACCGTGAACAAAGAGCGAAGTTCGCGCCAATAATTCTTCTACAGTGAGATTCATTTGGTCTGCCGCGGATTTGATCGAATCAAGAACTCCGTGTGCGAAATCTGGGGGAGTAGAAAGTGCTTTGCCAAGAATGACCGGCTCACCTACTGCAAAAACGACGGTATCTGTACAGGTGCCGCCAACATCTGTTGCAACAAGATAGGTCTTTGCACCATCGCTCATATTTTCGAAGCCTTTCAAAATCGGACTGAGACTTAAGAGAGCCTAATTTTTAGTAAGTTACGAGTCAAGAGATAATTCGATTTCGAATTAGCCATCAAATGCAGCAGTGATTTGTTCATAGCTCATGGCTGTTTTTGCAGCAGCCGCTACTTGCTTATCACGTTCAATATTGCGTTCAATTTGAACTTTCGCTGAAACATATTGCTTAGGCCAAGTAACGTTCTTGTGGCCAATCTTTGCTGCTTCAAGAAGTGTCCAAGCCGGATTGACTAGGTGCATACGAGCTACGGCACAGAGATCTGCGCGACCCGCAGCAATAATCGTATTGATGTTATCTGCTTCAAAGATTGCGCCAACTGCAATTGTGCCGATTCCCACTTCATTGCGAATTTGATCGGCAAATGGTGTCTGGAACATACGTCCAAATACTGGCTTCTCTTTCTTAGTGACCTGACCAGAAGAGCAGTCGATCATGTCAGCACCAGCATCTTTAAACGCGCGAGCAATTTCCACTGCATCATCAGGAGTGATTCCACCTTGAGTCCAGTCATGAGCAGAGATTCGAACGCTCATTGGCTTGCCTTGTGGCCAAGCTGCGCGCACTGCTTTGAAGACTTCAAGAGGATAGCGGAGACGATTTTCGAGTGAGCCGCCATATTCATCGGTGCGTTGATTTGTGATGGGTGAAATAAATGAGGAGAGTAAATATCCGTGAGCAGCGTGGAGCTCTAGCCAATCAAAGCCAGCTTTCTCGGCTTCGAGTGTGGAACGTACAAAGTCAGCCTTAACGCGATCCATATCTTCGCGAGTCATTGCGCGCGAAGTATCCGATACACCTTCTAGATATTGCTGTGGTGAAGCTGAGATAAGTGCCCAACCGTCTTTCTCTACTGGCTTATCAATTCCTTCCCAAGCAAGACGCGTAGAACCTTTTGCTCCGGCATGACCAATCTGTACCGCAATCTTTGCATCTGTGTTTGTGTGAACGAAATCAACAATGCGCTTCCAACCTTCAGTGTGTTCTGGCTTATAAAGTCCAGGACATCCGGGAGTGATGCGAGCATCTGCAGAAACACAAGTCATCTCAGCGAATACCAATCCAGCTCCGCCCATCGCGCGCGCACCGAGGTGAACGAGATGGTAATCAGCAGCTAATCCATCTGTCGCGGAGTATTGCGCCATTGGAGATACAACAACGCGGTTCTTGAGAACTACATCGCGAACCTTGAGGGGTGTAAACATAGGTGGAACTTCAGTGCCTGCATCAGGAGGAGTAACACCGGCATCTTTAAAAGCTTTCTGAGTAAACCATTGATCGAATTGGGAAATGTACTTAGGGTCGCGAATACGTAAGTTTTCGTGCGATATGCGCTGGCTACGAGTGAGAAGTGAGAAGTTGAACTGTTCTGCCGGAAGATTGGTATAGCGCGCGATTTCTTCAAACCATTCCATTGCATTTCGTGCTGCATTTTGAATCTTGAGAACTTCAACCGAGCGATTTGCTTTGTAGGAATCTAAAATTGTGTGCAGGTTTCCATCTTTGCTTGCGCCGATTTCATGCGCCAAATCGATGGCATCTTCCATCGCGAGTTTCGTACCAGAACCAATAGAGAAGTGCGCGGTATGAGCAGCATCTCCCATCAAAATAACCGGAACTTCTCGGCCATCAATCTGATTCCACTGAACCCATTCCTCGCAGATAACGCGGGGGAACTTAATCCAGTTTGCTGAACCGCGCAGGTGAGCGGCATTTGTCATCAACTTTGAGCCATCTAGATCTTCAGCAAATAACTTCTCGAGCCAAGCAGTGGCCTCATCTTGCTCCATCTTGTCGAGTCCAGCTTTCAACCAAACTTCTTCTGGAGTTTCAACGATAAAGGTGGAGGTATCACCATCAAATTGGTACACGTGTGCTTGGAACCAGCCAAACTCTGTCTCTTTGAAGATAAAGGTAAAGTCCTTAAACATCTTCTTAGTGCCAAGCCATACAAAGCGACATTTGCGAACATCGATATCGGGCTTGAATGTCTCCTTGTACTTATCGCGGATGAAGCTATTGAGTCCATCAGCAGCAATCACGATATCTGCGTTGTATTCGCGTGCTATCTCTTGATCATCTTTAACTTCAGATTCAAAAACGAGTTTTACCCCTAGTTCTTCGGCGCGCTCTTGCAAAATATTGAGGAGTCGCTTGCGACCGATTCCACAGAAGCCGTGGCCTCCGGAGATAAAGCTTTTGCCTTTAATGCGGACGTCAATGTCATCCCAGTGATTAAATGAGCCAAGAATTTTTCGAGCAGTCGGTTCATCGGCACGGACGAAGTTGCCTAACGTCGAGTCAGAGAAAACAACGCCCCAACCGAAGGTGTCGTATGGACGGTTTCGTTCAATGACGGTTATTTCGTGAGTTGGGTCCTGCTTCTTCATCAGAATTCCGAAGTAGAGACCTGCAGCTCCGCCGCCAATGGAAACGATCTTCATGTACTGCCCCTTATGTGACTCTCGTCGACTCAAATTCGACCGTATGTCGAATATTTGACTATCGTCAATGATATGACAGAAGACTAGGGTTAGGCTAGTCCTTGAAGAGTTGAAAAATTAGGGGAGAATGGGCACATGACAACTACTCGTTTCGCAGGCAAGTCAGTCATCATCACCGGTGGTGCTGGTGGTCTAGGCGCAGCAATTGCCACGAGCGTTGTTGCCCAAGGCGGCAAAGTTGGAATTCTGGACACTAATCAAACGGCTATTACTTCTCTCGTTTCAACGCTTAAGGCTCAAGGCGGCTCGGCCGATGGCCGCGTTGTTGATGTTCGCGACGGAACAGCCGTAACTACTGCGATTGATGAGCTAGCTCAATCTCTGGGGGGCATACATATCCTTATTGCGGCGGCCGGTGGATCTCTTGGAACTCCGCGCGATATGGACGAGATATCTGATGCGGACTTAGATCTGGTAATTGATGTCAATGTAAAGGGAACGTATTACTGCGCTCGCGCCGTCGTGCCGCACATGAAGAAGAACAAGGGTGGTTCGATTGTTACCTTCTCCTCGATTGGTGGCCGAAGCGCTAGTCCCGTCACTGGAATTCCATATGCGGCATCCAAAGCAGCAATCTTGGGGCTGACTCGCCGTCTCGCTAAAGAAGTGGGCGAATTTGGAATTCGAGTAAATGCAATTGCACCAGGGCTTTTTCTTACCGACCGGTTGGCAGGAATGTTTGATGCAATGAGTGCGGCCGACCGCAAGGAAGTATTAGATGGAATTCCGTTGGGCCGCATGCCAGATCTTCGCGAATGCGTCGATCCAGTTCTCTTCTTAGCAAGCGATGAGTCTTCATACATCACCGGCACCGTTCTCGATGTCAACGGTGGCCGATTGATGCCCAACTAATTCAGGGGATTATCAGCAAGTTCAAGCGGGATTTCTTGTATAACAAATTGATATAAAACTCAGGTCGCTGAGCGCAAATAACAGGAATTTTGGAATCTGTCCGCGTAGGCGCCAGTTCCGATATATGACCAATCCTTGACGAACGGCACGCGTACGCGTGAGAATAACCCCTTACTTATAAGGCCCTTGGGCCTTTGGGTCCACGAACAGGAGAGCTCATGGCCGTCACGACGAGAATCATTCCAGGCCTTGAAGGCATGGATCATGTGGGCATGACTGTCGCAAATTTGGATGAAGCTATTGCATTTTATTCAACGCTTCTCGGCGGTAAAGAAATATTTCGCCTTGGACCTTTTGATGCACGCGACTTTGATCAAGTAGATGGCAAAGATTGGTCAGAGGCACATGTCAACGTCGCTGATGGTCGATTTACATTAGCAATGTTGGAATACGCCAATGGCAGCCGACTAGAACTTTTCCAATATGACCGACCAACCGATCGTCCTGCGACTCCACCTAAAAATAACTTTCTTGGTGGCCATCACATCGCCTTTAAGGTCAAGGATTTAGATGCGGTCCTCGCACTGCGCAACGAATATGCACTTCGTTTCATGGCTGGTCCCATTGAAATCAATGATGGTCCTGCTGCGGGTCAGCGAATTATTTATGTACTTGATCCATGGGATAACCAACTCGAACTCGTTGAATACGATCGGAAATAATTAGGTCTATGACAAATCGAGTCTCGATGTTGGGCATCACAAAGCATTTTGATGCCGTTAAAGCGCTGCAAGGAGCGAGCCTTGAACTTCACGCAGGTGAAATTCATACCCTCGCAGGTGAAAATGGTTCAGGTAAATCCACCCTGCTTAAAATTTTGGCAGGAGTTATCAGGCCTGATGATGGCAAGATTGCAATTGACGGCTCTGAAGTCTCATTTAATGGAGTACGTGATGCGATGTCACGGGGTATCAGCATGGTGAGCCAAGAGCTCAGCCTGGTTCCACACCTTTCAATTGCTGAAAATGTATTTCTTGGACATAACCAAACTCGTGGCAAATTAGGAATTGATTGGCGAGATACTGAAAAGCGCGCAGTTGAAGTACTTAAGCGCCTTAATCTCAACGTAAATCCAAAAGAAGAAGTATCAAGTTTGCCTCAGCACGAACAGCAACTAGTAGAGATTGCCCGTGCGATGGCTGCAGATTCAAACATTCTTCTTCTTGATGAACCGACATCCTCTCTTGCACCCAATGAAGTAGAAGCGCTATTTAAAGTGGTGCGCCAGCTTCGTGATGAGGGCGTAGCAATTGTGATGATTTCACACCGCATGTCTGAGATGCTCGATATCAGCGATCGCTTCACAGTTCTGCGCGACAGCAAATTTATTGACACCAGTCCTCGTGCTGGAGTCACCGAAGATTGGCTGATCGAACGCATGGTTCTCAATAAGCCAAAGAAGGGCATTCGCCTAGAGAAATCAACCGAGAAGCCAGAACTTGTTCTTGAAGTAAAGGCAATGACTGATCGCGGCGGAGCATTCCAAGATATTTCCTTCAATTTGTATAAGGGTGAGATCGTTGGACTAGCTGGTCTTGCCGGTGCTGGCCGGACAGAGCTCGTCGAAGCAATCGTTGGTTTACATCCTCGCAAATCTGGTGATGTAGTTGTAGCAGGTCAAACGATTGGACATTCCACTCGCGCAACAATGAATGCCGGTGTTGCGCTAGTTCCGGATGATCGCCGTGAAAAATCTACAATTCACGATATGTCCATTCGCGATAATCTCTTACTTGCAGTTCATGGACGTCCACAGAAGCAACGCTCAAAGAAATCAGAAGAGAAGATTGTCTCTGACTGGGTCTCTAAATTTAAAATTAAGATGTCTAATCCATATGCGCCCATCAGCTCTCTCTCCGGCGGTAATCAACAGAAAGTTGTAATCGCTCGGTGCTTAGAGACAAAGCCGAAGGTCCTCATTCTTGATGAAGCGACTCGTGGAATCGACCTGGGTGCAAAAGCAGAGATTTATCAAATCCTTCGAGAGTTAGCGGCAGAAGGCCTCGCGATTCTCGTCGTATCCTCCGAACTTTCTGAAATTTTTGAGATTTCAGATCGAGTCCTGGTGATGCACGCCGGTGATCTCACAGCAGACTTAGACCGAAGTAATATCGAGGAGTCAGATGTTGTCTCCGCAGCGACAGGAGCAAAAAAATGAGCCGTGTATTTAAGTTGCCTCGACTAAGCACCATGCCAGCGTGGTTTGGAGTACTAGTACTCGAAATCATCTTGCTCATTGTTATGGCGATTACACAGCCTGTCTTCTTCTCTTCCTCGAACATCTCCAACATCGTGCGCTCGTCTGCGATTCCAATTATTCTTGGAATTGGAATGACATTTACTATTTTGACCGGCGGCATCGATCTCTCGGTTGGCTCCGTCCTTGCTTTCACCGGAATCCTTCTCTCCGGGTTTATCACTCAGATGCCTCGGACTTCAGCTGTTCTCCTCTCTATTGTGATCACCACAATTGTTGTGGGTGGAATAAATGGTCTGCTGATTGGAAAACTCGGGCTTAACTCATTTGTGGTGACCCTTGGAACTCTGGGAATTTTCCGCGGTATCGCTTACCTGGTGACAAATGGAACAACTCGAAGCATGGATACCGGATCTCTGATTAACACATTGGGCGATGGAAACTTTGGTCCCGTGCCAGGGCCGCTTCTCGTAGTTATCGTTGTTGCCGCGCTCTCTATCTGGGCACTTAAATCAACATACTTTGGTCGCGATGTTTATGCAGTGGGCGGTAATGAATTTGCAGCTCGCCTTGCAGGTGTTTACACCTCGCGCGTAAAGATGACCGTGTATTTCATCTCAGCTTTGTTAGCAGCACTTGCAGGCATCATGCAGGTTGGGCGGTTGCAATCAGCAGCTCCAACAGCTGGAGCAGGCATTGAACTAGCAGTTGTCGCTGGCGTATTGCTTGGCGGAACTCGCCTTAGCGGTGGCGTAGGAAGCATCACAGGAACAGTCATAGGACTGCTCTTCCTACAAACCGTATCGAATTCCCTGACCATTCAGGGAGTCTCCTCATACTGGCAACAAGTTGTAACCGGTGTGTTATTAGGAGCAGCAGTTCTCTTCGATCGTTTTCGAGTGCAGTACTCGGGTCGGAGAAAATCTAGAGAGGAAAACAATGTCACTAAAGAATAAGAAGGTAGCGCTCCTACCTCTACTCGCAGTTGCTGCTCTTGTTGTAACAGGCACAGCACCTGCTACCGCAGCGGCGTCAAAGGGATTGGTTGGCTTTAGCTACCCAATTCAAGCCAACACATACTTGGCAGCTATCGGCGGTGCAGCAGAGAAGACTCTTAAGAAGTCTGGCTACACCATGCTCGGTATCGATGCACAACTCGATGGCAACAAGCAGATCTCAGATGTGGAAACAATGATCACAAAGGGCGTTAAGGCCATGATCATCTACCCACTTGATTCAAAGGGTCTCAAGCCAGCACTTGATAAGGCTGCAGCAGCTGGTATCAAGGTCATCACCATGAACTACTCAGTTGAAGATTCAACAAAGGCTCCACCATCACCAGCACTAGCTCAGGTACAAGATGCATTCACATCTCAGGTTCTTGCTGATGATCGCGTTGCATACTTGAAGAAGGTTCTTCCTGCTGGCGGAAACGTTCTTTACATCGGTCTTGGTTTCCCAGTAGCAGCACTTGAGAAGCACGCTGCACTCTTTGAGGCAACCCTCAAGGCTAAGGCTCCTAAGTTCACATTCCTTGGTCGCGTAGATAACCCATCAGATAACTCTGAGGGTGGACGTACCGCAGCGGATGCAGCTCTCATCAAGTATCCAAAGGTTGATGCAATCGTTGCTTACAACGATCCAACAGCTCTAGGTGCTTTTGCAGCTGTAAAGGCAGCTGGTAAGGCAGGAAAGATCAAGGTTATTGGTCTTCAAATGCAGCCAGAAGCTGTTACATCTATCAAGAACAACGAGATCAACGGTTCATGGGATTACAACCCAGTTCAATCTGGTGTATCACTTGCAAGCCTCACAATCTCAATCTTGAAGGATCGTCCAAAGGCTTCATGGAACAAGACAATCAAGACAAAGGCTGATTTCTACGACAACGAGACCATTGCGCAATTCGTGCCATGGGCTACTCGTCTAGCAGCAATCAAGTAACACATTAATAAGAAAGGCCCGAACTCATTGAGTTCGGGCCTTTCTTCTTTAATTCAATAGCGTAAAACTATTCGCGGAATTGTTTAAAGTTAGGCAGGCGCTTTTCGCTAAATGCCTTACCGCCCTCTTTCGCCTCATCGGTCTTGGTGTAAAGATCTAAAACATCAAATGCGAGTGATTGAATGCCAACAATATGGTCGCTGTCAGCATTGAACGAGTGCTTGAGCGCCTTGAGAGCTGTAGGTGAGAGATCGCAGACTTTAAGGGCCCACTCCATTGCGGCGTTCATTAGATCTGATGGTTCGACAATTTTATTCACTAAGCCCCAACGCTCTGCCGTTGTTGCATCATATTGCTCGCACAAGAACCAAATCTCACGGGCGCGCTTCTCGCCAACAACGCGTGCCAGGTATGCGGTACCAAAACCGGCATCGAATGAACCAACTCGTGGACCTACTTGGCCAAACTTTGCGTTAGTTGAAGCGATAGAAAGGTCGCACAGAACGTGGAGAACATGTCCGCCACCGATCGCAAAACCGTTGACTGCAGCGATGACAGGTTTAGGAATGGCACGAATCATCTTGTGAAGTGCTTCGACCTCGAACATTCCAGTTTCAGTCTCGCCGTAGTTGCCCTTCTCGGCACGCTCTTTCTGATCGCCACCCGTACAAAATGCTTTTTCACCAGTACCGGTCAAAATAACAGCGCCTACTTGTGGGTCAACCCATGCACTCTTAAATCCGGCTAAGAGCTCATCAACGGTGCGAGCGCGCATTGCGTTATAGCGATCAGGGCGATTGATTGTCAGAATCGCAACTCCGCGATCAATCGTATAGATAACGTCTGTGAAGTCTTTCGGTGAAATCATGGGATTACCTTATCTTTACGCTTCAACTTCAATGGCAACTGCTACGCCTAATCCAACACCGATGCAGGCGGCTGCGATTCCTATTCCGCCCCCGCGGCGCTTTAACTCACGGGCACATTCAATGATCACGCGGGAGGCAGAGGCTCCTACTGGGTGGCCAATCGCGATCGCACCGCCATTGACGTTGACTCGGTCGCGGCTGATTTCAGGCATCTCGTTGAGGACGGTGAGTACCATGGCCGCAAAGGCCTCGTTAATTTCCCAAATAACTATCTCGTTTGCCTTCCGGTCAATCTTTTTGAGAACTCGATTAATGGCATCGATAGGTGCCAAGGTGAAGAGATCTGGCTCGGTTGCAACTACTTGAGCTGCCAAGATTTTTCCGATGGGCTCGAGCCCTAATTCAGATGCATTGCGTGGCGTCGTCAAGAGTGCGGCAACCGAACCATCATTGATA
This sequence comes from Actinomycetota bacterium, assembly GCA_009698045.1. Lineage (GTDB taxonomy): Bacteria > Actinomycetota > Actinomycetes > Nanopelagicales > Nanopelagicaceae > AAA044-D11. The sequence continues at coordinate 8,038 of WLRE01000012.1, read as the reverse complement.
GGCGACGAGTTTCCGGCTGTGACAGAGCCACTCTCAGAAAATGCTGATTTGAGCCCGCCGAGAATCTCTAGCGAACTATCAGCGCGGATGGATTCATCTCGAGTCAATCCTGCAAAAGGAGCGACCCAATCGCTATGAATTCCACGGTCCCACGCAGCTGCAGCTAGTTGATGAGAGCGAAGTGCCCATTCATCTTGTTGGAGGCGGGTGATTCCTAGTTTTTCTGCGACAACTTCTGCAGAACGTCCCAGACTCTGTACCCAATGGCTCGGAAATTGTGGATTGGTCATTCGCCAACCGACGGTGCTTTGGTGATAGACCGGATCAGTGGGCTGCTCTTTACTAGTGCGTTCTACAATCCATGGCGCACGGCTCATTACCTCAACGCCACCGGAAATAATAAATTGTGCATCACCCGAACGAATAGCGCGCGAACCTTGAATAAATGCTTCCGCACCAGAACCGCACAGTCGGTTGAGAGTGACACCAGGGATTGTTCTCGGGAATCCTGCAAGAAGAGCGCCCATTCGTGCAACGTTTCGGTTATCTTCGCCCGCTCCATTGGAGTCGCCCATGATGACATCGTCAATCTTGGCGAGGTCCAGTGAAGGAGTTCTCTCTGCCAAAGTCTTTAAGGTGAAACCCAAGAGATCATCAGGACGGGTCTGGGAAAGCGCGCCAAAATAGCGCCCAAAAGGGGTGCGTACCGCGTTTGCGATGATTACTTCCGGGGTTGTCATATGTCGTATTATTGTCTATCGTTAGAAAAACGCACCATACATTTTTGCCCCTTTTTCCGAGCGAATTAGCCTTCGAGATGGAGTGAGCCGTTTATGACCACTCCGCTACGCATCCTTGTTACTGGAGCCGGCCGGGGAATCGGTCGTTCGATTTCAGAGAAGCTGCTGGCGCAAGGCCATCGCGTCGCAATCTGCGCTCGCACCCAATCCGACCTGGATTCCTTGTCAGCGCTCTATCCAGAATCTTCTCTTGCAATTGCAGCTGATGTTCTCGCTGAAAGTATTTCCGAATCAGTAATTGCAAAAGTAACCGCACAGTGGGGCGGCATTGATGTACTCATACTCAATGCAGGCGATGCGGTAAGCCTCCCCATTGAAAAAACATCAGATTCGGTCTGGATCCATATGCTCGATCTCAATCTGACTGCACCATTTAAATTTATTCGTGCCGCGCTCCCCGCTATGAAGTCGCAAAACTCTGGCAACATCATTGTTGTTGCTAGCAAGGCAGGATTAATTGGCGAACCCAATGTTGCCGCATATACCGCCGCAAAACATGGCGTCGTTGGCCTCGTCCGAGCCGCCGCGACTGAACTAAATAAATACGGAATCACCGTCAATGCAGTCTGCCCAGATTTTGTCGATACACCGATGATCGCGCGCTCTCTTGAATTGGCGGCAGAGCGAACTGGCAAGGATGTGAAAGAGATGCGTTCTGCACTGGAATCCAAACTTCCTGGACAACGACTTCTCACCCCAGATGAAGTTGCTGATGCTGTTATTTCATTTGTAGGGAATAAAGAGACCAACGGAGTAACTCAACTGCTTGAAGGGGGACACTAACGTGGCCATTACTAAGTTCAATCCCGAGGAGCTCGCTCCGCCCATCGGATTTTCTCACGCAGTACTAGGTGAGGGAAAGTTCATTTATCTTGCTGGACAGACATCGCTCAATAAAGAGAATGTCATTGTCGGAGAAAACGTGGTCGAACAATTTGAAAAGGCCCTAACAAGTTTGCTTACGGCCCTCAAAGCAGCAGGTGGTACGCCAGAGAATTTAGTAAAAATCACGATCTTCTCGGTTGATCCAGTTGATTACCGCGCTCATTCCCGTGAGATCGGAAAGATTTGGCAGCGTTTAATTGGAAAGAATTTCCCTGCAATGACACTTGTTGGTGTTGTGCGCTTATGGGATGACGCCGCGCTGCTGGAGATTGAAGGAGTCGCCTGCATCTAATGAGCCCTCTCTCGGCCTTATGGAATGCCAACTCTGTCGCTGTTATTGGCGCGACCGAACGTGTTGGTGCTATGGGACGTGCTCCAATTGAATACCTCAAGCGATATGGCTATTCCGGAAGAATTTATCCAGTTAATCCAAAGGGCGGAACCATTCTGGAACTCCCTGCTTTCACAAAAATTACAGAAATTAACGCGGAAATTGATTTAGCGCTCGTGATGGTTCCCGCTACCTCGGTAAAAGAGGCGGTTGAAGATTGCGCAGCAGCAGGAGTCAAAGTTGTGATTGTCATGTCCTCTGGATTCGCAGAGGCTGACGAAGCAGGTGCCGTTGCACAGAATGAATTAGTTGCAATTGCAAAGAGCGCTGGGATGCGTTTAGTTGGTCCTAACTGCATCGGTGCCATAGGTGGAGCAAAAGGACTTGTTGCATCTTTCTCACCAGTGTTTGCATCACCATCGACAAATGTAGAAGCAGGAAACATTGCACTTGTCAGTCAATCCGGTGCATTGGGTTATGGAATGTATTCACTTGGTATGGAACGTGGCCTTCCTATTGGCACCGTTATCACTACTGGCAATGAAGGCGATGTCTCTGCGATTGAGGTTGCAACTGCATTAGCTGCAGACCCAGATGTCTCAGCAATCTTGCTTTATACCGAATCTTTGTCAGATATCGATGCGCTTCGCGAGATTTCACAGAAGAAGCCAACTGCAATTCTTAAAGTAGGCCGCTCTGCTGCAGGCGCTGCTGCTGCTGCGTCTCACACCGGTGCACTTGCGACAGAAGATAAGGTTATCGATGCTGCGATTAAGTCGACGTCAGCAGTGCGAGTTGATGATGTTGAACAACTCTTAGATGCAGGATCGATCTTTGCATCAGGTGCAAAGTCACTTGGAAAACGCGTCGCCATTATTACAACCTCTGGCGGCAGTGGAATCTTGGCCACAGATGCCATTGAAGCTAATGGACTTGAGCTCGCTCAATTCTCTGATGCGACGCTTCGAGAATTGGCAGGCATTGTTCCGTCCTATGGAAATATCACTAATCCAGTTGATGTCACAGCGGCCGTTATGTCTTCACCTGATCTCTTTGAGAAATGTCTCGAAGTCCTTGCTCGAGATTCTGGCGTAGATTCGATAGTTGCTTGCTTTGCAGTTCTTGTTGGCTCTGATGTAGAACGAATTGCAAATGCACTTGGTGATGTTCGTTCTATTCGTGAGTTGCCAATTGTTGTTGCGCGCACTGGTTCGCAAGAGTTGGCCCCCGAAGCCAGCGTGCTCTTTAAAAAGAAGAGTTTGCCAGTATTTCCTACCCCTGATCGCGCCGTAGCTGCACTTCGAATTCTCAACGATTCCGCCCGTACTTCGAAAAAGATCTCTGTACCCACAACTGGAAAGCACGGAATCCCTTCCGATTCTGCCTCAGAAGTTGAATTAAAAGCCATCTGGTCAGCAGCTGGCGTACCCGTCCCACTCTCTGAAGTTGTAGATAGTAAAGATCAGGTGATCGCAGCTATCAAAAAAGTCGGTGGCCGCACTGTGATGAAGGCAATCGTTCCTGGACTATTGCATAAGAGTGAAGCGGGTGGAGTTGCATTAGATATTACTGAATCAAATGGAATTGAAACCTACGAGCGGCTCTCGCAGTTACAAGGTAAGGGTCAACACAATTCAGTTCTTGTAGAAACCTTTGTTCCTAAGGGCGTTGAGGCACTTGTTGGCGTGACATCTAGCTCGCTTGGAAAAGTGCTCACAGTTGGCGTAGGTGGAATATTGACGGAGATAATCTCAGATGTATCACTGCGCCTATTGCCAGTCAACGAAGAAGTAATTCAGGAGATGATTAACGAGACTCGTTTGAAAGCACTATTTGCGGGACCGCGTGGTTCTGAACCCAGTGATGTGAAGAGCTTTATATCTACCGTTATGAAAATTAGTGAGGTTGTAGCTGCCTGGCCCGATGGATCAGAGCTAGATATCAATCCGCTCACAGTTTTAGCAAAGGGTGTTTATGTACTGGATAGCGCATATTCCACCGGGACAACTACTGAAGGGATCCACCACTAAATGGACGTCGGAACACTTGTAGCTCGTGCTACCAATACCTATCGCGACCGCATCGCAGTTGAAAGCGAAGAAGGCAGTCGGACATTCGGTGAAATTGGTGGACGTATCTTCCAACTAGCGCGTGGACTTAAGGCGCTTGGGTTACAAGAAGAAGATCGCGTTCTCGACCTTCAGTTCAATCAAATCTCATATATCGAAAGCGATTTAGGAATTTCATCTGCTGGCCTATGCCGTGTTGCTCTCAACTACCGCTTGCACCCGAATGACTGGGTCCGCATCACTAAGGATTGTGGCGCAAAAGTTTTGATCATGGATCACAAGTTCTGGGAAGAATCCGCACCAGTTCGCGAACTCGTCGACAAAGTTATCTTGATTCACGGCAACGAGCCAGGCACGACAAATTATGAAGATTTCCTTGCTGCACAATCCACCGAGCCGCTACTTCTCTCGGTCCACCCAGATACCTTGGTTTCACTTAACTATTCCAGCGGAACAACGGGCAATCCCAAGGGTGCGATTCGTACTCACCGCAACCGGTTTGCCAGCCTCAATAACATCGTGACCGATATTTTGAAGCGCACTCCAGATGAGACGGATTGTTGGATTCATGCTGGTCCAGTCACTCATACCAGCGGCCTGTTTGTGCTGCCTTATTTCACATTTGGCGCAAAGCAAATCATCATGGCCAAGTACGACCCAGATGTCTTTGTAGATGCAATTCAAAATCGTGGCGCAAACGCAACGGCTCTCGTTCCAACAATGGTTGCTCGTCTGCTGGCGATGCCAGATATGAGCTTAGAAAAGATGAAAAACTTGCGCATGCTCGGTTATGCCGGCGCACCAATGGCCCCAGAGCAAATCAAACAGTGCTACGAAACCATCACACCTAACATGGTTCAGTACTACGGACTTGTTGAAGCAATTCCTCCGGTCACCGTGCTGAGCGCGGAAGATCATAAGAATGGTATTTATACGACCCCAGAACTTCTTACGAGTGCTGGTAAGCCATGCGTTGGTGTTGAAATCTTGATTGTTGATGAGGAGAACAACCCGGTTGCTACTGGCGAGATAGGTGAAGTTATAACCCGTGGCGATCATGTTATGCGCGGATACTGGGGTGCTGCAGGAATGGATGCAACAGTCACCAAGGCAGTACGTGATGGTTGGTTGCACACTGGTGACCTTGGCAAGTTAGATGGTGATAATCGTTTGTATCTGGTTGATCGCAAAGGCGACATGATTATTTCTGGTGGTTACAATATCTATCCTCGCGAAATTGAAGATGTTGTTGCAGAAGTCGAAGAAGTTCTTGAAGTCGCGGTTGTTGGAATCAAGGATGTCGAATGGGGACAGCGCGTGGTAACACTTGTCACCTTAAAACCTGGTGTCACTATTTCAGAGTCTGATCTCTCTGAAAAGGTTTTGGCGCACTGTAAATCCCGCATGGCTTCCTATAAGAAGCCCAAGGAAGTTCGAGTTGTTGCAGAATTCCCTCTAAACTCCACTGGAAAGATTGCAAAGAAAGTCATCCGCCAAGAGTTAGAAGCAGAGAGCAAATAAGCATGAGCCCATTGCAACCAGAGCAGCCAGGTCAATATCCGTACACCCGTGGTATCAATCCAGACCCAGGTGTTTGGACAATGGGCCAGTACGGTGGATTTGGAACTCCGGCTGAAACAAATGAGCGTTTCAGAATGCTGCTCGATCAAGGTTTAACTGGCTTTAGCGTTGCACTCGATCTACCCACTCAGTTGGGACTGGACTCCGATGATCCGCTCTCACTCGGCGAGGTCGGTCGCGTGGGTGTTGCTATCGACAGCCTGGAAGATATCGAAATTCTGATGGATGGAATTCCGCTCGAGAAAATAACTCAAGTTCGCACAACCGCTAACTCCATTGGTTATATCTGGGCAGCGATGTTTATTGCCCTAGCCGAGCAGCGCAATATGGATCCTAATAAGTTTGGCATGTTTATTCAGAACGACGTGCTCAAGGAGTACATCGCTCGCGGAACACAAATATTCCCAGCCGAAGCCGGCCTCAAACTCTCGACTGATGTAATTGAATATATCGCCACTAAGGTGCCACGTTGGGTTTCACTTGCGATGAGTGGTTATCACATCCGCGAATCTGGTTCGGATGCTGTGCAAGAAGTCGCTTTTACCTTTGCCAATGCCCGTGAATATATGGACGCAGCGATTGCTCGAGGAGTTTCTGTCGATCAGATTGCAGCCACGCTCTTTACTTTCTTAACCTCAAATATTGAATTTCTGCCAGAAGTTGCAAAATTCCGTGCTGCACGTCGTACCTGGGCTCGGTTAATACGCGAAAAATATAACCCGCAAGATACAAACTCCGAGAAGCTACGCATTTTTGCTTTTACGGCCGGTTCTTCACTTACAGCACAACAATCCAAGAACAATGTTGTTCGCACAGCGGTAGAAATGCTTGCAGCAGCACTAGGTGGAATTCAGACCATGCACGTATCTGCATTTGATGAAGCTCTAGGTGTTCCAACTGAAGAGGCAGCAATGCTTGCACTGCGCACCCAACAAGTAATCGCATTCGAAACCGGAGTACTCAAGACCGCAGACCCACTTGCTGGTTCATATGAGATTGAGCGTTTAACAGACGAACTCGCTGATGCAATGTGGGCTATGTTAGAAGATATTGAGAAGCGTGGTGGGGCTCTTGCTTGTATCAACAATGGCTGGTTCTCCACCGAACTCTCAGATAAGGCTTATGAATTTGCCATGTCCATTGAATCAGGCGAACGTAAACTCGTAGGCGTCAATATTTTTAAGTCAGATACACCTCCTTATGTTCCATTTGCTATTAATCCGGAGTCTGAAAGTGGCCAAGTAAAGGCACTTCAGGCACTGCGTGCAAAGCGTGATAACGCTCTAGTCGAGAAGACGCTGGCAGAACTTCATACCGTTGCTCAGTCGGGTGCCAACATCATGGATGCTTGCATCGCCGCAGTGAAGGCATATGCGACAGTCGGAGAAATTGTTAACGAATTACGCAAAGTGTACGGAAAGTGGCAACCTACGCGAACTTTTTAAGCTCGGTAATTATGAGCTTAAAAGTATCGTGTCTTGGATCGATTAATTCAAAGTGCCCCGTAGCTTCCAATTCAATATATCCAGCAGCTGGATGTGCGCTTAAGAAATTTCGAGACTGCGAAACTGGAACACGAATATCGTCGTGTCCATGAATCAATACCGCAGGCTTAGTGAGTGGATTGGATTGAGGATTAATATCCAAACGCTCAGTAGCAAGTTCTCCAAGAAATTCGCTGATTGCCCCATCATCATAATTCTCGGCATCGCCAACAACTAAATCTGAAACCGGAGCTAAAGCAATTACCGCCCGAACACTCTCATGGCTATGAACAGCGAGTGCCAAATGTCCGCCCGCAGAGTGACCAATAACGATGCACTCCCCAATCGCATCTAGCGCTGACTTAATATCCTCAATAGTTGCATCTGGTTTGCCTGGGATACGCCGATACTCAACTAGATGTGTACGCCATCCTGCATCTGCAAGTGCTTGCGCAAATGGTCGCAAATGCGCACGGTCGTATTCTGGGCGCCAATAGCCACCATGAATAAGTGCGATATCGCCAATAGCTGGCATAGATGGCGCGTACTGCTCTATTACTTGGTCAGCATCTGCGCCAAAAGAAGTTGTTGAATCTCCGGAGTGAACTTCTAACTCAAAGACTGAACGATCTTCTTCTGTCATCCCTGATTCTTCAAACGGAATCGCTGGAGCTTTCCTGTAGTTGTTTTCGGCAAAGATTCCACGAAATTAATGCGTCGAGGATATTTGAAAGGAGCAATCTTTGCCTTTACCCAGTCCTGCATATCCTTAACGAGTGCCTCATCCCCAGTAACACCGGAATTGAGCACGACATAAGCAACTACAAGAATTCCACGTTCTGGATCTTCTTCTCCTACTACAGCTACTTCAGATACAGCAGTATGTGT
>WLRE01000119.1 GCA_009698045.1 Actinomycetota bacterium | reverse complement strand
TGGCAGGGAGCGTGGATCACCGCATTCATAGTCGGTGGATTTACCTTGTTACTAATTCTCTATCCAGTATTTTTTAATCGCCGCAAAAAAGGTGATACATCATTCCCAAAGCAGACGAGATACAACATTCCTGCTGAAGTTGCATACACGCTGATTCCGTTTTTAATTGTTGCAGTGCTCTTTTATTTCACGGCGAAGAGTGAATCTATAATTACGAAATTATCGCCAGAGGCGAGCGTCGCCCACACCATTGATGTTAAGGGTATTCAATGGTCGTGGCAGTTCACATACCAAGATTCACCGCTAGAAAACGCGACCGTCACAGGAACACCAGAGAACCCACCTACCTTGGTGATTCCTCAAGGGGAGTCGGTTCGATTCAACCTCACCTCAAATGATGTTGTGCACGCATTTCAATTACACGAGTTTATGATTCAAATGCAGACACTTCCTGGAGTCGAAAATCATCTTGAATTTATTGCAAACAAACTCGGCACATACAAAGGGTTCTGCAACATCCTGTGCGGCCGTGGTCATACTTATATGCGCTTCTCTGTAAAGGTTGTTAGCCCTGCTGACTACCAGACCTATATCAATTCAATTAAGGCGGCCTAACTATGACTACCTACGCCACTCGCCCGGCAACAACAGCTCCGGCTTTTGCTGCTCCTCAGAGCAAGGGTCGTCTCTTCGTCAAGTGGATCACCTCAACCGACCATAAAACTATCGGTTACATGTATTTGATCACCTCCTTCGCTTGGTTTCTCATCGCGGGAGTACTAGCGCTCTTTCTGCGGGCAGAGCTAGCACGTCCAGGACTTCAATTCCTAAGCACTGAGCAGTACAACCAAATTTTCACGATGCACGGCACAATTATGTTGCTCATGTTTGCAACACCACTCTTCGTTGGATTTGCTAACGTAATCATGCCGCTTCAAATTGGCGCAGCTGACGTCGCATTCCCTCGCCTTAATATGTTGTCGTACTGGCTATTTCTCTTCGGTGGCGCGATGGCATTTGGTGGATTTCTTAGCCCAGGGGGAGCGGCCTCATTTGGATGGACCGCATACGCACCTCTTGCGAACTCGCAATACTCACCAGGTATCGGTGGAGATTTATGGGTTATTGGTTTAGCACTGAGTGGAATCGGAACAATTCTCGGTGGTGTTAACTTCATGACCACAATTTTCACTATGCGTGCACCAGGTATGACGATGTTCCGTATGTCGATCTTCTCGTGGAACGTTCTTCTTACCTCAATCCTTGTATTACTCGCCTTCCCGCCACTAGCCGCAGCTTTTCTTGGGTTAGAGTCTGATCGTCTTTTTGGTTCCCATATCTTTGATCCAGCTAATGGTGGAGCAATGCTCTGGCAGCACTTGTTCTGGTTCTTTGGTCACCCTGAGGTTTATATCTTGGCTCTTCCGTTCTTTGGAATTGCCACCGAAATTCTTCCGGTCTTCTCCCGCAAGCCGGTCTTCGGTTACAAGGGCTTGGTAGCTGCAACTATCGCAATTGCAGCACTCTCGGTCTCAGTTTGGGCCCACCATATGTTTGCGAGTGGTCAGGTTCTACTGCCCTTCTTTAGCTTCATGACATTCTTGATTGGCGTTCCTACTGGAGTTAAGTTCTTCAACTGGATTGGAACCATGTGGAACGGTTCTCTCACCTTTGAAACACCGATGCTCTTTGTTCTGGGCTTCTTAGTTACCTTCCTCTTTGGTGGATTAACCGGAATCATTCTTGCTTCGCCACCGCTGGACTTTGCAGTTTCAGCGACATATTTCGTGGTTGCGCACTTCCATTACGTCTTGTTCGGAACTGTGGTCTTTGCAATGTTTGCCGGCTTCTATTTCTGGTGGCCAAAAATGACGGGCAAGATGCTCAACGAACGTCTAGGAAAGATTCACTTCTGGACACTTTTCTTTGGATTCCACCTCACATTCTTGATTCAACACTGGCTTGGAATTAAGGGAATGCCACGTCGCTATGCTGATTATCTAGCTTCCGACAACTTCACGAACATGAATATGATTTCAACAGTTGGTTCGGTGCTGCTCGCGCTCTCGATGATTCCATTCTTTATAAACGTCTGGATTACTCGTAACTCTCCCAAGGTCACTGTTGATGACCCATGGGGCTATGGCGCTTCTCTAGAATGGGCGACTTCTTGTCCGCCTCCTCGTCACAACTTTTTAACTATGCCTCGCATCCGTTCGGAGCGCCCAGCATTTGATCTCCATCATCCTCATATGGCGCATACTGATTTAGAAAAAGGACACTAAGCATGAAAGCTGCGTGGAAACTCTTTATTGGTCTAGCAATTTTTTATGCTCTCGTCACAATCGCTTATTGGAAATTAGGCGGAGAGGCCGTTGGTATCACCGCTATCGCCCTCAGCGCTGGCCTTGCAGCAATGATCGGTTACTACTTATGGTTCATAGATAAGCGGACGGGTTCGACACTGCCCGAAGATAATAAACTTGCAGAGATCGCCGATGGCGCCGGAGAACTCGGATTTTATTCTCCGCATTCTTGGTGGCCGCTGCCGGTAGCAGCATCGATGTGCGCAGCGGGTCTAGGGTTGCTCATTGGTTGGTGGCTTACTCTGATTGCTGTTGGTGTACTTGTAATTAGCATTTTTGGCTTCATCTTGGAATACGAAAAGCCATCAACTTCCGTACACTAACCCTTCAATAGCTCTTACCCGTATCGGGTCTGATTTATCTAGGAGGAACAATGATTTCTATTGAACCTTCTGACGATTCGGACGACTTTTACTTCGACGACCTGCCTGATGATTCACAGGCTCCCTCAAATTTCAAACGCTTAGGCCTCTTTGCAGTCGTTGCCTTAATGAGCGTGCTGGGGACCTCCTTAGCTTCAAATATAAAGATCAATTCCACAGGCTCTAATGAATATGGTCAGGGAATTCTTCAGACGATAGCCTGTTCTGGAGATACGGCAATCACCATAAAGCCGAGCGCCACATTTCATAGCGCGTCCAGCACTTTTAAGTTAACTGCACTCACCGTTAGCAATATTCCTGATCGGTGCCTTGATAAAGAACTTCGTATTTCGGCTTACACGGATGTGAGTGCACTTGAGTTGGACTCTGGAGTTGCGGTTGCTCGTGTCATTTACGAAGGAGCTTCGACCTCCCGTGTGTACAGAGGAACCTCTGGAGCAGACACCTTGACTGCAACAGTGAATAACGCCTCAGCTTCGGCCGGATTTGGTTCCTTTACTCTCAACCTAACAGGCAGTGCGCCGTCCGCTCAAGCAGTAAAGAAAATTGTGATGGAAAGTTCCTCGCAAGGCTGCGTTGGCCTCTATTCCAATAATCCTGGTACCAGTGCCTATCAAATTCTAAATACCTGTCCGACCTTAACAAGCGGGTTGTATTGGATAAAGCTTCCGGGCATTAATAGCAACAACGCGTTTCAAATTTA
>WLRE01000118.1 GCA_009698045.1 Actinomycetota bacterium | reverse complement strand
GTTGAACCTTGCTTACCGAGCTTCAAGAAGACTTCGCCAAGTGCGCCATCTGCGTAGGCACCAGCAGTCATGTAACCCTCTGCGCCACCGACCATAAATGATGTGGTGGTTCCTGGGCGTGACTTAGGTAGACGCTTGCGAACAGCTATTGGATGTACATCTGCTGAAGTTGCATCGGCAGGGCCCTTGTTCTCGCCCTTGCCATCTGAAAGTGGTTGTCCCACCTTGCAGTTATCGCGGTAAACAGCGAGCGCCTTAAGACCAAGCTTCCAGCCCTCGTAGTAAACCTCTTCGATCTCAGCAACAGTTGCATCTGCTGGAAGGTTAACGGTCTTGGAGATTGCACCAGACAAGAATGGTTGGCAGGCAGCCATCATCTTGACGTGGCCCATTGCGGAGATGGAGCGAACTCCCATTGCGCAATCGAAGATGTCATAGTGCTCGGTCTTGAGACCAGGAGCATCGATGATATTTCCGTTGGTAGCGATGTACTCGACGATTGCTTCAAGAGTCTCTTCGGTGTAACCGAGTTTGCGAAGTGCTTGCGGAATTGTCTGGTTCACGATCTGCATAGATCCGCCACCGACAAGCTTCTTAAACTTCACAAGTGCGAGGTCAGGCTCGATACCAGTGGTATCGCAATCCATCATCAAGCCGATGGTGCCAGTTGGTGCAAGAACAGATGCTTGCGCATTGCGCCAGCCGTTCTTCTCGCCAATCTCGAGGCCCTTCTCCCACTCCTTGTTTGCAACAGCCCAGACATCAGAGTCAAGAGTTGTTACTGACTTCGCTGATACTGAAGCATTTGCATGCTTCTTCATGACGCGAGTATGAGCAGATGCGTTACGTGCATAACCTGCGTATGGTCCAACGATGCCAGCGAGTTCTGCTGAGCGACGGTAGGAGGTACCGGTCATAAGTGATGTGATTGCGCCAGCGAGCTGACGACCACCATCTGAATCGTAGGCAAGACCAGATGCCATAAGAAGGGCACCGAGGTTAGCAAAACCAATTCCTAGCTGGCGATAGTCGCGAGTTGTTACTCCGATTGGCTCAGTTGGGAAATCTGCGAAGCAGATAGAGATATCCATCGCGGTGATGATCATCTCGGTTGCCTTCACGAAGTTACGGGAATCGAATGAACCATCTGACTTCAAGAACTTAAGCAAATTCAATGATGCGAGGTTGCATGAAGAGTTATCGAGTGACATGTACTCAGAGCATGGGTTGGAGGCATTGATGCGTCCAGTCTCTGGGTTGGTGTGCCATTCGTTGATGGTGTCGTCATATTGAATTCCTGGATCAGCACATGCCCAAGCGGCTTCTGCCATCTTGCGGAAGAGTTCACGAGCATCAACGGTTTCGATAACTTCACCGGATGCACGAGCAACAAGTCCGAACTGCTCCTTGTTCTCGTATGCGCGCATGAAAGCATCGGATACGCGAACTGAGTTGTTGGCGTTCTGGTACTGAACAGAGATGATGTCCTTGCCGCCGAGATCCATATCGAAGCCTGCGTCACGAAGTGCGCGGATCTTGTCCTCTTCGCGGACCTTAGTCTCAATGAACTCTTCGATATCTGGGTGATCAACATCCAAAACAACCATCTTTGCAGCGCGACGTGTTGCGCCACCTGACTTGATTGTTCCTGCTGATGCATCAGCACCGCGCATGAATGAGACTGGACCAGAAGCTGTTCCGCCAGACTTCAAGAGTTCTTTCTGAGAACGGATGCGTGAAAGGTTAAGTCCGGCACCGGATCCGCCTTTGAAGATCATTCCTTCTTCGCGATACCAGTTAAGGATGGAATCCATGGTGTCATCAACAGAGAGAATGAAGCATGCAGAAACTTGTTGTGGTGCGTTGGTACCAACGTTGAACCACACTGGTGAGTTGAAGGAGAAGACCTGGTGCATAAGCATCCAAGTAAGTTCGTGTTCAAAGATTTCTGCATCGGCATCTGTGGCAAAGTAACCGAATTCTTTTCCGGCCTTGGTGTAGGTCAAGACAACGCGATCAATAACTTGCTTGAGTGACCATTCGCGGTTCTCGGCACCGACTGCGCCACGGAAGTACTTGGTGGTCACAATGGTGGAGGCGTTAACTGACCAGAAGTCTGGGTACTCGACGCCCTTTTGTTCGAAGATTACTTCGCCGGATTTCCAGTTGGTCTGGACAACATCGCGACGTTCCCATGTCACTTCGTCGTAAGGGTGCTTACCTGCAGTGGTGTAAATGCGTTCCATTACTAAACCTTTTCCAAGGTTTTTCTTGGCACCGGTGGCTGCTGGCTTATTGACGATTGACATACGTATTTCCTTCTTCCGAGTAGTTAGTTAGTAAATTCTGGTGCAGGAACTGCTGATGAAACTTTTGGAGCAGCAGTTTGGGAATTCACTGCTTGTGTTGCGGTATTAGGACGTGAAGGTTCTGCGCGGAGAAGTGCGATCTCACCTTCGAAATCTTCTAAGGAGGCAAAGTTACGATATACCGAGGCATATCGTAGGTAGGCGACCTCATCGAGCTCTCGGAGTGGCGCAAGAATTGCCATTCCAACTTCGTGGGCTTCAACTTCAGCTTGACCATCGGCGCGAAGAGATTCTTCAACGCGTTGCGCCAAGAGCGCTAGATCATCATCGCTGGCAGGACGACCTTGGCAGGCCTTGCTGACGCCAGCAATAACTTTCTCGCGACTAAAAGGTTCGGTAGCTCCGGAGCGCTTGATAACCAAGAGAACGGATGTTTCAGAAGTGGTGAAGCGGCGTTGGCATGAGGTGCACTCACGTCGACGGCGGATTCCTGTGCCTTCTTCTACCGGCCGTGAATCAACGACTCGGGAGTCGTCGTGGCGGCAGAATGGACAGATCATCTGGAAATCTCCTCTTATATCTAGTTAAAAAATCACTCCGTGGTCGCCAAATAGCCCTTAAATGGTCTATCAGCGGGGGAAGGAGCAATGTAGCGTAAAACCACAACTAATGGAACGTTATTGGAGTCTTACCCCTACATCTTGTGGTAACTCTAAACCCTTACTAGAGGGAAATTTGGGATGTTTGGCCATCTGAGATGGCGTGTCGTCCTTTTTTGAAGTTATTTAAGTGGAACCAGGAGCTTCTGACCTGCCTGGACCTCAGATGAGCGTAGGTGATTAGCCTCAATGATCTGATCCACCACGGCCGAGCTATTTCCGCCGACCATTCCAGCAATCGACCAGAGAGTCTCACCGGGTGCAACGACAACGCTCATGTAGGAATTGGCGATGGATGATTGCGAAGATGGAGTTGTTGATGCATTGCCCACTGCGCTAAAACCAGCGCCAATCACTACTAATAGCGATGTCACAACAATGGTGCGAGCTAATTTGCGGCTTCTCTTTGCGGTCATAACTTCTACCTACTTTTCGATCCAACGGTATTCGAGGGGATTCGAACACCTGTTCTAAAGGAAAACTTACCCCACCCCACCGACATTGGCAAGAAAATTTCGAACATTTGTTCGACTTTTTCGAAAATCTGTTCTATTCTTCTGCCATGACTAAAGAGAACAT
>WLRE01000117.1 GCA_009698045.1 Actinomycetota bacterium | reverse complement strand
GTTATAACGCACATAATTCCACTGGCATAGAATGCCGCGGCATAACTGCCCATATTTTCACGAACAATAGCCGCGCCAAGAGCAGCGATTCCGCCACCAATCTGGTGGGCGGCAAATACCCAGCCATATACGACGGTTCCGCGCTCTGGTCCGAGAACTTGGCGACAGAGCATGATGGTGGGCGGCACAGTTGCAACCCAATCCAGCCCATAGAAGATAACGAAAACTAGTGTGGAGACTTTGATATCGGAGAAGAGAATAGATGGAAGCAAGAAAAGGGAGAGACCGCGCAAGAAGTAATAGAAGAAGAGAAGTTTGCGCGGATCGATTCGGTCAGTCAGCCAACCTGAAAAAAGTGTTCCAATAACATCAAAGACTCCGACCATCGCCAGCAAACTAGCAGCAGTTACTTGTGCCATTCCATGATCATGTGCGGCTGGAATAAAGTGAGTACCAATAAGTCCTGATGTGGAAAGCCCACAGACAAAGAAAGATCCCGCTAAATACCAGAAGTTCTTGACCTTACTTGCTTGGATTAACGAATCAATCGCCTCTGACGCAGCATTGCGTTTTATTTGGATGGGCTCTTGCCAGGATTCATCTGCACCGTAAGGTTTTACGCCCGCCGATGATGGTCGTTCTTTAAGAAATATTGCAATCAGCGGAACCATAATAAAAGCGCCACAGGCAACGGTGATAGAGACAGCTTTCCAGCCATGGTCTAGGGCAAGTCGAGATAGTCCGGGAAGAAAGATAAGTTGACCTGTTGCCGAAGCTGCTGTTAGTGCGCCAATCACAATTCCGCGACGCTTAACAAACCAGCGATTAGCAATCGATGCCGCAAATACAAGTGCCATAGAACCGGTACCGACTCCGACGACTACTCCCCAGAGAGCAACGAGTTGCCAAGGATGGTTAATAAATATCGTTGAGTACGCACCTAAGCCAACAACGGTCAGCGCAGTCATAATGACGCGACGAATACCAAAGCGCTCCATTAGTGCGGCAGCGAAAGGTGCAACTAAACCAAAGAGAAGTACGTTGACTGAGACCGCAAGAGAAATCTCATCGCGGCGCCAACCAAAGGCATCTTGTAGAGGAAGAATGAGAACAGTAGGAGCAGAGCGAAAACCAGCGGTTGCAACTAGTGTTAAAAAGGTAATAATTGCAGCAATCCAGGCGGGATGGATAAAGCGGGTCTTTGCCTCTCTGCTCATGATCGAGTTATGGCGTCTCTTCTAGATATTCCGTGAGAATTGCGCGCTCGTTATCTTTCAATCTCCGAGATTTCTTCGTCTCCATATCGACAGTCACTTGTGTGGTGCGGCCTCGGGCATGTAAGCCATCTTTTGAAGAGAGTTCGTACATCAAGTCAAAGGAGGCATTGCCAATCTTTGCTACCCAGATCTCTACATCGAGTTCAAAACCGGCTTCGTAAATGGGAATCAGGAAATCTACATGCGCACTTGCTACGACCATATCTTTAAAGACGGGTTCAAGGCCACGGCGAATCCGCGAATACCACGTGAAATCCGCACGGGTCTCTTGCATGTAGGTCAGATAGTTTGCGTTATTTACATGACCAAACATGTCATGATCATTCCAGCGAACATAAATCGTAGTTTTGTGGCGCATTATCGAGTGAGCTTTCGGTAAGTAACGCGATGTGGACGAGATGCTTCAACGCCTAGACGTGCGACTTTGTTCTCTTCGTATGATTCGAAGTTACCTTCAAACCAGAACCATTGTGAATCGCCCTCGTAAGCCAAGATGTGAGTTGCGATTCGGTCCAGGAACCAGCGATCGTGGGAAATCACTACGGCGCAACCAGGAAATTCGAGCAACGCATTTTCGAGTGATCCAAGCGTTTCTACATCGAGGTCGTTTGTAGGCTCATCGAGAAGCAATAGGTTGCCACCCATTTTAAGTGTCAAAGCTAAGTTCAAACGGTTGCGTTCGCCGCCAGAGAGAATTCCGGCTGGCTTCTGTTGGTCAGGGCCTTTAAATCCAAAGGCAGAGACATATGCGCGAGAAGGCATTTCAACGTTGCCGACCTTCATAAAATCCAATCCGTCAGAGACAACTTCCCATAATGACTTCTTAGGATCGATACCACCGCGGGACTGATCAACGTAAGAAATCTTGACGGTCTCACCGATTTTTACGGTACCGCTATCGGGTTGTTCCATGCCGAGAATTGTTTTAAAGAGCGTGGTTTTACCAGCACCGTTAGGTCCGATAACTCCAACAATTCCGTTACGGGGCAGAGTGAAGGAGAGGTCATCGATGAGTAGGCGATCGCCAAAGCCCTTCTTTAAGTGATCGACTTCAACCACAATGTTTCCGAGGCGTGGTCCCATCGGAATTTGAATCTCTTCGAAATCTAATTTGCGAGTCTTATCTGCTTCAGCTGCCATCTCTTCGTAGCGAGCAAGACGAGCCTTGGACTTTACCTGACGACCCTTGGAGTTCATGCGAACCCATTCAAGTTCTTCAGTTAAACGCTTAGCGCGCTTGGCATCTTTCTGCCCCTCGATCTTAAGTCGGGTGGACTTAGTCTCGAGATATGTGGAGTAATTGCCTTCGTAAGGAAATGCCCGACCGCGGTCGAGTTCGAGGATCCATTCAGCGACGTTATCCAAGAAGTACCTATCGTGCGTAATAGCGACAACGGTGCCTGGATATTTAGAGAGATGTTGTTCGAGCCATAAAACAGATTCAGCATCCAAGTGGTTAGTGGGCTCATCAAGAAGCAACAGATCTGGTTGCTGTAACAAAAGTTTGCAGAGTGCAACGCGGCGCTTCTCGCCGCCGGAGAGAACTTTCACATCAGCATCAGATGGTGGACATCGAAGCGCATCCATCGCTTGTTCTAATTGTGAATCAAGATCCCAAGCGTTGCGATGATCGAGCTGTTCTTGCAGCGTACCCATTTCAGCGAGCAGCGAATCGTAATCGGCATCGGGGTTCGCCATCTCTTCGGAGATTTGGTTGAAGCGAGCCATCAGGGCCATAGTTTCGGCAACGCCTTCTTGCACATTTTCTAAAACATTCTTTGTCTCATCAAGAACTGGTTCTTGCATCAAGATTCCGACTGAGTAGCCTGGGCTCAAGAATGCCTCACCATTTGAAGGTTGTTCGAGGCCGGCCATAATTTTGAGGACTGTGGACTTACCAGCACCGTTGGGTCCAACAACACCGATCTTGGCGCCAGGTAAAAACATTAGGGTCACATCATCAAGAATGACCTTCTCGCCGTGCGCTTTACGCGCCTTCTTCATCGTATAAATAAACTCAGCCATAGTGCGAGAGTCTATTGCTTTGGCTCGGTAGACTTAGCCAAGTATTAAAAGTCCTATTTGATACTTACTTAATATGCGCCTGTAGCTCAGTCGGATAGAGCACCCGCCTTCTAAGCGGGTTGTCGCAGGTTCGATTCCTGCCAGGCGCGCACATGACATCATCCATTCAAAATCGATGCGATCACGCAATCCTGATGGCGAAAGGCCCGAACCCCCCTCAAGGGTTCGGGCCTTTCGTGTATTCGTTAGATCTGTATTACGGATTAATCAGGGGATTAGAGCTTTGCAAGCAGAGCTTGATTAACCTTGAGCAAGTTACCTGTGATTGTTGTGTACTCAAGTGCTGACTGTGTAGTTGGGCACTTTGGGTTCAAAACATATTCCAAGAAGGACTTTGTAGCCTTTG
>WLRE01000116.1 GCA_009698045.1 Actinomycetota bacterium | reverse complement strand
TTTGGTGGTGGCGGATCTCGTGGTCCGCGTCCGCGCATGCGCGAAGGACAAGATGCGCTAATTCGTGTTGAACTTGATTTAGCAGAAGCTTGTTTTGGAACCGAGCGAGAGCTGAGCGTTGAAACCGCAGTGGTGTGCGAGAAATGTCAGGGCAATGGCTGCGCAGATGGCGCAAAACCTCGTGTCTGTGAAATTTGTAAGGGTCGCGGTGAGACCCAACACGTTGCTCGTTCCATCATTGGACAAGTAATGACAAGTCGCCCATGTGCTGCTTGCCAAGGGTATGGATCAGTAATTGCTAACCCTTGTCGCGAGTGCGCGGGGGATGGGCGAGTGCGTAGCCGCAAGAATATTCCGATCAAGATTCCAGCTGGCGTAGAAACTGGTAATCGAATCCAGATGAGTGGTGCTGGTGAAGTAGGGCCTGGTGGGGGACCTGCGGGCGATCTCTACGTCGAGATTATTCAGACCGATCATGATTTCTTGCATCGCGAAGGCAACGACTTACACATGTTTATCGATATTCCTATGACATCCGCCGCTTTAGGTACTGCCGTCAAAGTTGAGACTCTCGATGGCGAACAAGAGGTATCTATCAAAGCGGGGTCTTCTTCTGGAACTGTCGTCCACCTCAAAGGTTTAGGTATTACTCGATTGCGCGGTGGCGGACGCGGTGATCTCCATGTTCATGTGGAGATAGCAACGCCATCGAAATTGGATAAAGCGCAAGAAGAACTTCTTAAGACATTAGCTAAAGCGCGCGGCGAGAAATTAGATGATGTGAAAATTCATCGTTCAGGCGATCGCCACGAGTCCAGTGTCTTCTCCCGCTTTAAAGATGCATTCTCTCGCTGATGCTCTCTCTCTTCTTTGTCGCGCAAATCGGTGGAAGTTCACATATAACTGTTGACGGCGATGAGGCTCACCATGCAATTAATGTGACACGACTAGGCGTGGGCGATGACGTGTTGCTCTCGGATGGCGCTGGTAATTGGGCATCGGGAACGATTATCACTACCGAAAAGCGGAGTTTTACTCTGGCAATCTCCGATCGCGGTAGTGCTTCTGCTTCTAAGCCCAGGATAACTCTGGTGCAAGCGCTCCCTAAGTCAGATCGCGTAAAAGAAGCAATAGAACTCGTAGTGGAAGCAGGCGTCGATTGCATCATTCCTTGGGCAGCCTCTCGCTCCATCTCTAAATGGCAAGAAGATTCTCTCGCCAAGTGGCAGAGCACAGTTCTTGCCGCGACTAAACAATCCCGACGTTATTTCATTGCACAGGTCGAGAGCGCTCATTCCACAAAAGATTTGATAGGCAAATTAAGTGGCCGCCAAATTGTGGTGTTGCACGAGAGCGGAATCAATCGAATATCGGAGGTCGTCAACACGTCGTGGGCGGAATATGAAGAGATATTTCTCGTCATTGGACCCGAAGGCGGTATTTCTCCAGAAGAGCTCGAAGAGTTTGCTCGCATCGGTGCATCGGTTCTCTCCATGGGAGAGCCTGTGTTTCGCAGTGCTCATGCTGGTGTGGCAGCGTTATCTGCCGTGCAAGCTCTAATCGGACGCTGGTAACTTCTCCCCATGACTCCCGTTGATTCCGATTGCCTCTTCTGCAAAATGGCAGATGGCACAATTCCGGTCACTTACCTGCATAAGAGTGATGGCGCGTTCGCAATTGCTGATATCAATCCGCAAGCGCCTACCCATTTTCTTGTGATTCCAAATTCGCATTATGCCAATGCCGCCGATCTAGCAGATGGAGAGCCCTCTTCATTGGCCGAGCTCTTTCAGATTGCAGCCTCGCTTGCTAAGTCCCAAGGCTTGACCGGGTACCGAACTGTCTTTAATACCGGTGAGTCTGTCGGGCAGAGCGTGTTTCACGCACATTTGCACGTGTTGGGTGGGCGTTCATTCGCATGGCCTCCCGGTTAAAAGTAAGATAACAAGTAATGGAACCCGCACTGTTTACCGTACCGGTTGGCATTCCCATGGTGGCCCTCGTGGGATCAAACGATGCATACCTTCGAATATTTGAAAAAACTTTTCCAGATATCTCTATCACCGTTCGTGGAAATGAAATCTTTGCCCAAGGTGACTTAGTTCAACTCGGTCAATTCGAATCCCTCATTAAAGAGTTGTTGGTCTTGCTTCGCGCAGGGCAGCTTTTAACTGAGGACGCGGTACTTCGTTCTACCGCAATGGTTAAACACGATCCCATCGAACACCCTGCGGAAGTCCTCTCGCTCAATATCCTGAGCAATCGTGGTAAAACAATCCGCCCTAAAACTTCAAATCAGAAGCGGTATGTTGAAGCGATTGATGATCACACTATAACTTTTGGTATCGGACCAGCAGGTACCGGTAAGACTTACCTTGCGATGGCAAAGGCGATTCAATCTCTTCAGGCAAAGCAAGTAAATCGAATTATCTTGACTCGTCCAGCCGTAGAGGCAGGAGAGCGGTTAGGATTTTTGCCAGGAACTTTGCAAGAAAAGATTGATCCTTATCTCCGCCCGCTCTTTGATGCGCTACACGACATGATTGATCAAGAATCAATTCCACGCCTCATGGCATCTGGAATTATTGAGATTGCTCCACTGGCTTACATGCGTGGCCGCACGCTGAATGATGCATTTGTTATTCTCGACGAGGCGCAAAATACCTCTGCCGAACAGATGAAGATGTTCCTTACTCGTTTGGGCTTTGGCTCCAAGATGGTTATTACTGGGGACGTTACTCAAGTGGATCTTCCTTCAGGTACCCAATCTGGGCTGCGCATCGTCCACGATATCCTCGGAGATGTGGATGACATTGCATTTGTCCCGCTCACTGCCGAAGATGTTGTCCGCAATCGACTGGTCGGAGATATCGTCAGCGCTTATGGTCGATTTGAAGATGCTAAGACCACGCCTGCTCGTGCAATTCGCTCCGGAAGTGGTGATCGCTAATACGTGTCGCAAGACTCGTAGCGCCCATGGGAATAGAAATAACAAATGAAATAGATTTTAACTGCGATGAAGCAGCGCTTCTCTCAGTCGCCCAGTTCTCGTTAGAGAAGATGGGAATACACCCTGAATCTGAATTGAGTATTGCTATTGTCGGAATTCCAGAGATGTCGGCACTGCATATGCAATGGATGGATTTACCAGGACCGACCGATGTTCTTTCATTTCCGATGGATGAACTCAAACCATTCTCTGCCGCCGATGGTCCAGGTATCGTGGGCGATATCGTGCTCTGTCCAGAATTCGCGAAGGAACAAGCTGTTGCTCACTCACTTCAAGCCGAATTAGAACTTCTCACTGTTCATGGCGTATTGCACCTGATTGGCTTTGATCACGCGGAACCTGCTGAACATAAAGAGATGTTTGATCTGCAGGATCAATGTTTAGCTGGATGGAGAGCAGGACAATGAGCGACCCACAATTCAAATTATTACTTCGCCGAATCTTTGGCGAACGTTGGTTCCCGCAGGCAACCGCAGATAAAGATCAAGAGCTCCACGAACTTATTGACCAAGCGAGTGAACACGGCCTGGTTGAAGAATCCGAACGCTCCATGATCCACTCAGTTATTGACTTGGGTGGCACTCTCGTTCGCGAACTGATGGTTCCCCGTACAGATATGGTCTGGATGGAAGGCAACAAAACTCTGCGCCAAGGTCTCTCACTCGCACTTCGCTCTGGATTCACTCGAATCCCGGTCATTGAGGAGAAT
>WLRE01000115.1 GCA_009698045.1 Actinomycetota bacterium | reverse complement strand
CTGATTGGCAACGGAACTGTTTTTGATCGAGAGATAGTTTTGAAATCTGCAAAGCGCACTTTAATTGAAATAGTTCGCGCACTCTTATTGCTTTCGCGCATTCGATGCGTCGCTTTTTCGGTCAAACGCAGGAGTTCGCGCAAGAGAATTTCCGTATCTTCAATGTCGCTAGCAAATGTTTCGGCATTACTAATACTTTTATCTGGTTCATCTGGGACTACATCTCGATAATCGCGTCCCCACGCAAGTTCGTAGAGATGAGCACCAGTTGCTTCGCCGAGTGCTCTTATCAAAGTCGCGCGAGGCGTCTTGGCGATATCTTCTACGGTGCGCAATCCGAGCTTCATGAGTTCTTCTGCAGTCTTTGGTCCTACTCCCCACACCGCTGATACTGGAAGCGGGTGGAGAAATTCAAGAACCCGATCGTGTGCAATCTCTAAGACGCCATTGGGTTTGCACCGATCAGAGGCGAGTTTTGCAATGAATTTAGTAGTAGCGATTCCTACTGAACATGTAATGCCTTCGCTCTTAAACACTTGCGCGCGGATAGATTCTGCAATTTCGCGGCCGGTACCTAATAGCCTTTTTGCACCGGTGACATCGATAAAGGCTTCATCGAGAGAAAGTGGCTCTACTAGTGGTGAGACTGAGCGAAATATCTCCATTACGACCTCAGAGACTTCGCTATAGCGATGGTGGTCAGGTGCAACAAAGATGGCATGCGGAGCCATTCGTTGGGCCCGCCCTACTGGCATTGCTGCGCGAATTCCGAATTTGCGTGCTTCATAGTTTGCCGAAAGAACAACTCCTCGCGCGCCAGCGCCGACTACAAGAGCCTTGCCTCGTAGCGCTGGATTATCTTTCTCGGCTACGGATGCATAAAAGGCATCCATATCAACGTGGAGAATGGTGGAGAGCTTCTCATCCATGGCTTGCTCGATCTCCGACATGAGTAGGCAGGTTACGCCACTTCTCATATGAGGTAGCGAGTTCCCACGCCGCATCGGCCCGAAGTGAAATCCCGCGTGGACCTGTGCGACGGATGATGCCCCGGATAAGAAAGAGTGAAGAGTTGCGCAACAGAGCGGCGTAATCACTCTGCACATCTTCGAAGAAGGTCACATCATTGCAACCGTAACCATCGTCAATAGTAAGAAACATAACTCGACGACCCGAGCGCACTGGTGGAGTTTGGAGTGCAACTTTGACTCCGGCAACTAAGACGGATGCGCCAGAACGTTGCTTGATGAGATCAGCGGATTTAATAGCCCCGACATGATTGAGAAAATCGGAGTAGAACTCGAGCATGTGCTGTGAGATATCCATTCCTAAGATATCAATCTCATTAGCAACGACTTCACTCGGTGCTAAATCAGGGAGTCCGCTCGACAATAAATCAGGGGTAGCTAAATCCAGAAGCATCTGGGAGCCGGAGCTTTTCTTAGCAGTTGATTCATGAAGATCATGCAAATGCATCAGCAAATCTCGGCGATTAATCTTCTTCTCTGCGAGTTGGTGAAGCGCATCAAAGGCCCCCACCATCACTAAAGATTCGGTCGTTGGCTTACTAGAACCAGAGCGCGAGACAAAGTCTGCTAAATCCGCATATGGACGAGCCACGATAATTGAATCGATTTCATTATCGCTAATTCCTTCAACATCTGCCAGGGCTAAACGAATCGCATATCCGCGAGCATCGGGCAGAGTTAGTGACTTGCCTGTGCTTAATTGATCGGGCGCTACATATGGCGCACGAGTAAGTTGCGTTGTTCGTTCGACTCGATGAGTGCGGTCAGAGAGATTGATATCAAGTGGTGCAATCACAATCCCCCATTGGCGGGCTTCATCGACAATGAGCCGTTTGGGATACATGCCGGGATCGTGTGTCATCACGCCTGCAATAAACGCGGCGGTGTGATGGACCTTAAGCCAGGCTGATTGATAAGTAGGAAGCGCAAAAGCTGCAGCATGCGCTTTGCAGAAACCAAAGGAGGCAAAGGAGCGCAAGATCTCCCAGATATGAGCAACGACTTCATATTCGTAGCCTTGAGCTATCGCTGCCGGAAAGAACCAATCGCATGTCTCTTGCTGTCCTTCGGGGCTACCGAGTGCGCGACGTTTCTCATCGGCCTGCGCCAAGGTGATACCAGTGAGCTGCGCAATGATTCGGATAACTTGTTCGTGAAAGACAACAACGCCTTCGGTCTCACGCAGAATTGATTCGAGGTCCGGATGTATCTGTGCCCGGCCATGCAGCCCCTGACGAAAATTAAGGAAGGGAGTAATCATGTCGCTCTTCACTGGACCTGGCCGGAAGAGCGAGATATCAATAATTAAATCAGTAAAAGAATCAGGAGCCATCTTGCCGACGAGTTCACGCTGTCCTGGGCTTTCGATTTGAAAGATACCTAAGGTGCGAGCAGATTTAATCAGGTCATAGGTCAACGCATCATCGAGCGGAACTGCATCGATATCTACTTGCGTTCCCTCGATGCGCGTAATCTCTTCTAGCGCATAAGTGATAGCGGATTGCATTCGCACACCTAAGACATCAAGTTTGAGAAGGCCGATTGCTTCAACATCATCTTTATCCCATTGCACCATCGAATAACCACTGGCATTGCGTTGTAGCGGCGCGCGATCTTGTAATCGAATATCGGATAAGGCAATTGCGCATGGATGCATCGAGAGATGTCTAGGCAGACCATCAAGGCGAGCGGCTAAATCGATAGCCATTTTTAGTAGCGGTGTATTGAGATTGAGGTTGCGCAGTTCCGGAAGATTGGCGAGAGCTGCCCCAATATTTTTAGCGCGGATGTGTGGCAACGATTTAGCGATGAGATCAATCTCCATCGGAGCAATTCCGAGCGCTGCGCCAACATCTCGAATTGCATGACGAGCCCGATAGGTCTCAACCATTGCAACAGTGGCGCATCTGGATTGATTGCCGGGCTTGCTCCAATCGCTATCGCTATAGCGGGCAAAGATGGCATCGTAGAGTTCAAGTCTGCGTGCGGATTCCACATCGATATCGATATCGGGTAGCTCTCCTCGCGATGTCGAACAGAAGCGCTCCATTAATAAACCTTGCGAGATGGGTTCCACGCCAGAGATACCAAGAACGTGACAGATCAACGAACCTGCACCACTGCCGCGAGCTGATACTCGGATTCCGCGAGTGCGCGCCATATCTGCAATGTCGGCAACGGTCAGAAAATACGATTGATAACCGAGAGTTTGTACCGTAGCGAGTTCATCTTCTAAGCGTTCGGCAGCAGTAACAGAGAGAGAGCCGCTGTATTTACGGATTAGGCCACTCTCGCAGCGGGAACGTAATAACGCTGAGAGTTCAGCAGAATTATTAGCTCCTACAACGCTGGGTTCGGGGAGATGAATATCGCCGATTCCAATATCAGTACGTGGCGATAAGAGTGCGCGCTCTGCCCAATCTGCAGTGGTGGCAAGCAAGGTCCGCCCGTTACGCTCCCCCGCACTTCGTGAAATTTCATCCGCAATTCGATGCATCGCATCTGTATTTTTGAAATAAGCCTCGCTATTGCTGCGCTCGATATGGCGTGGATGGAGCGGCACTAAATTGCGAGCTGCATCTAAGACATCAGCAACTGGGCCATCTTCGCGGTGGAGCATTCGCACTGCATTTGTGAGAACCGCTGGCAGGCCATGATCACGAGCAAATCCCAACATGCGACCAGCAAAGGGCGTAGAGAGTGGTGCATCGCCGCGTATTTGGTGCGATACG
>WLRE01000114.1 GCA_009698045.1 Actinomycetota bacterium | reverse complement strand
GGAGTTGGTGGATATTGCGAAGACAATTTGATGTTGGAATCAACTGACCAGACGAATTTTGAGGAATCGTTCTTTGATGGAAAACAAGTTGCGTTAACTACTGCGTTATTGTCAAGGTCAAGAACGTTTGTCGCCGACAAGTATTGATCCAAGCATTGTGTTCCAATCGCATTCGCAATCGCAGCTCCGGACACGCTCGCAAGAAATAGAGAGCTGAAAAGCGCAACCGCAATAGCCAGAATTCCACCGATAGTTGCGCGTCTCACGCCATCACAGTAACTCTGTCGGAGGGTGTTTCCTAGAGTAAACCCTGCTTATCGTTTACCAGATCTCAATCCTGCGAGAACGTTTGCCGTCGGAGCCCAATTCACCGTAGCTGATCCGCTAGTCGTATAGGAAACTTTGACAGTTATCTGTCCATGAGACGATGGTTTCCACCGACAGAGCGCAGTAGTACTTACAGCTGGCACGCCTTTGCAACCCGGAATTATCTTCTTGTTCTCGTAGAACGTCACCTTACTATTCAAGGGAACTGTGGCAGTTATCGTGTTCAGCGCCCGATAGGCAGGAGTATTGCTTGCTAAAGTAAATGAAGCTGATGAGACCAGCGGTGCGTATCCAAAGGTGGCTCGTTCGTTATTAAAGTCATTAAGAACGGTGGAGCTCTCTAATTTGGAATTCCACATTCTAAATCGAGAGATGCTGCCGTTCATTCCGCAGGCCGAACAATTATTTCGGGCATCACCAACCCATAATTGATCTGAAGCATTTCTATTTCGAGTAGCACCTGTATATGGCGAACCATCGGCAACCCCATTCACATAAAACTGAAGTGCCCCTGCCAAGGTCAAAGTAAATCCAACTTGATACCAAGTGTTGAGCGCTAACGTAGTTGAGCCATAACTATCTGAGAGATTAGTTGTGTATAAATTCAATCGAGGACTAGATGCTGTATTGCGAACCGCAAAATGCCAATCCGAAGAACTAGAGCCGGAATAGTTGCTAAACCAGTGACTCGCCAGAATGTTCCAGTCCACACTCCACGAAGTGAATTTCACCCACATCATCACCGTCATATCGCCACTGGGATTCGTTGGAGTTCCCGCTGCTGACGCTGGAAATGCAGCGCCACCCGTGCCCGCTCCAGTCACGGTTAACACTCCCCCGGAATCTGAACTGTAAGCAGCGTTACCTACAAGCGTTCCCGAGATTGTTCCACCAGAAACTAAATCTCTCCACGCCGTTGCACCCGATGTGGCCAAGCTCGATGGATTGCTTGCATCTAATTCAAAAGTAGGCGATGAAGTGACACTGGCTCGTGACGGCACCGAATATCCCGCTAGGCCCACACTCAACACAAAGGTGCCAAGGAGCAAGCGAACAATGCGGGCTTTCATGTGCGAATCTTACAACTCGCTAAAAATGCTTAGAAAGCACGTATAGGGCGTACCAATTGTTGGTCGTCATATCCGTGGAGATATGTCTGAGTGGCATCGTTGAACCAAATATCATGGCGATATTTCATGGCTTCAGTGGTTGAAGTGGAGAGATAAACGCCTCCCGTAAAACCAGCTTTGAGGGTTCCGGAGGAGTCGCAAGCAACCGCTGTATTACCAGTTGTCTGTCCGCGTGCATATTTGCAGAGTTCATTGAGTTCAGGCTTGCTCGGTATAAACCAATCCGAATATCCGGCATTGGTATATCTCTGCACAACTTTCTCTGCTGTTTGATTTAAGTCATAACCCCAGGAGTAACGGTCATAACAACCAGTTCGTAATCCAACGGTGTTATATGCGCCCTCACCAAACACAAATGATCCTTCATGCGAACCTGCACCAGATCCATAACATCCATGCAGGCCTGGATCTGCGCCACCGTTCCAACCATTAGGTGAAACTTCTAGGTAATTACAGTTTCTGTCTCGCGCTTCGCCACAAGTGAATGAGGTTGGTGAATAATAGAAAATCACGCCACCGCCAGGACCAGCACCAAGAAGTTCACAACTGTTATCCGTGACGCAGGTGAAGTTTGTATGCGCTCCTGATTCAAGCGTCAATTTGCTGACATTGGTTGCTAGAGCTACAGGAGTATTGAAAGTAATGGTAAAAGTTCCAGATCCACTATCTACCGTCATTCCCGTGCCACCAATACCGCGCGCAAAGCCTGTACCAGAGTAATAAATTACTGCAGTTGTCGAAGAAGTATTGAACAAGGCAAGTGGAGTACTACTCGAGCTTCCATAGGCGCGAATCGTAAAATCAGAGCCTTGGCATCCGACGGGAACTCCTGAAACGGTTAATGAAGAGAACTTATGTGAACCAGCACCCGATACATTTTCGAAAGTAGCGCGTGGAGTCAGTGTTAAAACATTTGCACCCGAACAAGCAGCTGTCGCTGATTTTCCTTGACCAAACTCAACAGGTCCGCTGGAGTTGATAGTGATATTGCCTGCAAGAGTTGTTTGTAGAAAGAAGCCGCCACCGACGACAAGTGTTATCGCAACAAGAATAGATTGAAAACTCTTTAACTGTGGGCGCTTGAATGTAAACCGCGAGGTTGGCTGATCATCAAAATACTCAGCGCGCTCATCGTCGTCACCATTGCGAAAAACTCTCATGTGCTCTCTCCAGCATTTAGTAGCTTTATCGAGGTATAAATGTAATCGCTGAGCGTGGAAGAGAAAAGCCGTCGATTCAGGGTTTACCCTAATTATTGCCTTGGTACTTGCCGCCTAAGAGACTTAGAATCACTTCATGCGGACCAAGAAGAATGTGTTGGCTGCTTTCATTCTGGCAGCAGCGCATCTATCTCTCGTTTCATCGGTACAAGCCGCCACATACGTGTTCACCAGTCATACCTTCTCTAACTGTGCAACGACTGGTCAATCTGGTCCTACGCAAGCTTCTTGCAGAACTGCCTACTCCACAACGTGGGATGGAAACGATTCATATTTCACCGTCACCGGTGGAATTCAATCATGGACAGTACCCGCAAATGGCACTTACACAATTCGCGCAATCGGTGCAGGAGGTGCGGGCGCTGCCGGTGGTAATGGCGCATCGATGACAGGAACTTTTACGCTAACTCAAGGCTCAATATTGAAATTATTGGTGGGACAAACTGGTGTGACTGTTGGTTCTGGTGATTATCGCTACGGTGGCGGTGGCGGATCATTTGTCGCGACAAGTGCAAATGTTGCCATCATCGTTGGCGGTGGCGGTGGCGGAAGCGGAATTACAAGTCCATCCTACGTTTCTAGCAACGGAGGTGATGGCTCAAATAACCCATCTCCTGCGAATTCAAATGGTGGTGCAGCTGGCACTGGCTCTTCTGGTTGCGGTGGTCAAGGACAAGGTGGCGCAGGATTTAATAACAATGGAACCGGCGTTCCTGCATCACAAGCATTCACTAATGGTGGAACGGGTGGAACTGGTGGCAGTGATCAGTGTCCTGGAACTATCGGTGGAACGCCTTACGGTGGCTTTGGTGGTGGTGGCGCAGGCGGCAATGGTGGTGGCGCAGGCGGAGGTTATTACGGTGGCACTGGAGGAAATAACACAGCAACTGGAAGTTCATATCCTCCCGGCACTGGCGGCGGTTCTTACAATTCTGGGACGAGTCAAACTAATACCGCTGCTTCAAATCGCAATACCGCTGGCTCAATCACCATCACACTAGTTGCCGAAACGCTTCCCGACACCACTCCTCCGACTTTTACTTCTGCAGATACTTTCAATTCACCAGAAAATCAAACCTCTGTCGCAACCATAATTGCTAGTGAATCAGCGACCATCACTATTTACGGCGGGGAGGATCAAGCTAAATTCAGCATCTCCAAGCTCACTGATTCCTCAACCGCACTTTCG
>WLRE01000113.1 GCA_009698045.1 Actinomycetota bacterium | reverse complement strand
CTACGATATCTACGGTTCCGGAGACGCGGATTGAACCGTTCTCTTTTAGTCGAATCTGTACGCGCTCGGTCATATCTTTATTCTAGGTAGTCGCGAAGTTTTTGGGAACGAGATGGGTGGCGAAGTTTCGACATCGTCTTAGATTCAATCTGGCGGATACGTTCACGGGTTACGCCATAGACCTTACCGATTTCGTCCAGGGTCTTGGCTTGTCCATCAGAGAGGCCAATGCGCATCATGATGACGCCCTTTTCGCGCTCGGACAGAGTATCGAGAACTTGATGTAGCTCTGTCTGCAAAGTGGTGAACAGGACGTGCTCGCCTGGCTCGATTGCTTCAGAGTCTTCAATCAAATCGCCGAACTCAGAATCGCCTTCTTCTCCGAGTGGAGTATGAAGTGAGATTGGTTCGCGGCCGTACTTCTGAACTTCAACAACTTTTTCTGGCGTCATGTCGAGTTCTTTTGCAAGCTCTTCTGGTGTCGGTTCGCGACCGAGATCTTGAAGCATCTGGCGT
Source organism: Actinomycetota bacterium (assembly GCA_009698045.1). Lineage (GTDB taxonomy): Bacteria > Actinomycetota > Actinomycetes > Nanopelagicales > Nanopelagicaceae > AAA044-D11. Next base: position 3,501 of record WLRE01000113.1, on the reverse strand, counting down.
TGTACGCGAGCAAGTTTGTTAATGACTTCAACCATGTGAACGGGAATACGGATGGTCCGAGCCTGGTCAGCCATGGCACGAGTAATTGCCTGACGGATCCACCAGGTGGCATAAGTCGAGAACTTATAGCCCTTGGTGTAATCAAACTTTTCTACGGCGCGGATAAGTCCGAGGTTTCCTTCTTGGATAAGGTCCAAGAACAACATGCCACGGCCGGTATAGCGCTTGGCAAGGGAGACGACAAGACGGAGGTTTGCTTCGAGCAGATGGTTCTTTGCGCGACGACCGATGAGAACGAGTTGCTCGTACTCACGCTTGAGCTTCTTATCCATCTTCTTATCGTGAGCAAGCTTCTCTTCGGCGAATAATCCAGCTTCAACTTCGAGCGAGAGCTTTACTTCGAGCTCTGCATTAAGAAGCGGAACTCGACCGATCAGCTTGAGGTAATCCTTTACTGGGTCTGCAGTTGCGCCAGCTGTAAGAACTGTCTGTGCAGGAGCATCATCTTCTTCGGAGTCCTTAATGGTGAATGCATTTGCCTCGTTGGTGGACTCTTCAGCGACGTTAACGACGCGAATTTCGCTCTCTTTTTCTTCTTCAATAATCTCTTTAACTTCTTCAATCAAAGTCTCTACATCTTCGAGTTCGACTTCTTCAAGGACAACTTCTTCGCCATCAATCTTTAGCGTCATTGGCTTTCCAGCTTTATCTGCTTTTGCTGGAGCGGCCGGTGCAGAAATTCCTTGTGCAGCAAGGCGGCGTGCTTCAAGTTCGGCTTTGGTTGGAAATAATCTACGTCCCGCCGCTTTCTTAGCAGCCTTCGCTTGTTCTTCGGCTAAGCGAGCTAACTTAAGAGCTTCGAGTTCAGCCTTTGTTGGGAAACGATGTGGACCTTTTGAGATCTTCTTGACTGCAGTCTTCTTTGCAGCGACTTTTTTAGCTGGAGCTTTCTTGGCAGCAACTTTCTTTGCGACAGCCTTTTTAACAACTGCCTTCTTTGTTGCTTTCGCACCTTTTTTGGGCGCACTAGTTCCAGCCACAGATCATCCTTTGGTTTGTCTGACCTATCTTCGAGGCCAGGGAAACTTGCTTACCCATATTATAATTTGTCCACAGGGGCATATACCAACTGAACGCCCGTATCTAGCCCTTTATTCCCAAAATAATTGCCTTACGTACCGCATCCCCCACACTTTCGACATCAATGAGGAAGCCATCGTGGCCAAATGGGCTGGAAACGGTGATGAGTTCGGCTGCGCCAGGCACTAATTCCACGATCTCCTCCTGTAAGCGAGGGGGAAAGAGGCGGTCGGTATCGATAGAGACCACAACCACTGGAATTTTGATTTCGGCTAGGGCGGCTGCAACTCCCCCACGGTCTCGGCCTACATCATGAGAGTTCATGGCCTCGGTCAGGGCGATGTAGGTATTTGCATCAAAGCGTTGGGCTAACTTTTGGGCTTGGTGATCCAGATAGGACTCAACTGCATATCGGCCAGTTTCATCGCCTTGAAGTTCGCGGCCAAATCGCACATCCATCTCGGACTCAGTTCGATATGTCAGATGCGCGATGCGTCGCGCAATTCCCATTCCTTCAATAGGTCCAACTTCTAATTCGTAGAAATCACCGTTGTTGTAATTGGGATCAGCCTTGATGGCGCGAATTTGAATCGACGCAGTGCCGATTTGATCGCCAGTGGCTACGGCCGAGGAACCAATAGTGCAGATTGCATTGACGCGATCGGGATGCTGGATCGCCCATTCCAATGAACGCATTCCGCCAAGAGATGGACCGACCGCCAAGATGTAATGGGAAATCTGCAAGAGATTTGTTAGCGCTAATTCAGCCGCGACCATATCGCGAATGGTCACAGTAGGAAAACGCGAACCCCACCGTTTCCCATCGGGTGCTAATGAGGCTGGCCCAGTACTTCCCTGACATCCACCAATCACGTTAGGACAGATGATGAAATATCTATTTGTATCGAGTGGCAGACCGGGACCAACCATCGATGGCCACCATCCAGGAACGTCAGACCAACCGGTGAGGGCATGATTAACCAGGATTGCGTTATCTCCTGCGGAATTGAGGACGCCCCAAGTCTGATAAGCGATCGTGACGCTCGGAAGTATTTCACCGGACTCTAATTCTAGGTCGCCGATATTTGCGAAAACCCGATCACCGGGGTCATGGTGTTCAAGCCATGCCCCGGTAACGCGAGCGTTCACTTCAGTGCTCATTTTTACTTCGCGGCGGCGAAACCACCTTCAATATCAGCCTTGATGTCATCGATATTCTCTAGGCCAACGGAGAGGCGAATTAAGCCTGGTGTAACACCAGCAGTTGCCTGCTCTTCTGGCGTAAGTTGGGAGTGAGTTGTTGAAGCTGGATGAATCACAAGTGAACGCACATCGCCGATATTGGCAACATGTGAATGCAACTTAAGCGCTTCCACAAACTTCTTGCCGGCTTCAATTCCGCCCTTAATTTCAAAGGAGAGAACAGAACCGCTGCCCTTTGGCGCGTACTTGGTAGCAAGTGCGTGCCATGGTGAAGATGCAAGTGATGCGTAATTGACCTTATCAACTTGTGGATGCGCCTCAAGGAAGGTAGCAACTGCCTTTGCATTCGACAAGTGGCGTTCGATCCGAAGTGAGAGCGTTTCAAGTCCTTGCGCCAAGAGCCATGCGTTAAATGGGCTAACTGCAGCACCAGTATCGCGGAGCAAGGTCAATCGGATCTTGAAGATGTAAGAAAGGTTTGCACCGAATGCCGATCCCACTCCAAGTGCCTGCGCATAAACCAAGCCGTGATAGCTAGGGTCTGGCTCATTGAAGCTAGGGAATCTAGCTACCTGCTTGGCATAGTCAAAGTTTCCGGAGTCCACAATGGCACCGACAACAGTGTTTCCGTGACCGGACAAGAACTTGGTCGCTGAATGCACTACAACGTCAGCGCCATGTTCGATAGGACGGATAACAAATGGTGTGGCAACGGTGTTATCCACGATTAATGGAACTCCATTGTCATGAGCAACTTTGGCCACGGCCGCTATATCCAGGACATCATTCTTTGGGTTTGCAATCGTTTCACCGAAGAAGGCCTTGGTATTAGGGCGAACTGCGGCCTGCCATGAGGCTGGATCTCCTGGATTCTCGACAAAGGTAACGTCGATTCCAAACTTCTTCAGGGTGTAATGAAAGAGGTTGTATGTGCCGCCATACAGACTTGGAGAAGAGACGATGTGATCGCCTGCTTCTGCCACGTTCTGAATTGCATACGCTGTTGCTGCAGAACCTGATGCAACAAGAAGTGCTGCGACTCCACCTTCAAGAGATGCGATGCGTTGCTCGACCGCATCCTGGGTTGGATTCATGATGCGGGTATAAATATTTCCGAGCTCTGCTAAACCAAAGAGATCTGCCGCATGCTTGGTATCGCGGAATTGATATGCAGTGGTCTGATACAACGGCAGTGCGCGAGCGCCGGTTGTGGGATCT
>WLRE01000112.1 GCA_009698045.1 Actinomycetota bacterium | reverse complement strand
GAGCCAAACTTCATCTCCGTCGGCCATATGTTGATTAGCAATATCAATCGTGCCCTCCCACAGTGCTGGAGAGACATATTGGTCATAGACCTCTTTTGCTAAATCCTGCAGGTCATCAACTTTATGGCCTGCGATAAAAACTTGGGCGGCATCTCTAAATTTATCGAGTTCAACTGCATCCTCACCGCGAAGTCGGAAGCGCAAGTTAGCCAACATAAAGTTAGCGATGTCGTGCTTAGTGAAGTAGCCCCTTCGGTACATTCCACGACCAAGGAAATATAGGGATGATCCCCGCAGAATCGTGTTATCTACATCGAAGAATGCGACTCGCTTCTGTGGGAGAGCCATGTGCTAACAATAACTCGCTAGCAGGCTCAATTCGTTTTTAAGGCCCTTATTGGCGCAGATATGATGAGCGCATGGGTTCAACGGTTCATGTCCTTCGCCATGGCGAGGTAGAGAACCCTGAAAAAATTCTCTACGGTCGCCAACCCGGATGGAGACTCTCTCAGCGCGGTCAAGAAATGGCTACAACAGTTGCTGAATGGTCGAAACCGCTTTCGGTTGGTGCGATTCACGCTTCACCACTGCAACGTGCGCAAGAGACTGCACAGCCAATTTCAGAGATTCATCGCCTTCCTATTACGACCGACGAAAATCTAATTGAAGCGGCGAACATTTTCGAAGGGAAGAAGTTTGAACTCGGAAGCGGAGTCTTACGTCATCCTAAAATGTGGCGCTATCTCTATAACCCAGCAAAACCTTCATGGGGAGAGCCATATGAAGAGCAGATTCAAAGAATGTTAAAGGGACTCTTCGCGGCAAGAGACGCTGCAAACGGCAAGGATGCATTTATTGTCTCGCACCAATTACCTATTTGGATATTGCGTTCAGCGGTAGAAGGACGCAGGCTTTTGCACGATCCCCGCAAGCGCGAGTGTTCATTGGCTTCTGTAACAAGTTTTCATTTAGATAACGATGGTGCAATAGAAGGAGTCTCGTATCATGAGCCTGCGAAACATCTCCTTGCCTCAAAATGAAAAAACTAATTGCCGGGATTGCAATATCGACACTTCTCTTAACAAGTTGTGGCAGCGGCGGCTTATCCAAAGCAAGTGAAAAGTCTTTTGTTTCGGGTAGTGGTGCAGCAGTAGTCATCGCAGAAGAAAACCGAGTGCGCGCACCCAAAATTTCAGGAGAGACCTTGGATGGCTCTAACTACACGATTGATCAAACCAGAGTCACAGTGGTAAATGTGTGGGCTTCTTGGTGCGCTCCGTGCCGAGCAGAAGCTCCAATTTTTCAAGATTTCTCCATCAAAAATCCAGAGATTAGATTTGTTGGGATATTAACTCGAGATAATTTCTCTTCTGCTCGCTCCTTTACCCAGCGTTTTGGCATAACTTTTCCCACCCTTATTGATGACTCACTTATCGTTAAATTCCGTGGTTCATTGACCCCTAATGCGATACCCACAACGTTAATTCTTGATAATCAAGGGCGAATTGCTGCGCGAATAAGCGGAGCCACAACAGTTGCGGGATTTCGTAAAGTTCTTGAAGAAGTGACGGGATCTGCAATTAATGGATAATTTCTTTGCAAATCAAGTTCTCGATGGCAATCTTCTCATTGCTTCAATCGTGGCACTTATTGCTGGGCTGATCTCATTCTTCTCTCCTTGCGTCCTACCACTCGTTCCTGGATACCTTTCTTACGCTGCAGGCATGAGTGAAGTTCGAAGCAAGAGCCGCGTTGCACTTGGATCAATCCTCTTCGTTCTTGGATTTTCGCTTCTCTTCATCTCTTATGGTGCGCTCTTTGGTTCTCTTGGGGCAACCATAAGTACTAACTCTCGCTGGCTCAGTATTCTCTTAGGAGCACTCACTGTTGCAATGGGAATCATTTTTCTCTTTAACCAACGTTTTTACCGCTCGTTTAAGCCACAATGGAAAGTTAAAGCGGGACTAGTTGGCGCACCAATTTTAGGTTTCCTCTTTGGGATTGGCTGGACGCCGTGTATCGGCCCAACACTAGGTGCAGTTCAAACTCTCTCTTTCCAAAGTTCCAGTGCACTTCGAGGAGCATTTTTAAGTTTAATTTACTGCATCGGATTAGGTGTGCCATTTGTACTTGTGGGAATCTTCTTTGATCAGTCAACAAAACTTCGTCGCTTCATCTCCAGGCGTGGAAATTTCCTCACTCGCTTTGGTGGATCTTTTCTCATTTTAATTGGACTACTCCAAATTACTGGGCTCTGGGATCACTTTATGAACTCCCTTCGCTCGCTCATCTCAGGTTTCGGAGTGATTGTTTAAATGGCAACTACACCCGAACTTGATACATCTGGAACTTTTAGATGGATGTGGCGTCAACTCACAAGTATGCGAACAGCTCTACTTCTGCTTCTACTCCTAGGTTTTGCTTCTGTTCCTGGTTCTATCTTTCCCCAACGCTCTCAGAACCCTATGAAAGTGCGGGAATATTTCGCAGCCGATCCCACACTCTCGGCGTGGATGGACCGTCTGCGGCTATTCGATGTCTATAGCTCGCCATGGTTTAGCGCAATCTATTTACTTCTCTTTATCTCACTTATCGGATGCGTTCTGCCTCGTACGCTAGAACATTTTAAAGCCACTCGATCAGAGCCACCGCTCACTCCACGATTTCTCGATCGCATGGATTCATATACTGAAGTGGCAATCGAAAAAGAATTGGCACTAGCTGCCGCTGAAAATTGGTTGCGCAAGAAGCACTTCCGAATCCGCCGCGAGGCTGATTCAATTTCAGCAGAGAAGGGCTACTCCCGCGAAAGTGGCAATTTGCTCTTTCACCTCTCACTTATTCTTATTCTCGTCGCCGTTGCAATAGGCGGTCTTTATGGAATGAAGGGCGAAGCAATTCTTAATGTAGGTGAGCGCTTTATTAATGCACCAACCTCGTATGACAACTTATCTTTCGGTAAGTTTCAAAATGAGAATACATTGACTCCTTTTTCGTTGACGGTAACAAGTTTTAATGCGAGTTATAACGTTGCTACAAACGCCCCAACTGATTATCTGCTCAAAGTTTCTACTCAAAATCCAGTTGGTGGCAAGGTTAAGAATTATTCAATTCGAGTTAATTCACCCCTCACATTTGGCAGCACCAAGGTCTATTTGCAAGCAAACGGATATTCTCCAGTTGTCACAGTGAGAGATAAATCTGGTGCATTAACTTTTCAGGGCCCTGTTATCTTCTTGCCACAAGATGGCAACCTAACTTCCACAGGTGCAATTAAATTGCCTGACATGTCTCCGCAAATTGGATTTATCGGTTCGTTTGTTCCTACCTATTCGCGCAGCTCTACTGGAGGAGCACGCTCAGCCTTTCCTGAGGCACTTGACCCCAGACTCTTGCTCTCTTCGTGGAGCGGTGATCTCGGATTAGATTCCGGAGAGCCACAATCGGTCTATCGCCTCGATACATCCAAGATGGAAAAAATCGGGCTGAAGCAAATGAAAATAGGCGAGAGCTATGACTTCGGCGAGGGCTCCATCACATTTGACGGTTACCGATCTTGGGTCAACCTGCAAATCGTCGATGACCCAGGCAAGATGTACGCATTGATTGGAGCAATCCTTGCCATCCTTGGCCTGCTGCTCTCACTCTTCACTCGGCAACGCAGAATCTGGGTAAAGGTAGATAGCAAAGTGACGTTGGCAGGATTAGCAAAGAATGGCTTACCAGGCTTGCAAGATGAAATCGATTCGCTAAAGAGCGAGTTAGAAAAAGGGAGAGTTGTATGAGTTCAACAAATTACGCCTACCTCTCTAACTACTTGATCTATTCCTCTATGGTTGTTTACACAATTGCATTCATCGCCCATGCAATCGAAGTTGCATTCTCTGTTCGTAACGTTGGTTTAGCTACCAAGTTTGATTTCAGCCGCACTATTAAATCTGGTCGGATCGGATCAGCGATGATGGTTCTTGGTACTTTGATTCTCTTTGCGGGTGTAATTATTCGTGGAGTATCGGCCCATCGTGTCCCCTGGGG
>WLRE01000111.1 GCA_009698045.1 Actinomycetota bacterium | reverse complement strand
GCTGAAACTCGTATGGGTTCTGGTAAAGGTTCTCCTGAATGGTGGATTGCAAACGTAAAGCCAGGTCGCGTTATGTTTGAAATCTCTGGTGTTGGTGAAGATATCGCTACCGAGGCAATGACTCGCGCGATTCACAAGCTTCCAATGAAGTGCCGAGTAGTTCGTCGTGAGGAGTTCTAATGGCTGATGTATTAACAGCAGAGTCGCTACGCGCGCTCTCAACCGATGAATTGGGCATCAAGCTCCGTGAAGGCAAGGAAGAACTTTTCAACCTTCGCTTCCAGGCAGCAATTGGCCAACTCGAGAGCCACGGTCGTCTGACCGCAGTTCGCAAAGAGATTGCACGCATCTACACCGTTTTGCGTGAACGTGAATTAGGAATTGGAGGAGCAGCATGACCGCTAATTCAACGAATGATGAAGCACGTGGTTTCCGCAAGACTCGTGAAGGAATCGTAACTAGCGACAAGATGGATAAGACCGTCGTCGTAGCTATCTCCGATCAGGTTAAGCATGGTCTCTACTCAAAAGTTATGACTCGCTCACACAAGCTCAAGGCACATGATGAGAAGAACGAAGCCGGCATCGGCGATCGTGTTCTCTTGATGGAGACTCGCCCGCTATCTGCTACCAAGCGCTGGCGTGTAGTTCAAATCCTTGAGAAGGCTAAGTAAAGGGACTGGTGAATTAAAAAATGATTCAACAAGAATCGCGACTTCGCGTCGCCGATAACACTGGCGCAAAGGAACTTCTTTGCATCCGTGTACTCGGTGGTTCCTCACGTCGCTACGCCGGAATTGGCGACATCATTGTTTGCTCCGTTAAGGATGCAATTCCTGGTGGACAGGTAAAGAAGGGTGAGGTCGTTAAGGCCGTCATCGTCCGTACCGTCAAGGAGAACCGTCGTCCTGATGGTTCATATATCAAGTTTGATGAGAACGCAGCTGTCATCCTCAAGGCTGATGGCGAACCACGCGGAACTCGTATCTTCGGACCAGTTGCTCGCGAGCTTCGCGACAAGAAGTTTATGAAGATTATTTCGTTAGCGCCGGAGGTACTTTAAAATGGCGAAAATTAAAAAGGGAGACACCGTTCTTGTGATCGCCGGTAAAGATAAAGGCGTATCAGGAACTGTTCTTGAGATTAATAAAGAGGATTCACGGGTTCTCATCGAAGGTGTCAATCGCGTTAAGCGTCACACCCAAGAGACAACATCTGAGCGTGGCGTGAAGGTCGGCGGCATTTTGACCGTTGAAGCTTCCATCCATATCTCAAATGTGATGCTCGTCGATGGCGATGGCAAGGCCACTCGCATCGGAACACGTGTTGATGAAGATGGCAAGAATGTTCGAATCTCTCGCCGCACCGGAAAGGACATCTAGTCATGACAACAGCAACAGCACCACGTCTCAAAGCGCGTTATCGCGCAGAGATCGCGCCTGCTTTGCGTACCGAGTTTAAGTACGCAAATGTTATGCAGATCCCTGGCCTCACCAAAGTTATTGTAAATATGGGCGTTGGCGAAGCAGCTCGTGACTCCAAGTTGATTGAAGGCGCAATCCGCGACCTCACCATCATCACTGGACAGAAGCCACAAGTTACTAAGTCACGTAAGTCCATTGCTCAATTCAAATTACGTGAAGGAATGCCTATTGGTGCGCACGTCACACTTCGTGGCGATCGCATGTGGGAGTTCACTGACCGCCTCTTGAGCATTGCGCTTCCTCGTATTCGCGACTTCCGCGGACTCTCACCTAAGCAATTCGATGGAAATGGTAACTACACCTTCGGTCTGACCGAGCAGGTTGTATTCCCAGAGATCGAACAAGACAAAGTTGATCGTCAACGCGGTATGGATATCACTTTCGTAACGACAGCCAAGAATGATGAAGAAGGTCGTGCGCTCCTTAAGGCGCTTGGCTTCCCCTTCAAGGAAGCGTAAGAGGTAGCTACAGATGGCAAAAACATCACTCAAAGTTAAGGCTGCACGTAAGCCAAAGTTCAAGGTTCGTGGTTACACACGTTGCCAGCGCTGCGGTCGACCACATGCGGTCTACCAAAAGTTCGGCATCTGCCGTATCTGCTTCCGCGAGATGGCACACCGTGGTGAACTTCCAGGCATCACAAAGGCTTCCTGGTAATCCTGTTTTATCCAACAACTAACTACGTGAAAGGTCCAGATTCTCTCTTCGGAGAAATCACCGGAAACCATCTCGAGAAAGGCCAAAGGCCAAACGAATGACAATGACAGATCCGATCGCAGACATGCTGGCACGTCTGCGCAACGCGAACTCTGCTTACCACGATACGGTTTCTATGCCGTCATCGTCGGTCAAGGTTCGCATTGCCGAAATCCTCAAGCAAGAGGGTTACATCGCCGGCTTTAAAGTCGAAAGCAATGCCGCAGGTTTTGGCAAGACACTTACCCTTGATTTGAAGTTTGGTGCAGATCGCCAACGTTCAATCGCGGGACTTCGTCGCGTCTCAAAGCCCGGTCTACGTGTTTACGCAAAGTCAACTGCTCTACCTAAGGTTCTTGGTGGACTTGGCGTTGCAATTATCTCAACTTCATCTGGTCTGCTTACTGATAAAGCAGCCAACAAGCAGGGTGTAGGCGGAGAAGTTCTCGCCTACGTATGGTGATCTAAATGTCACGTATCGGTCGCAGCCCAATCGCGGTTCCTTCGGGAGTTGAAATCACTATCTCCGGTCAGAACGTTGCAGTTAAGGGACCTAAGGGTTCACTTACTCTCAACGTTGCTGAGCCAATCGTTGTAGCTAAAGAAGCTGATGTGCTTGTAGTTTCTCGTCCAGATGATGGTCGCGTAGCTCGTTCACTTCACGGTCTTTCACGCACCTTGGTCTCTAACATGATCGAAGGCGTCGTTAATGGTTACACCAAATCAATCACCATCGTTGGTGTTGGTTACCGTGTAGCGGAGAAGGGCAAGGATCTTGAGTTCGCTCTTGGTTACAGCCACTCCATTCTCTTTCCAGCCCCAGAAGGAATTACCTTCAAGGTTGAATCTCCAACTCGCTTCCACATCACTGGAATCGATAAGCAACTCGTTGGTGAAGTAACCGCGAAAATCCAGAAGCTTCGTAAGTCTGATCCCTATAAGGGCAAGGGCTTGCACTTGGATGGTCAACGTATTCGCCGCAAGCAAGGAAAGACAGGTAAGAAGTAATGGCAATCGGTGTAAAAGTCTCAAAGGGCTCCTCACAAAAGGCGCGCGCCCGCCGTCACTTCCGTGTCCGTAAGAAGGTTTCCGGCACATCTGCTCGTCCACGTCTTGTGGTCTCACGTTCTGCACGTCATCTCTTCGTTCAGATTGTTGATGATTCCATCGGTCAAACTTTGGCGTCAGCATCAACAATGGAAGATGCACTACGCAAGGATTCTTCTAGCGACAAGACAGCTAAGGCTGCTCTTGTTGGCAAGAACATCGCATCTCGCGCAAAGGATGCGGGAATCACAACGGTCGTCTTCGATCGCGGTGGAAACAAGTACACCGGTCGTATCGCAGCTCTTGCTGATGCAGCCCGCGAGAGTGGATTGGACTTCTAATGGCAACTACTCCTAATTCAAATTCACCAGCCGGCGGCAACGCTGGCGGCGGTGGTAAAGGCGGCAACGATCGCCGTGAACGTCGCGGTCGCGATGGTGGCCCAGAGAAAGAGAAGTCTCCTTACACAGAGCGCGTTGTATTCATTAACCGCGTATCTAAGGTTGTTAAGGGCGGACGTCGTTTCTCATTCACAGCTCTTGTAGTTGTGGGCGATCAGAACGGAACTGTCGGCATCGGATACGGCAAGGCTAAGGAAGTTCCTCAAGCAATTGCTAAGGCTGTTGAAGAAGCGAAGAAATCATTCTTCAAGGTGCCACGTATTCTCGGAACTATTCCTCACCCAATCCAAGGCGAAAAGGCTGCCGGCGTTGTTCTTCTTCGCCCAGCTTCACCTGGTACAGGTGTTATCGCTGGCGGTCCAGTACGTGCAGTACTTGAGTGCGCCGGCATCACAGATGTATTGACCAAGTCACTTGGTTCAAATAACCCAATCAACATGGTGCATGCAACTGCAGCAGCT
>WLRE01000110.1 GCA_009698045.1 Actinomycetota bacterium | reverse complement strand
TGACATTTCTCGCACACCACTGCGGTTTCAACGCTCAGCTCTCGCTCGGTTCCAAAACAAGCTTCTGCTAAATCAAGTTCAACACGAATTAGCGCATCTTGTCCTTCGCGCATGCGCGGACGCGGACCACGAGATCCGCCACCACCAAAAAATGCATCCATGATGTCGCCGAAACCAAAGTTCTGACCGCCAAATCCACCACCGGAAGAGAAAGGGTCTCCACCTAAGTCATAACGTTGGCGTTTATCAGGGTCGCTGAGTACCTCGTATGCCGTACTAATCTCTTTGAACTTCTCTGCTGTCAATGGATCTGGGTTTACATCAGGATGATATTCGCGAGCTAATTTCCGATATGCCTTTTTGATCTCATCAAATGATGCGTCCCGATCTACACCCAAAATTCCGTAATGATCTGCCACTTACTGCCCCTCATTAATGAAATGTCCGATGTAATTTGCAACTGCATTAACGGCCGCCATAGATGCGGCGTAATCCATTCGAGTTGGTCCAAGAATTCCAACAGCGCCTTGTCCATATCCCATAGAAACCATGCTTGTTGAACGCAGGCCTTCAGCAGGTTGTTCATCTCCGATGGTGACACTCACCGAAGAGCCGGCACCAGAAAGCAATCGCAGAAGTACTACTTGCTCTTCTAACGCCTCAAGAATTGGATAGAGCGCAAGGGCTTCGTCATGATTGGATCGAGTCAGATTTGCGGTACCCGCTAATACAACGCGATCTTGATGAGGGTGTTGGATGACCGCCACTTGTTTAGTGATTTGTGAGAGCAACTTTGCGGTGCGGCTCATGACATCATCGAGATCATGTGCACCAGCCATAAAGTTTTCGATTGCCCGACGCTCGGGAGTGGAGAGTGGCTTAATGGTCGCTAATTTATCGACGAAGACGCGATAGCCCGTATTAGTTGGAATTCGACCAGCACTCGTATGGGGTTGGGTGATTAACCCTGCCTCTTCAAGAACGGCCATATCGTTGCGAATTGTCGCAGGTGAGACACCGAGGGCATGACGTTCAGCCAGGACTTTAGAACCTACTGGTTCTTCAGTGGCGACGTACTCATCCACGATTGCTCGCAGAATTTCGAGTTGGCGTTCATGCATAAGCAAAAGGTACTACACGAGGATTTCTCGGACGATTCGATCGGCTACTAAACGGCCTTGGAGAGTGAGAACTACATCTCCACTTGCCCATCTAGCGCCATCGAGCTCTCCCCCGTGGAGGAAGGGCAGCAGATGATTAACAATCTCTTTGCTTAAGGAGTTTTTGGATATGCCTTCTTGCAGGCGAATTTGCAACATTATCCGTTCGCTCTCTTTCTGTGAATCAGTGAGTATTTCGCTCTCATGTAATGGTGCCTGGTGCGAAGCAAGTCGATCTCGATATGTAGATGGATGCTTTACATTCCACCACCGCTCACCATTAATATGCGAATGCGCACCTGGCCCTAATCCCCACCAGTTATCGCCATGCCAATACGCAATATTGTGGCGACATTGACCAGCGGGCAAAGACCAATTGCTGAGTTCATACCAGTGCAGGCCAGCTTGCGAAAAAAGTTGATCTGCTAGTAAGTATTTATCCGCCATTAAATCATCATCGGGCGCTTGAACCTCGCCACGTTTTACTTGCGCAGCAAATTTCGTCCCATCTTCCACAATGAGCGCATACGCCGAGATGTGAGTGATCGGCAGTGCCAATGCGCTCTCGATAGTTGCTTGCCAATCTGCCATGGACTCACCAGGAGTTCCATAAATCAAGTCAACGCTCACTTGCTCAAAACCGACTTCTCGAGCCCATGCAACTGCTTTGCCTACATTCTCTGGATTGTGTGTGCGATCTAGAGTTTTAAGAACATGAGGAGTTGCAGATTGCATGCCAATGGAGATGCGATTAATTCCTATTGCGCGCAGAGCAGCTAATTTCTCTTCAGTAATAGTGTCTGGGTTGGCCTCAATGGTGATCTCGATGTCATCGGTAAAACCGAACTCAATCTCTAGCGTCGCCAAGATTCGTCTGAGATCAGCAGGTTCCATCAATGTTGGAGTTCCACCGCCAAAGAAGATTGTGGGAATAGCGCCAGCGTTTGGTTGCGCGGAACGCGCTAATCGAGCCTCTTCGATAAGTAAATCAATATACGAATGAGAGATTTCGGTCAGACCTTCAGTTATCTGAAGTTCAGCTGGGGTATATGTATTGAAGTCACAGTAGCCACATCGCTTAACGCAATATGGAATGTGAATGTAAAACGAGAGCGGCGCACCAGACTGTGAGCCCACGATTAACCCTTAGCCTTTGCCTTTGCTTTATCGATATCAGCATCAGTAGTGAGCGCTGCAATAAATGCTTCTTGCGGAACTTCAACCCGGCCCACCATCTTCATGCGCTTCTTGCCCTCTTTCTGCTTTTCGAGGAGCTTGCGCTTACGGGAGATATCGCCGCCGTAACATTTTGCAAGAACATCTTTGCGAATCGCACGAATGCTCTCGCGAGCAATAATGCGCGCACCAATTGCGGCCTGAATCGGAACTTCAAATTGTTGACGTGGGATCAGTTCGCGCAGCTTGCCGGTCATCATCACACCATAGGCATACGCCTTATCTTTGTGAACGATGGCCGAGAATGCATCAACGTGCTCGCCTTGCAGCAAGATATCGACTTTGACTAAGTCGCCCTCTTCTTCACCAATCGGTTCGTAATCTAACGAGGCATAACCCTTGGTGCGTGATTTCAATTGATCAAAGAAGTCAAAGACAATCTCGGCAAGCGGCAAGGTGTAGCGAATTTCAACGCGATCTTCGGAGAGGTAATCCATGCCGAGCAAGGTGCCACGGCGCTCTTGGCAGAGTTCCATGATAGTGCCGATAAATTCTGCCGGGGCGAGAACTGTTGCACGAACAATTGGTTCAAGTACGCGATCAATTTTGCCATCAGGAAATTCAGAAGGGTTAGTGACAATGAGCTCTTTGCCATCATCGCGGAATACGCGATAGACCACGCTGGGAGCGGTCGAAATAAGAGTCAGACCTGCTTCACGCTCTAAGCGTTCGCGGACGATTTCCATGTGCAAGAGACCAAGGAAGCCACATCGAAATCCAAAACCAAGTGCAGCAGAGGATTCAGGTTCAAAGACGAGTGCGGCATCGTTGAGCTGCAATTTATCGAGCGCTTCGCGCAGCATGGGAAATTCTGCGCCATCGATCGGAAAGAGACCGGAGAAGACCATCGGCTTGGGATCTTTATAGCCAGCGAGTGCGGTTTTGGTGGGGTTGTTATAGGTAGTAATTGTGTCGCCCACTCGTGATTGGCGAACATCTTTTACGCCGGTAATTACGTAACCAACCTCGCCCACGCCAAGTCCCTTTGAAACAACGGGTTCCGGTGAGATCACGCCAACTTCAAGCATCTCGTGGCGTACACCCGTAGAGAACATTTGGATCTGATCGCGTGGCGAGAGATGTCCATCAACTACTCGAACGTAAGTAACTACGCCGCGATAGGTGTCATAGACCGAGTCAAAGATAAGTGCGCGAGCTGGTGCATCAGCGTCGCCAACCGGTGCCGGAATCTGAGCAACAATCTGGTCGAGTAATTCAACAACGCCATCACCGGTCTTGCCAGAAACACGAAGGCAATCTTCTGGTTGGCAACCAATAAGTTTGGCGAGTTCGATGGCGAATTTCTCGGGTTGCGCTGCAGGTAGATCAATCTTGTTGAGCACCGGAATAATGGTGAGGTTGTTCTCCATTGCTAAGTACAGGTTAGCCAGCGTCTGCGCTTCGATACCTTGCGCGCAATCCACCAACAGAATTGCACCTTCGCATGCCGCTAAGGAGCGGGAAACTTCGTAGGTAAAATCGACGTGACCTGGAGTATCGATCATATTCAAGATGTATTCCTGGCCATCAATGCCAGAACGCCATGGCAGACGAACTGCCTGTGACTTAATTGTGATTCCGCGTTCGCGTTCGATATCCATGCGATCGAGATATTGCGCGCGCATATTGCGTTGTTCTACGACTTCAGTGATTCCGAGCATGCGATCTGCGAGCGTAGATTTACCGTGATCGATATGCGCAATGATGCAGAAATTGCGAATCTGCGCAG
>WLRE01000011.1 GCA_009698045.1 Actinomycetota bacterium | reverse complement strand
GTTTAATCTCTGCTCTCTGCGAAAAAGGCGTCACTGGTGAAGTTCGCGTGCTCTCCGATAGTGCGCGCACGGCACAAGAGGCAGCATCTGCATTAAATATTGAAGTTGGCCAGATTGCATCGTCTCTGATATTTAAACTTCCTGATGGTTCACCACTCTTAATCATTACAAGTGGCCGCCATCGCGTTGATACCGACTTAGTTGCAAAGAACTTAGGCATCGCAGAACTTGGCCGAGTGGATGCTGATTATGTTAAGGAGAAGTCAGGCTTCTCGATTGGCGGGGTAGCTCCGCTCGGTTGGTTAACTCCCGCTACCGTCCTCATTGATCAAGCACTGAATGACTACGACGTTGTGTGGGCTGCTGCTGGGCATCCCCATGCGGTGTATCCAACTTCATTTACTGAATTACTAGCATGTACTGGCGCGCAACCAATGGTTGTTGGCGAATAGGGTCGAACTAGACTTCCTCCATGGGCACTCGAACCAAGAAACCAACTCCGCCCGAATTAGGGCGTAAAGGTGCATCTGTACTGCGCAATAGAGCCGCACTTCTTAAAGCGACACAAGAAATATTAGCTGTTAAAGGGCACGCCACTACCGTCGAAGATATTGCAGCACATGCCGATGTAGCCGTAAGTACGGTTTATAAACATTACAAAGATAAAGATGCATTAATAGCCGCATCGATTATGACTGCATTTCAGGAATGGGAGCTTTGGGCAGAGAGTTTTGTGGCGGACTCTTCCGACCCATTAGAACAACTAGTGATACCGATGCGAGTTTTTGTTCGTCTGCATCAGACCCATCCGCATCACGCACGGACTTTAGTTAATTTCTTTGATGTAACAGCAAAGATTGTGCCTCAGCTTCAAGAGAAACTCAGCAGTCATATCAAAGCGCTGTGCAAGGCAGGAATTCTGAACTTGGAGAACCCCGCATTTATTGCAAAATCACTTCATGCAGTTCTCACCTTTGCTGTCATTAACCAAGTAATTGATCCAAAGAGCACAGTTAAAGATTGTGATGAGGCTGTTCGAATTGCACTGGGGATGCTTGGCCTATCCCCTGCCAAAGCAAATAAACTAGTAAGCAAACCGCTTCCATCGCTTAAGTAATTCGCTACTTGTTCGCTATCGGATCTTAAGATTTGGTTTTTCGATTAGGAACATACATCCCCAATATGCACTGAAGGCCACAAATATTCCACCGTAGATATCAATCACATAATGCTGGTGCAGAAAAACAGTTGCCGGAAGTATGAGGACGAACCAGCCCATCAGTATCCAACTGGTCCGCGGTGCTCGTGTGCGAAGTCGCCACATTGCCAGAATCGATACCACTGACCAAGTCACGTGGTTCGAGGGAAATCCATTAAGAGGCTGATCATTGCCGTAAATAATATTTACCAGCACCCAATCAAAGGGCGAATTTTCTGGCACCGGCGTTCGAGGAACCTGAGTTTGAAAGAAGGCATAAGCAACATCCAGCATTAGTTGGCCGACGATGATGGCAATTCCATTAACGAGAAAAGCTTTATAGCCACCTATTTTCAAGGAGAGAAGCGGAACAACAAGGGCTGCGAGAAGATGAAAGCTTAGGTAAGGGATCACGAATATCGAAATAACCGGGATCTTCTCGTCCAGCCATCCTTTCATGATGAGCGGCTCATAGGAGTAATGCGCCTTATTGAAAATTTCATAGGTTACAAAGGCGAGAACTATTCCCAGGAACACAAGAAAGACCCCGAGCTTCTGCCTTGAACTTAACTTTTTCATGTGAACAAAATACCTCGTACCTGTACATGTGTATAGATTCCTTCTGAGCGTATTAGGCTTAACTCACTATGAAATTGCATGTAGAGGTGTCAGGCTCGGGAGAACCGTTACTTCTCATTCATGGTCTTGGCTCTGCATCTACTGCATGGAAACCATTGCTTCCAGCATTAACCTCTCACTTTCAAGTGATCACAATCGATCTGCCCGGACATGGTCAATCCCCGTTAGAACATGGCACCCACCTCGATCCAGAATCACTTGCTCGTTTAATTCTCACTTATCTTGACCAAGTGAATATTTCGCGCGTGCATGTTGTCGGCAACTCACTCGGCGGCTGGGTTGCACTTGAATTAGCAGCACTTGCACCCGAAAGAGTGAAGTCAGTAGTCGGCTTGGCACCCGCTGGCCTGTGGTTGAAACCCGATATCACTCGTGTGCGCGGGGAAGCTCGTGCGCGATTGATGGCAAAGACCTTACATAAGTCTGCACCAAAATTATTGCGATATAAGTTCGCACGTCAAATAGGTTTTGGCACTGTTAGTCCACAATGGGATCGCCTAGAAATAGAAACCTGCGTGGATGCAACAATTGCTATGGGAACATCGCGAGGTTACTTTCCTACCTGGGATGCCTTTCTTGGAAAGAGATTTGACGAAAAGATTTCACCATCGATTCCAGTCACTATAATTTTTGGAGACACGGATAACACTCTTCCAGCTCATTCTTCACAGGAGCGATCACTTGCACCAGCTCATGCCAAATGGATTGTTATTCCGCAATGCGGACATGCTCCAATGTGGGACCATCCTCAAACTGTGATTTCGTATATCGAAGAAACTTGTCGTGGATAACTTGATTACAGTTATCTATTTCTGGGAAGTACAAGGATTCGGCGCCGCCCGCGCTTTCACCCGAATGGCGTTGGATCGAGCAGCACTTCGTAAAGACCCTGCAATCTCATTTTTTAAACTACTAGGAACCGGAAAGGGAGAGACATTCACTCCCAAAGATGCCAATCCTCGCCGCTGGGGTTTACTCGTCACTCTCAGAGAGGAAGACCTTGAGAACTTTGATCACGGCACCGTTACAAACAGCTGGCGAAAATTTGCAGTATCTGAGTATCGCGCGGTGCTTAAGCCCATTAGTTCTCATGGAGCGTGGTCAATGCGCGAACCATTTATTGTTGAACAATTTGCTTGGGATGGGCCTATTGCGGCAATTACTCGTGCGCGCATTAAGTGGCGCTTTAATCGCACTTTTTGGAGAGCGGTTCCATCCGTGACGAGCTCACTCCATTCATCTCCCGGATTGCGTCACGCAATCGGTATCGGTGAGGCGCCGATCGGATTACAGGGCACTTTTTCAATCTGGAATTCGGCAAGTGATCTCCGAAATTTTGCCTATAAAGGAGCTGCCCATACGGCAGCGATTCAACAGACCGAAAAACTAGGCTGGTATGCGGAGGAGCTTTTCGCGCGCTTTGCAATTATTGAAGAGAGTGGTTCTCTCTAACCCGCCCGTAAGGCAGAATTAGGACATGTCAATACGCCAGTATCGCCCAAAGGGTAATAACCGTCGCGGAATTTCGACATCGCAAGGCGCAATACTTCTCAGTCTGCTAGCTCTTGCACTCCTCTTTCAAATCTCTTATCCCCTCGTCAACGGTGAAGCGCTTCGTATAATTACTTTGCTCACCGTTTATTTCGGAGCAGCTGTAATGCTGATGCATGCTTTTCTCTCCTTCGGCGGGCGATACTTTATAACTTACTTCCTCGTCACATTTACCTTTGCACTCCTGATAGAGCAAATGGGAAGTCGCACGGGTTGGCCATTTGGGAGTTATGTCTATGACGAAAGTTTAGGAATACAGATTGCTGGTGTTCCACTCGTCGTACCCTTCGCTTGGATCATGATGACGCATCCACTGCTCATCGCTGCACGCCGCCTAACGCCACAATGGGTATTTCTCTATGGCGGAGCAGGTTTGATGGCGTGGGATTTATTTCTTGATCCACAAATGGTTTCTGCAGGGCGCTGGACTTGGGCCGTTAGTGGGCCACATGTTCCATTTCAACCCGAGATTCCACTTTCAAATGCCGCGGGTTGGCTCTTTGCCGGCATGGGATTAATGGCGATTTTGCATCTTGCTCTTCCTAAAGAGCGACGAAAGGTTGGCGCGAATTCAACCGTCCCTGATATTTTTCTTGGATGGACTCTCTTCTCTGGAATCGTAGGAAATCTTTTCTTCTTTGATCGTCCAGGAGTTGCATTTATTGGCGCGTTAGTTTTTGGCGCGCTCTTAGCGCCCTATTTCTTCAGCATCACACTTGGCCGTCCTGACCATATCTAAATGACTCTTTTTCCATTCATACTCTGTTGTGCCGCATTCTTAACTGCGACAATAAATGCCCTGACCATGCGGGTAGTCCGAGCCGCAGGTTCAAGAGATATCACTGAAAGCATTGCGATATTGATTCCTATGCGCAACGAAGAACGCAACGTCACCGAATGCGTCGAGTCGGCTTTAGCCTCTACACAATTGTCCAACTTCTCGGTCACGGTTTTAAACGACAATTCAACGGATCAGACGGAGCGACTTCTTACCGATTTTGGCCCCCGCATCACAGTTCTGCAAGGAGCGGCGCTTCCCGCGGAGTGGATGGGTAAGAATTTCGCGCTCTCGCAATTATCAGAGAGAAGCGGAGCCGAATTCCTAGTTTTTTCTGATGCGGATGTTCGTCTTACACCGAAGGCAATATCTTCCAGTGTTGCTCTCATGCAGAGATTAAACTGGGATTACATCTCGCCATATCCGCGACAAGTTGCACGATCTTTCGCAGAACTCCTTATTCAGCCGCTCCTTCAATGGTCTTGGATGTCGAGCGTAATTCTTCGAATTGCGGAGAAATCACAACGCCCCTCCACAACGATTGCTAACGGTCAGCTCTTTATTGTTCGGCGTTCGGCTTATGAAGAGATCGGTGGACATGAAAATATAAAGAATGAAGTTCTCGACGATATGGAACTTGCGCGTGAATTAGTCCGGCACGGATTTCGCGGAGGAGTTGCGGATGCTAGTCAGGTAGTTTCATGTCGCATGTATGAAAGCGGTAAAGAACTCATTGAGGGCTACACCAAATCTCTCTGGCGAGCATTTGGTGGCGTCTCTGGAACCGTCCTTGCGATTCTCATTCTGACGTGGACTAGCTTGACTCCCTTCTATGGTGCACTCACCGGCTCCCTGCTTGCCTGCGGAGGGCTCGTTCTCACGACCTTATCAAGAGTCGTTGTCGCAATTCGTACTCGCTCCAATGTTTGGCTCTCACTCCTGCATCCACTTGCCATTCTCTTTCTCCTACTTCTTATTGCCCTTTCGTGGATGAAAAAGCGCAACGGGACACTTCAATGGCGCGGGAGAACTATTTAATGAAAATAGTTGTAATTGGCGCCGGTGTAGGTGGAATGTCTGCCGCTATTCGCTTAGCTAAAGCAGGGCACCAGGTTTCTATCTATGAAGGATCTGATCGCACGGGAGGAAAATGTCGTACCGAATGGATCGGAGATTACGCCTTTGATACCGGTCCATCACTTCTGACATTGCCGGCGGTCTACCGAGATCTTTTCTTAAAAACCGGCAAACGGATTGAACATATTCTTCAGATAAATCCAGTTGACCCTGCCTTCGACTATCACTTTGCCGATGGCACCCAGATCACCTTTCCGAATCTCTCCATCAATCAGACTTGTGCGGCGATTGATGAGGCAATAGGTAAAACGGCGGGTAATCAATGGCATGACTTGATGCAGCGAGCCGAACATATGTGGGATGTTTCCCGTGGTCCATTCGTAGAATCTGAGCTCACCTCCATACTCGGACTGCTTAAGCGCAAGAATATTCTCCGTGACCTGCGCGCAATCTCTCCATTCACCTCACTCCGTAATTTAACCAAGAGCTACACAAATAGCCCTTATCTGACTGCGATTATCGATCGCTATGCCACGTATACCGGTTCAGATCCACGCAAAGTTCCGGCAGTTTTGTTAACAATCGCATTTATTGAAAGTTCATTCGGCGCATGGCATATCCAAGGTGGCCTCGGACAACTTTCGGTCGCATTAGAAGATCGCGCACGTCAATTAGGCGTTGAGATCCATCTCAACACTGATGTGGCAGCTATTACCAACGCCCATGGCGCAGCTACCGGAATCGAACTACACAATGGCGAGATAATCCTTGCCGATGCTGTTGTTGCAAATGCCGATGCTGAATATGTCTATAACCAACTACTTCCCACAGACCTGCGCGAGACTCGCAAAGAGCGAAAGAAACTTAAGAGTGCAGAGAAATCTCTTGCCGGCTTCTCGCTATTGCTTGGTTTAGATAACACTAAAATTTCCAGTATTCCGCCTCGACTCAAGCATCACTCCGTATTCTTTCCCGAGAATTACGAGCGAGAATTTGATCAGATATTTACCGAGAAAGTCCCCGTCGACGATCCCACCATTTATATCTGCTCCCCTGCCGATCCACTGATGGTGAAGGGAGAGAATAAGGAGGCCTGGTTTGTTCTGGTCAATGCTCCGCGGCACCAACCCGGAACCGGCTTTGACTGGAGTGTTAATCCAGCGGCATATGCAGCCAAGATAATTGCAAAATTAGATGCGCTCGGCCTAGAAGTCTCGAGCAGATTAGATGTAATGGAGTTTCGCACTCCTCTTGATCTCCAGAACTCAGTGAAAGCTCCAGGCGGTTCTATTTATGGAACTTCAAGTAACTCTGCACGATCTGCTTTTCAACGAGCAAGCAATCGTTCACCACTCAAGAATCTATATTGCGTAGGAGGTTCAGCACATCCTGGTGGCGGCCTTCCTTTAGTGGGAATCAGCGCTGAGATTGTGGCTAACGCAATTTTAGGCGTTTAAAGTAGACCGACGAAAGATGTATGAATGCAATGGCCTGCATTGCGGCCCACACTGCGGCTACTACATTTACGATTTCAAGATTAAGCAAATAGCTGATTAATGCAATAAAGAGAAGGCTTGCACGAACTGGACGTTCCGCAATTGTCACAGCACCAATCTCTCGCTCTCCAAGCCCAGCGCTCCGTGCGCGAATGTATTCCTGAGTAAATGCCAGAACCCAGGCAATCAAGATTAGTCGGAAGTCTGCTCCTAATCGATAGAAAGCCAATACCCAGAAGACTTCACTGAGTCGGTCGACAATCGAATCAATCATCGCGCCACGGGTGGAACTCTTCTCCGAAATCATTGCGAGAGATCCATCAATACCATCGCAGAATAGTGAGAGTACGAGTAACGCCGGAGCCCACCAAGTAAGAGCAGTAGGCCAAGTCGCAATTGCAGCAACTAATCCAAGTAGGGTCACAAAATTTGGAGTAACTCGTAATTTATGAAGCGGCCCGACGATGCGGTAAGAGATGGCGAGCCAAGCTTTAACAATTCCTGAAATCTCTGCGTTGCCGTGGAGCGAGCTCCACGTGGCAAAGTATTTATCGCGTTGCACGAGAATCAAAGCCCAAATTTTTAGCGATATCAACGGTCGCGCTGGAAGTATTCATCGTATAGAAGTGCAATCCCGGTACGCCGGCATCCAATAATTCATCGCAGAGATGAGTCGCAAGTTCTACGCCAAGTTTTGCTACATCCGATGGATTATCTCCCAAATCTAGAAAAGCTTTCTCAATTTTTGTCGGAATGGGAGTTCCGCTGAGTTCTGCCATTCGTTTGAGTTGTTTAAGATTTGTTATAGGCAGAATTCCAGCAATGATAGGGAGCGAGGAACCCTTTCGTTGTAAGCGTTCGACGAGTGCAATCCATTTTGCAGATTCAAAGAAGAATTGAGTTGTTGCAAAGCTTGCGCCTAGCTCCTCCTTGCGAAGTAAGACATCTACATCACGATCCAGATTTCCAGCACTTGCTGGGTGTCCATCAGGGAAAGCTGCAACGCCGATAGTGAAGTCACCTGTGTGCGCCGCAATTTCGACGAGCTGGTCTGCATGATCAAAACCGCCAGGTGTACTGACCCATGGCGCTGACGGGCCTTGTGACGGATCGCCACGAAGAGCGAGAATGCTCTTAATGCCCGCCTCTTTGTACTGCCCAAGAATTTCTACGATCTCAGATTTAGTGGAGCCCACACATGTGAGGTGTGCAACGGTAGCGATACCAGTCTTCTCGGTTATCTCTTTGGTGATGCGAACGGTTCGATCTCGTGTGCTGCCACCTGCGCCATAGGTCACAGAAATGAAATCTGGAGCCAGCGCACGAAGGTCGGCCATCGCGGCCCAGAGACGTTCTTCGCCATCACTGTCTTTTGGCGGGAAGAACTCCACAGAAAAGGTAGTCGAACTCATAGAAGACGCAGGTTACCCTTGCTTCGTGACTTTCGCGGAGACCTTCAGCCTTAAAGAGCATAAAGATTTAGTGAATTCTGCGCTGGCCGAATTTTCTACCCGTGAATGCGATTATCTGCGCGGGATTGGCAGCGAGCTCAATGATGTTGCCACGGCGATGCATAGTTTCATCTGTGATTCAGGAAAACGACTTCGCCCGCTCTTTGCTTATGTCGGCTACCTGGGAACCGGTGCACACCCAGATGAAGTGGCTCTGCAGGCAGCTTCATCATTAGAACTGATCCATGTCTGCGCCTTGATGCATGACGATGTTATGGATGGTTCTGATTCTCGCCGCGGAGCGCCATCGATTCACAAGGCATTTGAGGCAATTCATAAGTCGAATAACTCTCTCGGCTCTGCCGAACAATTTGGAATATCTTCCGCCATTCTTTTGGGAGACCTTGCTCTTATCTGGTCCGCAAAAATGCTTCACCAATCCGGTTTGCCATCCGATGCACTTCTCCGCTCACTGCCTATGTATGACGAGATGCGCGTTGAACTCATGGCTGGTCAATATTTGGATGTGTATGAGTCCACTCTTTCCTCGCAGAGTGTTGAGCGTTCGCTCAAAGTTGCACGGTATAAATCTGGAAAATACACAATTGAACGCCCACTTCAATTTGGTGCCGCAATGGGAAGCGCACATCCCGAGAAGTTAATGAAAGCCTATTCTGATTACGGGCTTCCGCTCGGTGAAGCATTCCAATTGCGCGATGACGTACTTGGTGTCTTTGGTAATCCATCCGAGACTGGCAAGCCCGCCGGGGATGATCTGCGGGAAGGCAAACGAACCGTTCTTCTCGCAACAACTCTGGATCGGGTCTCACCCGCACAGCAAGCAATCATCAACGAACATGTGGGTAATGCAAATCTCTCCGCCGATGGCGTTGAAGAAGTGCGCAACATCATGGTGACAACCGACTCACTGGCAGAGCTAGAAGACTTGATTGAGCGCCTCACCCAAGCTGCACTTTCAGCACTGGATAACGAGGTAATTGCTAAAGTTGCCCGCACATCTCTCGCAGAATTAGTCTCAATTGCAACCCGAAGGAATACATGAAACAAGTTAAAGGACCAACCGATCACGTTGTAATCGTTGGTGCTGGCCTAGGTGGATTAAGCGCGGCGCTGCGCCTTGCCGGCGCTGGTCGCAAAGTAACGGTTGTTGAACGCGAAAGTGTTCCGGGTGGACGCAATGGACTGCTCAATAAAGATGGTTACGCATTTGATACCGGTCCCAGCGTCTTAACTATGCCTGACCTCATTCAAGATTGCTTCTCCTGCGTCGGTGAAAATATGAAAGATTGGCTCGAACTTCTTCCCCTCAAACCTTTATATCGCGCTTTTTATCACGATGGTTCGACGCTCGATGTTCATGCTGAAACCGGACGTATGCAAGAAGAGATTCGCAACGTTATCGGTGCCGATGAGGCAGCTGGCTATGGCCGCTACGTCGATTTTGTGACGAAGCTTTATAAGTATGAGATGAAAGATTTCATCGATCGCAATATTGATTCACCACTAAATTTGCTCACTCCTAATCTTGCCCGATTGGTAGCGCTCGGTGGATTCAAGCGCTTGGCACCAAAGGTCAACGAGTTTCTTAAAGATCCGCGTACCCAGAAGGTTTACTCCTTCCAGGCGATGTATGCCGGCGTGAGTCCACAGCAAGCACTCGCGATTTACGCCGTGATTGCTTATATGGATTCAGTCAATGGTGTCTTCTTTCCTAAGGGTGGCATGCATGCCGTCCCCCGCGCTCTTGCTGGCGCAGCCGCTAAACATGGCGTCGAGTTCAAGTACAACACAACAGTTACATCTGTAGAACATTCAAATGGTCGTGCGCGTGCGGTTATCACTGATACCGGTGAACGCATCGAAGCTGACGTTGTAGTTCTTAATCCTGATCTACCTGTTGCATGGCGAGATTTACTGGGTAAGACGCCGCGCCAAGTAAAGAACCTTAACTACTCACCTTCATGCGTAACGCTGCTCGTCGGCTCTAATAAGAGCTATGACCGATTAGCCCATCACAATATTCACTTTGGAAAGTCATGGGATGGCGTCTTTGATGAACTAATCACTAAGAAGCAATTAATGAGTGATCCGAGCCTGCTCGTTACTGTTCCTACCCATGATGACAAGGACCTCGCCCCTGCAGGAAAATCTAGTTATTACATTCTCTTTCCTACTCCAAATCTGACTGCCGATATAGATTGGAAAGTTCAGGCTTCGAAATATCGCGATCAAATGATTCGCACTATGGAAGAACGTGGCTACACCGGCTTTAATGATTCAATCGAGGTAGAGCAGATGACAACTCCATTGGATTGGCAAGCGCAAGGGATGGAAGCTGGCGCACCATTTGCTGCCGCCCATACCTTCTTCCAGACTGGCCCGTTCCGCCCTCGCAATATGGCACAAGGATTTGAGAATGTTGTGTTCGCTGGTTCTGGTACTCAGCCAGGAGTGGGAGTACCAATGGTGCTTATCTCTGGTCGCTTAGCTGCCGAACGGATCGTCGGGCCAGTTCTTTAATTATTATCAAATACCTTTATAGAACCGTCATAGCAGGCAACCCAAGTTCGATCCGTGGGGCCGTCATAAGTAATTCCAATAGGTTCTTTGCAAGTCTTTATAGTTTGAATGACGTTCATATCCGATGTGCGAACTTTAGAGATTGTGCTACCAAAAAAGTTAACAACAAAGAGCGCGGTTCCATCAGTTGATATCGCCAAGCTTCGTGCGGCTTTGCCAGTAGCAACTGTCTTAATTGGCTTCTTCTTGATTAAGTCCCACGCAATCACTTTTCCGGCAGCATTGAGAGTTGCATAAACACGAGTGCCATCGGGCGAAAGAACTACGGCTCTTGGATTAGAACCAATCGGAATAAGAGTTTGAGAGAAATCCATGAGGTCAATCACGTGGAGATTTGTTCCGCCCATCTCGGCCACATAAGCCTTAGAGCTATCTTCGCTCACAGCAATGCCACGTGGGTAGCGACCTAATTTGATGGTGCGTACAACCTTCTGCTTCGCCACTGAAATCACGGTGACGGTATAACCACACCAATTACTGACCAGAATATATTTGTTGTCCGGAGTTACCTGCACAACTTTTGGAACTGCTCCAACCGGATAGACCGCATCAATCTCAAGAGTTGCCAGATCAACTCGAGAGAGAAAGCTAGAGTCGTATCCAGATGCTGGAGAACAGACATCGTGGCCTTCTTTGGTAAAACCTTTGCCATACATCGCGTAGTTGGTGAAATAGAGATAGTTGCCATCCGGTGAGAATGCACCTTCTACAGGTGCGCCTCGATAGAGCCCTGAGTACTGCGAATAACCGAAATCACTCAGGCGCACCGAGTCAGGAATAGTGTGTAACAAATCGAAGGTAACGGCGTCATAAACGGTAACCGTATGGTTGTACATCATGTTATGTGCGCTCACTAAGCCGTTCTGATTGGAGAGAACGGATTTAGGACTGATTCTGCCGGTGATGTTTTTGACCAGAACCATCTTGGTTTGATCAGCACTTTCATCCTGCGCGGCAGATATTGCGGTACTGCTGATTAAGGCGATGGCTACTACCCCGATAAAAAACGATTTCTTCATCCGAGGAGTACTTCGATCTTTTTGCCAGGAAAACGTGCGGCAAAGTTTTCGTGACCACCAAGACCAGAAATCTCTAGAAGTACGGCCACGCTCTCGACAACTCCCCCACATTGTTCTATCAAGGCTGATGCAGCAGCAAGTGTGCCCCCGGTAGCCAGCACATCATCGATCAGAAGAACACGTTCGCCCGGGTCAACGGCATCCTTGTGGATCTGAAGAGTGCTCTCGCCATATTCGAGGGAGTAGCTTTCAGAATAGGCCGGAGCTGGGAGTTTTCCACTCTTTCGAATCGGAACAAATCCTTTACCTGTTAACTGCGCAACGGCGGCTGCAAATATAAAGCCTCTCGCCTCGACGCCGGCAACGAGATCGTAATTTCTACTGACATCGGCAAAAGCTTGGACTGAAAGTGAAAAACCTTGGTGATGGCGGAGCATTGGAGTTATGTCTTTAAAGAGGATGCCGGGGGTAGGAAAATCCTGCACATCACGAATGAGTGAAACGAGCAGTTCTGCATCGGGGGGCTTCATACAACTCCTTAAAATGAATCAGGCTCCGAAGGATATCCCCCGGAGCCTGATTCGACTATTCAACTTCTATTAGCTAATCCAGTTATTAATTGGAGACTGTAAGAAGTAGATCACGAATAGACCAGAAACAAAGTAGAGAAGTCCGTGAACTTCCTTACCGCGACCTTGGACTAAGCGAACGAGAACGTGGGAGATGAATCCAGCACCGATACCTACTGAAATGTTGTAAGTAAATGGCATAAGAATCATGGTCAAGAACGCTGGAATACCAATTCCATAATCTGACCAGTCCACATCCTTGATCTGAGCCATCATCAAGAATCCGACGATGACAAGAGCAGGAGTAGCAGCTTCGTAAGGAATAACTGCAACGAGTGGCGCTAAGAAAGTAGTGAGCAGGAAGAGAACTCCAGTCACGATAGAAGCTAGGCCAGTACGAGCACCTTCTCCGACACCGGATGCAGATTCGATGTAGCTGGTGTTGGAAGAGATGCTTCCAGCGCCACCTGCCATTGCTGCTACGGAGTCAACGAAGAGGATCTTGTTGTTATTAGGAACGTTGCCGTCCTTATCAATAAGGCCACCTTCGGTTGCAATCGCTGTAACTGTTCCGACGGTGTCGAAGAAGTCAGAGAGCAAGAGTGTGAAGACTAGAAGGATTGCCGCGATGATGGTGACACCATCAACATGGAATCCACCGAGTAGGTCGAAATCACCAAAGAGGCTGAAATCTGGCTTTGCGACAATATCTGAAGGAATCGATGGCACGTTTAGTCCCCATCCCTTTGGATTGACCTTGCCAGTTGCGCCATCAAAGTTAGGGCCAATCTTGAAAGCCTTCTCTACGATGATTGCAAGAACAGTTGCGGCGATGATGCTAATAAGAATTGCGCCCTTAACTTTTTTCACCAAGAGTGCAATCATCAAGATCAGACCGAAACCGAAGATGATAATTGGCCATCCGACGAGAGTTCCGTTATCGCCAAGTGTGACCGGAACTGGTCCGGCACCTGTACGACGAACAAATCCGGCATCGACCAGACCGATTAATGTGATGAAGAGTCCGATACCAACCGAGATTGCAATCTTGAGTTGCTGAGGGACGGCGCGGAATACCGCTGTTCGAAAACCAGTCAGCACAAGAATCGTAATAATGATTCCTTCAACAACAATAAGGCCCATTGCATCTGCCCATGTCATTTTGGATGCGATACCAACAGCGACGAATGTATTAAGTCCGAGGCCAGTTGCGAGCGCCAATGGGAAATTGGCAACTGCTCCCATGAGGATGGTTAAGAGACCAGCCATGAGTGCAGTCATAGCTGCAACCATTGCTAAGTTGGGTTGAGAGCCATCGCCACCGAGATACTTGCCGGTGCTGTCTTTCGCGAGGCCGATGATGAGCGGATTGAGAGCAACGATGTATGCCATAGTGAAGAATGTGACGAAACCGCCACGGATTTCACGGCCTACTGTTGATCCGCGTTCTGAGATTTTGAAGAACGAATCGAGCATGGTGGACCTTCCTGATTTTGTTATCGGGGGTGTTTGCGACCCCGTGTAAATTGTCGGCTCACAAAACCGTGGGAATAGGTGGAAAATACTCGTCCACAGCACTTACTCAGGGGTTCGCCACGCTGGAGCTTAGCCAGACCCTAGAATCACCCGCATGGATGAGCTAACCAGAGCGGGAATTCTTGACCCCGAGCTGCGCGCTTCCTACGCCGAGTGCAAACGCCTCAACTCATTGCACGGCAAGACTTATTACTTAGCCACTCTGCTTCTACCCCCTGAGAAGCGTCCTCATGTCCATGCGCTCTACGGCTTTGCTCGGTATGCCGATGAAATCGTCGATGATCTTGCCTCCGAACTTACCGATGAGGAGAAAGCCCAAACTCTTCGTACCTGGGGCCAGGGCGTACTGGCTGACATCGAAGCGGGCATCAGTCACGACCATATTGGTCGCGCTCTGGTTGATACCGTGCATCGGTTTAACATTCCCATCGAATACTTTCGTGCATTTCTACATTCCATGGAGATGGATTTAACTATCACTGAATATCAAACTTTCGACGACCTTATGGAATATGTCTACGGCTCTGCCAGTGTTATTGGCTTACAGATGCTGCCAATCTTGGGTAGCACCTCCCCGGAGGCAAAGATTGCCGCTGAAAAACTAGGAACGGCCTTTCAACTGGCAAATTTTATTCGCGATGTCGGAGAAGATTTAGAACGCGGACGAATCTATCTGCCTATCACTGAACTCCAAGCACATGGCGTGAGCCACGAAGCGCTCCATGATCGGATTCTTACTCCAGCTATTGTTCAAGCCCTCAAAGCCCAGATAGCTCGCGTTCGGCAACTGCAGAAAGAGGCAGCGCCAGGAATCGCACTACTAGCACCAGAAAGTCGGGCTTGTATTGAAGCCGCCTCTGAGTTGTACTGCGGAATAGTCGATGAAGTCGAGAAGATTGATTATCAAATCTTTGACCGACGTGCCAAGACATCGACCTGGCGACGAATTCGAGTTGCGCTACCGGCGTTTTTCCGGGCTTTATCTGCGCGAAGGAATTAATCAAGCTACAGTTTGAGATAACGGGAGCCGACATGTTGGCTGAGAGGATCCGAAATTCGGATCGACCGTCGAACCAGTTCGGTAATGCGAATTGGAAAGGGGTTACTAATGGACATCAATATTATGGCGGTCTTCTTCACGGCATGGGGAACTCCGCTAACATTTCTCGAATTCTTTGCATTTCTGACTTCTGTTATCGGTGTGGGGCTTGGAGTTTTTGGTCCTCGATCAACTTGGCCATGGTGGAGTATCGGATCAGTTCTCTATCTTGTTGCGTTCTATGAATGGAAGTTATACGCCAGCGCAGCTTTGCAATTGATCTTTATCGCAGGTGGAATCTGGGGTTGGTTTGGATGGGGTAAAGAAGGTGCTCGTCCAACAAAACTTGCCCAACGCACACGCTTGTACTGGGGCGCTGCATTTATTCTCGCCTACTTCATCATTGAACCGCTACTCAAGAAAATAGGAGCGGTCTCTACTCAGATTGAAGCATTTGGATTTATTGGCAGCTGCCTTGCTCAGTTCTGGATGATCATTCAAAAATACGAGGCTTGGCCTTTATGGTTTGTCGTAGATGTTGCCTACACCTATCAATACTGGAAACAAGGTCACTCGCTAACTGCAATTCTTTATTTCATCTTTGTCCTCATCGCTGTCGCAGGATGGAAACGGTGGCACCAGCAATCTCATGCTCAATAACATCACACCAATTCTTGAAAGCATTCACGGGGCCAAAGCTAAGTGTGGCGCGACATTGCTCATCACCATTGATGGGCCCGCTGGGTCGGGCAAGACTGTTCTTGCGCAAGAAATAAGTGATGCGCTATCGACACTGGGACAAATAAGTACAACTATTCATATGGACAGTTTGTACGACGGATGGGAGAACGCGCTCACTAGCTCACTCACAACGATGCTACGAAAGCGAGTGCTTCCCGCTCTGCAAGAAGGTAAAGATTTTTCACTTCCTTACTTTGATTGGCTCATCGGTTCCTATGGTCCAGAAGAAAATTATCAGGCCGCACCTATTACAA
Organism: Actinomycetota bacterium; assembly: GCA_009698045.1. Lineage (GTDB taxonomy): Bacteria > Actinomycetota > Actinomycetes > Nanopelagicales > Nanopelagicaceae > AAA044-D11. The sequence goes on along the minus strand of WLRE01000011.1, from coordinate 8,177 downwards.
TTTTGGAAGGAGTTGGCGCTAGCCAGAGAGTTACCCGCCAATACTCCTCCGTCATTGTGTGGATTGAGGCGCCACTTGAGATCGCACTCGAGCGAGTATTGCAACGAGATGGCTATGACTTGGAAGGCCCTCTCAAAGGCTTTAAGAAAGCAGAGCTCGTGCACTTCAGCGAAGAAGCGAGTAAAGCTGCATCACATCACATCCTTCACAGCGCTTAGTCGCGCGTCATAGAGCGCATCCTCGCGCTCCCTTCTCTAAGATTTTGCTGTGTCAGACCTTTCCGGAGAGATTATTGATAGTCGCTATCAGCTGCAGAAGCTAATAGCCACGGGGGGCATGGCCAGTATTTATGAGGCCATCGATATTCGTTTGGACCGTCATGTAGCGGTGAAAATTATGCACCCACATTTAGCCAATGATGAAGAGTATGTCACTCGCTTTATTCGGGAAGCTAAAGCCGCAGCTTCACTCTCACATCCCAACGTAGTTGCAATTCAAGATCAAGGTTGGAACGAAGGTGGAGTCCCTGCCATCTTCTTAGTAATGGAACTTATTGAAGGATTCACTCTTCGTGAATTGATGCACGAAAAAGGTGCGCTCTCGATAAAGGAGGCGTTGCGCTATTTCTCGCCAGTATTGAGTGCGTTAGTTGCGGCCCATAAGTTAGGCGTCGTTCATAGAGATATAAAGCCAGAGAATATTCTTATTTCAAAAGATGGACGAGTAAAGGTGGCAGACTTTGGTCTTGCTCGAGCCGCAACAACCGGCGCCACGATGACCATCGAGTCCAGCATCATTCTCGGCAGCGTCTCTTATCTCTCCCCCGAACAAGTCTCTCGTGGTGTTAGCGACGCTCGCAGCGATGTCTATGCCCTCGGAATTGTTCTCTTTGAGATGCTCACCGGACAGCGGCCCTTTGAAGGTGACTCGCCCATTCAAATTGCTTATAAGCATGTGAACGAACGGGTACCTGCTCCTTCAACCTTGAAAGCAAGTATCACCGATAAGGTCGATCACATCGTTCTCAAAGCCACCGCTCCTAATCCAGATCAGAGATACCGCGATGCCGCCGAAATGGAACGCGATATCCAAAAGATTGAGCGAGAGCTAGAGCCGGCAAAGCGCCAACTCAGCTTGGAATTAGATGTTGCCCCAGTGATGATTCCTGAGAAGAAGAGAAAGAAAGTTCTTTCCACTCCTAAAGAGAGCGAGCCACCCATGCGAGAGAAAACTAACTCGAGCAAAGAGATTAAGCGCAAGAAAAAGACTTCGGGACGAGTTAAACGCAATCGTTTCCTCGCACTTCTCATTGTTGCAGCACTCCTCTTTGCTGGCTGGAATATGGTCGGTGGCGGCGCAAAAGTTGAGATTCCTTCCTTGGTAGGACTAAGCGTTAAGCAAGCGACAGCAACGCTTCAACAATTAGGGCTGAGCGCTGATATCCGTGAAGAAATTTTCAGTGAAGAGACAAAACCTGGACTTGTACTTGCCTCAGATCCTGGCGGTGGCGGAAAAGTTTCAGTCAATGGCACCGTTCATCTCACTCTCTCTAAAGGACCGGAGCGGATTACGGTTCCAGATATTGCCGGTGCAAGTGTGGATGATGCAATTAAGGCCATTAAGGAAGCGGGTCTGATTGTTGGAACGAGCACCCGCGCATTTAGTGAGAGTATTGCGAAAGAATCGGTCGTTAATACTTCACCGGAAATTGGTACCCCACTTCGCCGTAGCAGCGCAGTAAATATTGTCATTAGCGACGGTCAAGCATTGGGTGGAAAGTCCTATGTCGGACTCTTCTCCGACCAAGCTCTCAACGAGATTAATGATGCGGGTTTTACCGTAAATACCATCTATGCATATAGCGAGAGTGTCGCAGTTGGTATGGTCATTTCGCAGACCCTGCCAACAACCATCAAAGCAGGCCAGAAGCCGGTAGTCACTATCGTGGTGTCACAAGGAACTGCCTACGCATATGTTCCGGATGGACTGCGCGGCAGAACGTTGAAAGAGGCGACTGCTGCCATTGAAGGTCTCGGCCTCAAGGTAGCGAAACCAAAGATAATTGGAACACGGAAAAATAAAGTTGTCATCAATGTCTCTCCGGCAGAGAAGACAAAGGTCAAGCCAGGATCCACTGTCACTCTTACTCTCGGATAGGCTCCCCTAATGACAGTCCGTAACTTTCCTCGCCTTGGTGCTCACACTCCAACTTCGGGCGGGATGGCAAAGCGCTCTATTGGTTACGCACTCGAGGTAGGAGCCGAAGCGGTACAGGTCTTCGCCTCAAATCCACGAGGATGGGCGATGCCCGATGCGAATGTGGAAGCAGATACTGCTTTTCGAGATCGCGCGCTTGAACTAGATATCGAAACCTATGTACATGCACCATTTCTGGTAAATCTTGGCTCGCCAACCCTCGCTACTTATGAGAATTCAGTTGCATCGACCGCTTACTCGCTCAAGCGGGGGCGCGAAATTGGATCCAGAGGCGTAGTAATTCACACTGGTTCGGCGGTAGATGTGAATCATGTGCCTAACGCGTGGAAGCAGATTAAAAAAGGCATGATGCCAGTTCTCAACAAACTTACCGATCAAGATCCGTGGCTGCTCTTGGAGCCAACGGCTGGTCAAGGTCAGTCATTAGTAAAGAAACTCGAAGATCTACTTCACTATTTTGAAGCGCTGGAATGGCATCCCAAGGTTGGAGTATGTCTGGACACCTGTCATGTATTTGCCGCGGGCCACGACATCGCTAAAAAGGGTGGCATGACCGAGACTTTAGATTTGCTGGTTAGCCTGGTTGGAATTGAACGTATTCAACTTATTCACGCTAATGATTCGATGGATGTATGCGGTGCTCTTAAGGATCGTCATCAAAATCTAGGTGATGGCGAGATAGGGATAAAACCTTTCCAGGAACTGCTCGAGCATCCAGCCGTTAAGAATGCGCCATTAATATTAGAAACTCCAGGAATGGAAGAGAAGCACGGTCAAGAAATCGCACTCCTCAAAAAGATGCGCTCCAAGATTAAATGAAGAACGGAAACAAGAAGGGGCTCTTCGCACTCATACTTCTTGCAGTGTCTGCCATTTGGGGTGGCGCATTTGTGGTTATGAAAGATGCGCTTGACCGATTAGATGTTAATTCATTTCTTGCTTGGCGTTTTCTCATTGCCACACTTCTTCTCATCGCCTTGCGACCAAAAGTTCTCTTCCAAATTGATCGCAAATTTCTTCTCAAAGGCGCACTTGTTGGCACCTTCCTTGGCAGTGGCTATATCTTCCAATCTTTTGGTTTAACCCTAACCTCAGTTGCAAAGACTGGATTTATTACGGGTCTATACGTGGTCCTCACACCAGTATTGGGAGCACTTGTCCTGAAGAAGAGAATTGCTGGAGTGCAGTGGCTATCGGTTTTACTTGCAACGGCCGGATTGCTCCTGCTCTCTTTCAAAGGTTTGAGTATCGGATTGGGCGAGTTTCTGGTATTTCTCAGCGCAATAGTCTTCGCCGCTCACATCATCGCTTTAGGTGAGTGGAGTTCGGGTATGGACACATACGCTCTGACCGTCGTTCAGTTGGGTACCTGCACTCTTATTACGACTTTAGCCGGGTTAAGGAGCGGTCTGCACACTCCGCCCGATTCAGGAGTGTGGTGGGCGATTATTTTTTGTGCTGTGTTTGCTACCGCCATCGCATTCATCTTCCAAACCTGGGCACAATCTTTTATGGCTCCCACCACGGTAGCTGTAATTTTGACCATGGAAGTAGTCTTTGCAGCAATATTTGGAATTACCATCGCGCACGAATCGTTAACAATCAAGGTCGCAGTTGGTGGGTTAATGGTAATTGTGGCTATGTATGCGATTATTTGGAGCGAAGGCCGTGAGAAGATAAGCACATGATTGATTTACGCTCAGACACAGTGACTGTCCCCTCCCTCGGAATGCGTGAGGCGATTCTCAACGCCAAGGTCGGCGATGATGTCTATGGCGATGATCCCACTGTTAACTCTCTCGAAGAGCGTATTGCTGAGTTACTCGGTACCGAAGCCGCACTCTTCGCCCCCACCGGTTCCATGGCCAATCAATTAGGAATTCGACTTCTCGTGCAGCCAGGTGAAGAACTTATTGCTGAAACTAATTCTCATATCGTTCGAGCAGAACTCGGCGCAGCTGCAGTATTCAGTGGAATCACAACTCGAACCTGGGAAGCGCAACGGGGAATATTGCGAGCCGAAGATGCTCTTGCAATCGCACGTCCAAACTCTGGTCCCTATTTAGTTTCTACAACTGCCATTGCAGTCGAAAACTCCCACAACTTTGGCGGCGGAAGTATTCAACCTCTTGATCAAATTGTTGCACTCAGAAAAGCATCTCGTGAAAGCGGAATGTTTATGCATTTAGATGGTGCGAGATTATGGAATGCACATGTTGCTACTGGAATTTCCTTAAAGGAATATGGCAAAAATTTTGACACGATTAGCGTTTGCTTATCCAAAGGCCTTGGTGCGCCGGTGGGCTCAGTTTTAGCCACCACGAAAGAACGTATTGCTGCTGCGCGAATCTGGCGCAAGCGTTACGGTGGCGGTATGCGTCAGGTCGGAGTTCTCGCTGCCGCTGGTCATTACGCTCTCGACAATAATCTTGCACTTCTCAAGCACGATCATCTTCGCGCGAAGAGAATTGCAGAGGCATGTGCATCGGTTTCACCTCGATTAGTAGATCCCACCACGGTCGATACAAATATTGTGGTTCTCGATCTGCAGTGCATGTCCATTAGTGCAGCTGAGCTCAATGCTCAATTGATCGAAGCTGGAATCTCCGCCGCCGCTCTTGGCCCGAAGTTCCTCCGCTTTGTGACTCATTTAGATATTACTGATGCAGATATTGATCAGGTTGTTGCAGTCCTGCCCGGCTTACTTCAGCGCTCCCTCGTGGCGTAAGAACCACTCTTTTACATTTAATCCATACGCATAATTGCCGAGCGCCCCGCCAGTTTTTACTACGCGATGACACGGAACAATTGGCGCAATGAGATTTCTTGCACACGCACTACCCGCCGCCCGCACCGCATCTGCAGATCCTGCGCGCTTAGCAAGTTCTGAATAAGTCCAAGTCTTGCCAACAGGTATCTTCCGCATTGCCTTCCAGGCTGCTTGCGAGAATTCAGCGCCGGGCTGGCGTGTTTGAATTCCACCGAATGCGCTTAAATCACCATCAAAATAATCATCGACTAGGTCGCTAATAATTGGAATTCGCTTTACTGCGGATTTTTCACGGCCAGAGTCAATCGGGTCCATCCGTTCAAAGAGATCAGAGAAGCTTGTGAAGCCTGCCGCCAAGAGAACATGCTCGTCACTGACCAAATACAAATTACCCACTGGTGTTTTGAGTTGGGTAGTCAGAAGCACTCCCCCACAATAAAGGGAAATGCGAGATTAATGAATAGGGGGTTTATCTATCTCGCAGCATCTCGGCAACAAGGAAGGAGAGCTCTAACGATTGCGAGTGATTTAGCCGAGGGTCGCAGGCTGACTCGTAGCGAGAGGATAAATCTTCGTGGGAAATCTGCTCGCCACCGCCGACGCACTCTGTGACATCGTCACCGGTTAGCTCGATATGAATTCCACCTGGATGAGTGCCGAGTGCTTTATGTACTTCAAAGAAGCCACGCACTTCATCGGTCACATCATCAAATTTACGAGTCTTATACCCACTCGGAGCTTCATAGGTATTGCCGTGCATGGGATCGCAGACCCAGAGAACTTTTGCTCCAGAATCGTTCACAGCCTTAACAAGAGCGGGAAGTTTTTCACGGACAAGTCCAGCACCCATCCGAGTGATAAAGGTGAGGCGACCTGGTTCGTTATCAGGATTAAGCGCCTTAATCATTGCAAGTGCATCCTGCGGGGTTGTCTTTGGTCCAAGTTTGATGCCGATTGGATTTTGAATCTTTGCCGCGAAGTCCATATGTGCGCCGTCGAGTTGGCGAGTGCGTTCACCGATCCACACAAAGTGCGCTGAGACATCGTAGGCAAGCCCGGTACGTGAATCGATCCGCGTGAGCGCTTTCTCGTATTCGAGAATGAGCGCCTCATGGCTAGAGTAAAAGTCAACGGTCTTGAAAGCTTCTGGGTCAACACCGGCAGATGCCATGAAATCCAGGGCGCGGCCGAGTTCGGTTGCCATCTGTTCGTAGCGAGTACCAAAACGTGGATCACTGACAAAACCCTTGTTCCAGTTATGGACTTCGCGAACATCGGCAAATCCACCTTGTGTAAATGCGCGAACCAGATTAAGTGTGGAGGAAGAAGTGTTGTAAACCTGAACTAAGCGATCCGGATTAGGAGTGCGGGACTCAAGGGTAAATTCAAGATCGTTCACAGCATCGCCACGGTAAGCCGGAAGCGTTACATCGCCACGAGTTTCATTATCGTTACTGCGAGGCTTAGCAAACTGGCCGGCCATGCGACCAACTTTGATTACTGGCAAACTTGCGAAATATTGAAGAACTACCGCCATTTGCAGAATTGTCTTTATGCGATTACGGATGGAATCAGCGGTCGCCGCTACAAAAGTTTCGGCGCAATCTCCACCTTGCAACCAGAAAGCTTTACCTTCTTGAGCAAGTGCTATTCGAGCTTTGAGTGCATCACATTCACCGGCAAAGACAAGTGGTGGCAATTTCTTAAGCGTTTCAACAGCTGCGCGAACAGGTGCACCATCAACTCCGCCTGGCCATTGCGGTTGCTGAGCAGCGACAAGGCCAGGCGTGAAGAGGGAGTTGATATCAGATGTCTGTGGCATAGGTTTATTTTAGGGAAGATGCGGGCGCTGGCGCCGGGCAATTATCCGAAGAAGATCTCCGATTCAGCGTAGAAGGATGGATCGACAACTTTGAGTTTGTCTGTGGCGGAGGCGAGTGGCACTCGCTCAATCTTGGTTCCGTGAAGGGCGACCATCTTGCCGAAATCTCCCTCAGCGACCGCACTAATTGCAGATAAACCGAAGCGAGTGGAGAGAACTCGATCAAAGGCTGATGGCGAACCGCCGCGCTGAATATGTCCAAGAACGGTACATCGAGTTTCGCGGCCGGTCTTGCTCTCAATTTCGCTGGCTAGCCAGTCACCGATGCCAGAAAGTTTGACATGACCAAATGCATCGAGCGTCTGATCCTTTACTTTCATATCACCATCCTGCGGAATGGCACCTTCGGCAATAACAATCAGTGGCGCAAAGCCATCGGCAAAGCGAGACTCGACCCAAGCGCAAACTTTCTCGACCGAAAACTTAATTTCTGGAATCAAAATTGCGGCTGCGCCGCCAGCGATTCCGGCGTGAAGTGCAATCCAGCCCGCGTGACGGCCCATTACTTCAACGACTAATGGTCGGTGGTGAGATTCTGCAGTGGTATGCAGACGATCGATAGCTTCCATCGCAATATTGACCGAGGTATCAAAACCAAAGGTGTAATCAGTGTTGTTGAGATCGTTATCGATGGTCTTAGGAACTCCTACAACTTTGACGCCAAGAGAATCTAACTTAGTAGCCACACCCAAGGTATCTTCGCCACCGATTGCAATTAGAGCATCAATATTCATCTTGGCTAGATTTTCTTTAATGCGCTCGACGCCATTTTCAATCTTAAAAGGATTGGTGCGCGAAGATCCAAGAATAGTTCCACCCTTAGGCAAGATTCCTCGGGTAGTAGCGAGATTTAACTCCATAGTCAGGCCTTCAAGTGGGCCCTTCCAACCATCGCGAAATCCAACAAATTCATAGCCATATTCTTTGACGCCTTTACGCACAACTGCGCGAATTACTCCATTGAGGCCGGGGCAATCTCCGCCGCCTGTGAGAACACCAATACGCATTTTCAAACTCCTGAGAGGGTAATTAAAATTTATGTGTCGTCCACGATGACTCCGCAAGTCTACCCGTTCGAAACCTCTATGAACCCTAAGGAACCTCAGTAGGCTCTGGCCATGGTTTCGTTAGTCGCAGGCGTGGACTCCTCCACCCAGTCAGTAAAAGTAGTTATTCGAGATGCGCACTCTGGCGTTCTGGTTCGTGAAGGACGTGCGGCTCATCCATCGGGCACCGAAGTGGATCCAGCTCTCTGGTGGAGCGCACTTCAGCAAGCAATTACTGCTGCTGGTGGGTTAGCTGATGTCG
>WLRE01000109.1 GCA_009698045.1 Actinomycetota bacterium | reverse complement strand
GGATCGCTAATTACTTTGGCTTCGGTCCTCGGGTCGAGATATTTTGAGAGCAGAACGAGTAAAGACGCTTAGTCGTCGTCGCCCTCATCGCGTTCGTCATCTCGCTCGTTCTCATCGTCATCATCGCCGCCACCAGTTGAACCGATAGAGGTTGCAGGCCCACCGAGTTTGGTTGGTGTCACCTTAATCGTTGTGGGCGTAGTTCTGACTTGGCTAGTTGATTGATCCACCGGTGTTGCAGTGGGTGGCGTACTTACCGTCGAAGAGGTTGAGGTGGGGACGGATGTAGAGATGACCGGCGCGGGATTCGAGCCTTGATCAGAACCAGATGGGTTTATCGAGAGAAAAGCTACGACGCCAGCTACTGCGATACCGCCGATTAAGATCCCTACATTTTTTTCCATGCCGTAATAATGGGTCATAAAGTGTAAATTCCCTAGAGCCTACGCTGGGAGCTTGCTGAGGAGAACTTCCAAAACCGCTGAAAGATGGGAGAATCTGCCTATGCCTAAGATTCAAGCGAGCAACTTAATTGCCCACCGCGAACTTCGTCGCGAGCAGTTGATGGCAGCAGCCATGGAGCTTGCTGTCAATGAGGGCGCCCAAGCAATTACCGTTGCAGCAGTTGCAAGCAAGGCTGGACTCTCTCGAAGTTCTATCTACGAATACTTTTCTAGTTCAGCTGATTTAGTCGCTGATTTAGTCATCGAAGAACTCGAGCATTACTCCAATCGTTTAGCCGAAGCCATTAAAGGTGTCACTGATCCATACGAGATGATCTCTCTCTGGATTGAAGAGGGTTTGCGGTACGTCGTTGATGGCCGGCACATGCTCGTGAAGTCGCTTAATACTGTAACCCCGCCGGAATTTCGTAAAGAAGAGATTGCCGTCGGCCATCGCAATCTTTTAGTGCCGCTTCGTAACGCACTAGCCGCAACTGGAATCAGTGATATTCGAGGAGCATCGGCTTTTCTTTCTAGCGTTACAGACGCTGCATCAGTCCGTATTGAATCCGGAAATGATGCAGAGCTCGAAATCCGCAATGCAAAAATATTTGCTGTTGCAGGACTCCGAGCTCTGGCTCAGTAATTTCTTACTTGGTAATTAATATTCCAAGCTTTGCTTTATATTCCTTGTAATTATCGGTCCCAATAGCAGTCGCAGTAATTGTGCATCTGCCAGGTGTTAAACCAATCAAGGTGTTATCCACTAATGTACAAATTTTCTTTGAGGTGGATTGATACGCAATGGTTTCACCGAAATTGCTCTTTAAGGTTAATGAAGTCGGCTTGCCGCGCTTGACCTTCTTGATCTTCTGCTTAACAACCTGAGTTCCTTGACCTAAGTAAAACGGATAATAACCAACTGATGTTCCGGTGCGGACTTCTAGATTGCAGGTTCCGGTTGCGGTAACCGCCTTTATTGTTCTGCCTTCGACCACACACAAAGTCTTGCCGGAAGGATCAGCAGTGAATTTCATTGTTGGTGTTGTGCCATCCGATGCGGATGTGACCACCGTTAGCGGCGTGCGATAAGCAAGAACAACTGAGGCCTTATTTTGCTCAAGGGTAGTTCCATCGATTGATGCAGTTACGGTTGTACTTGAGGCAGGAGTTGCTGGAGCTGCAGTTGTTGTAGAAGTACCTGCGACATAAGTAAATGGAAAGAATTGATCCTCAGAGGTATCTCCTGCAGAACTAATGGAGTCGAGTTCTACCTGGATTCCACAACTCTGATAAGCGCAATCCGCACCCCAAGCGCGTCCATTATCAATTGTTAATTTAATGAGATCACTCGGCTTAAAGGATGCGCCAGGGGTCGCAGAAATCCAGAGTGATCCGGACTTATTAAATACAGTCGGGCGTTTACCTGCAGCTGGTTGCACTGCTTGATAAACATACATTCCCTTACCTGTAGGAAATTTACCTATAACCATAGTGACGACATCACCTGAAGTTAGAGTCGGCAGAGTATTGCCGGCAAGTGGGGCACCTGTTGGGGCGGTGAACATAACTGTTGTTGTTGGGGCGGCATTAGCAACATAAGTGCTGCTAGCAACAAGAGCAGTTGAGGCGATTGCTATTACGATTTTCTTCATTCTCATCCTTTGTTCATCCTTATTTCTTAAAAGCTAAAGGTATATACATATCGCGGGTGCGATCTTCCGTGCGGAGGTGATCGGCGCGAACATAAATAGCACAGGCTATTTTGCGACAATCTATCTTGCCAATCAAGGGTGAAACTTTGAGGGTCACCTTAAAACGGCCGCCTGCTTGATACGAACGTGCCAGCCCTGTTCCATATGAGGGAGCGTTTGACGAGATCCAGATTGAAGACTTAGTTGCACCTGTCTTATCCATACCGCCACCACATGGTGTTGGGAGCTCTATCTTTGGTACGACCTTGCACATTGCTACATAAATCCCGATTGTTTCATCAAAATGTGTGCCGGTGATTGTTAAGAGGTCTCCGCTCTTAATTGCCGATACCTTCGAGACTGTAAGAATTGCGCCATCACTTGCTTTAACCGAACTCACTGCTGCGTGGGCAGAGGACACTGCAAGGCTAAATAGTGCAACCATTGCAGTAAGGAGAATCTTTCGCTTTAGCACTACCGAAATTTAGGCTATCCCTATGAGGGGCGCCTCCGACAAATGCCGCAGGAACGTCGGAAACAAGCGTGAACAAGACTGTGATAATCCTCCTATGAAGGTTCGAGTGGTTATCGCAGTCGCGATATTAGGCGTGCCACTAACAATCAATTCCGCTAGCGCTACCAGCGTTATAAATATTTCACCTGCCACAGTTGGTTTGCCGATAGTTAATTCAGGCGAAGCTCCTGCATATAAAAGAATTGTTGCGCTAGGCAATGGTGCGGCCGAGATCGTCGCCGCACTTGGTTATAAGAAATATTTAGTAGGCCGCGATATTGCTTCGGCTATGCCGGAACTTGATTCTGTCGCTTTCGATACCTCAGGTCATCAAGTTAATACCGAGAAAGTTCTCTCACAAAAACCAGATATTATTTTTATCGACAACAACACAAGCCCACAAACTGCACTTCAAGTCTTAAAGAATTCAAATATTAAAATGGTAAAGATCCCAAGTGCTTATACTCTCGCAGATATTTTGCCTAAAGAAAAAGCTATTGCCGACGCACTTAAGGTGCCTAAGGCTTATTCATTGCTCAGTTCAAAAATTTCGCAATATACAAATCCAATTTCACAGAAGAGAGTTGCTTTTCTGTACTTACGTGGGACCTCTTCTATTTATTTGGTGGGTGGCAAAGGGTCAGGTGCTGATTCCATTATTCGTTCAGCCGGCTTTACCGATATCGGAGCAGTTAATTTCAAAACACCGTTCACAGATTTGAGCGCTGAAGCGCTAGTCAAGATGCAGCCAGATGTCATCGTTTTAATGACTAAAGGGTTGCAATCTGTCGGTGGCATCGAAGGACTATTGCAACTTCCTGGCATTGCCCAGACCCCGGCCGGCAAGAAGAAACGTATTGTCACCATCGATGATTCGCTCTTCTTATCTTTTGGTCCTCGTACATCCGAGATGATGCCAAAACTCCGAACCGCGATTTTGCAGGTACTTAAAAAATGAGACGTGAACTCACGCTCTATATCGGTGGCGTCTTCGTCTTGATTGCACTCTTCTTTCTCTCTCTACAAATTGGAGTTCTCCATCTCCAAACTCCACTCTGGGATATTCTCTTTGGGAACAGTAAAGGCGTAGATGCCACAACTGTCTGGGAGATCCGCATGCCGCGCGCAGTCGGCGCAATGATTTTTGGTGCCGGTCTTGGTTTCGCCGGTGTTATTGCGCAAGGAATATTCCGCAATCCGTTAGCCGAACCCACTCTTATTGGTCTATCTAGCGGCGCAGTTCTCGGCACTATCGCCGTGATCTCCTCTGGCGCAGCTGCTTATGGCTCTCGCACCAACGTCTTTGTGGCGGTGCTCTTTGCAGCGCTAACAGCGCTGTTAGTACAAGCCCTCGCACCCAACAAAGGTTTTGGCTTCCTTCTCACCGGTATTGCGATTTCATCGATTCTTACTTCTATTGCTGGGTTAATTATTACCAGCTCGCCCAAGCCCAGTATCCAATCGCTCTCATTCTGGAATT
>WLRE01000108.1 GCA_009698045.1 Actinomycetota bacterium | reverse complement strand
GGTGCAGCGATTCAAGCCCTCGTTGTTGGAATGGCTTCTAAGAAAGGCGTTGTTGTTAATCCTCGCTACGGTGCATGGGATGCTGAGAATGCAAATGTCATCGACAAAGAACCAAATACTGCCGTAACTAATAAGTAGTAAATACCGTTTTATGGATAGTTCTTCAGAACTAATTCGATTACGCGAAGTTATGGATCGCCTCCGCTCGCCCGGAGGCTGCCCATGGGATGCAGAACAAACCCACGAATCTCTCTTGAAATATCTACTTGAAGAGTCCTATGAATATATAGAGGCGGTAGAAGAGAACGATCGAACTTCAATGCGAGAAGAACTCGGCGATGTGTTATTGCAAGTGTATTTTCATGCCCGCATGGCAGAAGAAGATTCCGATGAACCATTTTCGATCGATGACGTCGCCCGGGGCGTGGCCGATAAATTAATTCGCCGCCATCCTCATGTATTTGGTGACACAAAGGTAAGTTCTAGTGAAGAAGTTCTTGAAAATTGGGAGGCAATTAAAGCGGCCGAAAAAGGGCGAACATCTGCTACCGAGGGGATTCCATTAGGGCAGCCCGCTTTGGCTCTCGCTGCTAAATTGATATATCGAGCAGAGAAATATGGATTAACTATTCCCATCGCGCATCCGGTAGAGATCTCAAAAAGTGCTACCGAAGAGGAACTCGGAGCAATTCTCCTAGGAATCATCAATCAGGCTCAGGGCCAAGGGTTGGACGTTGAATCCGCTCTTCGCAGCGCCACTAAGCAATATATCCAGGCTATTCGCGACTCTGAGGCCGCCTCTTCGTAGTCTAGAATTGGGTTATATCCATCGACAGAGAAGTCGAATATTTGTGAAATTTTCTTTATTGGAGAACTAAGTGGCCTTAATTGAATTAGTACATGCCCGCGAAATTCTAGATTCTCGCGGAAATCCCACTGTTGAAGTTGAAGTAGTTCTTGAAGATGGCTCTAATGCTCGCGCAGCTGTTCCTAGCGGCGCATCAACTGGCGCATTTGAAGCAGCGGAACTTCGCGATGGCGGCAAGCGCTACTTAGGTAAGGGAGTTCAAAAGGCAGTTGATTTTGTTAACAACGAACTAGCTCCAGAGATTTATGGATACGATGCTCAAGACCAACGACTTGTTGATGCCGCAATGATCGAACTTGATGGCACAAAGAATAAGTCTCGACTCGGCGCAAACTCCATTCTTGGAGTCTCACTCGCAGTTGCTCGCTCCGCTGCTGAAAGCGCTGATCTCTCCTTCTTCCGTTATATCGGTGGCCCAACTGCTCACACTTTGCCTGTACCAATGATGAATATTCTTAATGGTGGCGCACATGCGGATACAAATGTGGATATCCAAGAGTTCATGATTGCTCCTATCGGTGCGCCAACATTTAGTGAGGCACTTCGTCAAGGCGCTGAGATTTATCACGCACTTAAAGCAGTTCTTAAAAAGCGCGGATTAGCAACCAGTATTGGTGATGAGGGTGGCTTTGCACCCAACCTAGATAGCAATCGCGCTGCTCTCGATCTCATTCTTGAAGCAATTGAGGCTGCTGGGCTAAAGCCAGGTAAGGACATTGCACTTGCAATGGATGTTGCAGCTACTGAATTTCATGAAAAAGGTAAGTACGCTTTTGAAGGCAAGCAGAAGTCATCTGATGAAATGATTGCTTACTACGCTGATCTCGTGGCTTCTTATCCGATTGTCTCTATTGAAGACCCACTCGATGAGGATGATTGGGCTGGTTGGGCCAAGATGACAGAGCAACTTGGTTCCAAGATTCAAATTGTGGGAGATGATTTGTTCGTTACTAATCCCGAGCGTCTTGCCAAGGGAATTGCATCTGACACAGCTAACGCACTTCTCGTAAAGGTCAACCAAATTGGAACCCTCACCGAGACGATTGATGCTGTCTCTATGGCACATCGCGCGGGATATCGTTCGATGATGTCGCACCGTTCCGGTGAAACAGAAGACACCACAATTGCAGATCTTGCTGTCGCTCTTGAATGCGGTCAGATTAAGACTGGCGCACCTGCTCGCTCCGAGCGCGTAGCTAAATACAACCAACTTCTCCGGATCGAGGAAGAGCTCGGTGATTCTGCTCTCTATGCAGGCCGCGGAGCATTCCCTCGTTTTGCCGGTAAGTAATAAGAGCAATCTCTCATGAAGAACAAGAGTTCACGAGGGATATCAGGCCGAGCCTTTGCTTTCGTCACAGTTCTTGCATTGATGGCAATCACACTTGCACCACCTGTCCAACATTATTTTGCGCAACGGGCACAAATCAATGCACTTCGAACTCAACTCAATGACAGCGAATCAGCGCTCGAAAGCGCACGACGTGATTTAGCGCTATGGAATGACCCAACTTATATCGCGGCACAGGCAAGAACGCGTCTGCACTTTGTCTTTCCAGGTGAAATTCAATATGAAGTAACTGGTATTGAAGAAACATCTGAAACACAAGGCGGTCCAGCTGCTCCTATTGCGGATCAAATTCCACTGGGTCTACCTTGGTATGGTCGGTTGATCTCATCGATAACAAGTACAAATACTCAGATAAATCCGTAAGATTCACCCGTGAACGTTGATAGCAAAAAGCCAACTCCGGAAGATATAGAAGTAATAGCGCTTCAACTTGGTCGCACGCCACGTGATGTTCATGGAATTGCTTATCGCTGTCCATGCGGAAAGCCGGCAGTGGTCGAAACTCCGCCTCGATTATCGGATGGCACACCTTTTCCGACTTTTTATTACGCAACATGTCCACGATTAACGGCAGCAATTTCTACTCTCGAAACAACCGGAATGATGGCCGAGATGGAGTCACGTCTCTCCACTGATCCAGTAGTTGCAGGAGAATATGCAGCCGCTCACCAAGATTATCTCGCTGCTCGTGCGGCTTTAGGTATGGATGTTCCTGAAGTAGAAGGTATTACTGCAGGGGGAATGCCCGAGCGTGTGAAATGTTTGCACTCACTTGTCGCACACTCTCTCGGTGCTGGCCCAGGAGTCAACCCCTTTGGCGATGAAGCTCTCGCTGCGCTGCCACAATGGTGGCTATCTGATCCATGCCCCGCTAATTCTTCCGAAGAAATCTAAAGAAAGTAGTAATAAATGAGCAGAGTTGCAGCAATAGATTGTGGAACTAATTCAATTCGTCTGCTCATTGCTGATATCGACGGCGATAATTTCCGCGAAGTTATTCGCGAGATGGAGATTGTTCGGCTAGGCGAAGGCGTCGATAAGAATCGAGCATTCGATCCAGCAGCTATCGAGCGCACACTTGAAGCAACGAGAAGGTTTGCTGAAATCATTGCTAGCAAAGGCGTTGAGAAAGTTCGATTCTGCGCCACCAGCGCAACTCGAGATGCTCGAAATCGTCAGGTGTTTATCGATGGCGTACGTGAAATTCTAGGAATCGAACCCGAGGTTATTCCCGGGGCTGAAGAAGCCGCTCTCTCTTTCATGGGTGCAACGAAAGAACTCAAAGGGATTGGGGGCCCATTTCTTGTTGTAGATATTGGTGGCGGTTCAACTGAATTCGTCTTCGGTGCTGAGAAAGTTGAATCAGCAAAGAGCGTAAATATTGGTTGCGTGCGTATGACTGAGCGCCATCTCAAGAAGCAACCACCAGAGGCGCGCACAGTCGCTGCAGCAATCGAAGATATCGATGCTGCTATTGCGGAAGCAGCTCGATCTGTTCCATTTAAGAAAGCCACGACCCTCATTGCCGTTGCTGGTACCGCTACCACCGTCGCTGCCGCAGCTCTTGGGCTAAGTGAATATGATCGGTATTCCATTCATCTCTCACGCATCGCCTCACAAAAAGTTTTTGGTATCGCTCAGCAACTCTCTCTTATGTCCCGTGAAGAGATTGCTGCCCTTGGATTTATGCATCCCGGTCGAGTTGATGTGATCACTTCTGGCGCGCTAATTCTCTCCCGAGTTATGTTGGCAACAGGTGCAACTGAATTTGTCGCCTCTGAGTCAGATATTCTCGATGGAATTGCATGGGGATTGACGACTGTTATCGAACCACTTCCAGAAGTTATCGAAGAAGAGCTAGAAGAAATCGTTGAAGGCATTGATGAGGGCGCGCAGGATGTTTTCGATGAAATGGATCAAGAGTTAAGTCAAGAGTGAGGAATTTGAAT
>WLRE01000107.1 GCA_009698045.1 Actinomycetota bacterium | reverse complement strand
GATAGAGATCGTGATACCGCGTTGACGCTCTTCTGGCGCCTTATCGATCTGATCGAATGGTGTGAATGGGTTTACATCTGGGTACTTATCGTGAAGTACCTTTGAGATGGCAGCAGTAAGAGTGGTCTTACCGTGGTCAATGTGACCAATTGTGCCAATGTTGACGTGCGGCTTGGTGCGCTCGAATTTAGCCTTTGCCACTTTTTCCTCCTGTTGTTTCTTGTTTACTTACTTGGATTGGGTTGTTTTCGTCTGCCGAGAGTCGTTGGCGATTACTCGCCGCGAACCTTCGCGATGATTTCCTTCGCGACCGCGGCTGGTACTTCGGCATACGAATCAAATTGCATGCTGTAGCTTGCGCGACCTTGTGTTCTACTGCGTAGATCACCGACATAACCAAACATCTCGGACAGTGGAACCACTGCCTTAACGATGCGGGCACCTGAACGCTCGTCCATGGACTGAATTTGTCCACGTCGTGAGTTCAAATCGCCGATGACATCACCCATGAAGTCTTCAGGGGTAATAACTTCTACTGACATCACTGGTTCAAGAATGACTGGACCGGCTAAGCGGGCAGCCTCTCTGAAACCTTGTAGGCCAGCAATCTTGAACGCGAGCTCCGATGAGTCAACATCGTGATAAGCGCCGTCAAGAAGAGTTACGCGGACATCGACAAGTGGGTAGCCGGCCAAAGGACCGTTCTGCATACCTTCTTGGCATCCGACATCAACAGATGGGATGTACTCCTTAGGAATACGACCACCGGTGATTTTGTTAACGAATTCGTATGACTTCTCTGAAGTTCCAACAGCGATTGGCTCGATCGCAATCTGAATCTTCGCGAACTGACCAGAACCACCTGATTGCTTCTTGTGGGTGTAATCGTGACGTGGAACAGGCTTCTTGAGTGATTCGCGGTAAGCAACTTGTGGCTTGCCGACGTTTGCTTCAACTTTGAATTCGCGACGCATACGGTCTACGAGGATTTCAAGGTGGAGCTCGCCCATACCGGAGATGATTGTTTGACCAGTCTCTTCGTCGGACTTAACGTGGAATGTTGGATCTTCTTCAGCGAGGCGTTGGATCGCAATGCCGAGCTTCTCTTGGTCAGCCTTGGTCTTTGGCTCGATAGCAACAGAGATAACTGGTGCTGGGAAGTCCATAGATTCAAGGATTACTGGCTTTGCTGGATCGCAGAGAGTGTCGCCCGTCGTGGTGTCCTTAAGACCCATAACTGCAATGATCATTCCTGCGCCGGCTGAATCTTTCTCTTCACGCTTGTTTGCGTGCATCTGATAAATCTTGCCGATACGTTCTTTCTTATCTTTTGTGGAGTTAAGAACTTGTGAACCTGTATCGAGGCGACCGGAGTAGATACGTACGAAGGTCAACTTACCGAGGTGAGGGTCTGACATGATTTTGAATGCGAGTGATGAGAATGGCTCTGAATCTGCAGGTTGGCGCTCTACTTCTACCTCTGGATCGCCCATCTTGTGACCAACGATTGCCTTGATATCAAGTGGTGAAGGAAGGTAGCGGTTAACTGCATCGAGCATTGGTTGAACGCCCTTGTTCTTAAATGCAGAACCGGTAAGTACTGGTGTCAACTTGTCAGCAAGAGTTGCGCGACGGATAGCTGCGATGATCTCGTCTTCTGAAAGATCTTGACCATCGAGGTACTTCTCCATGATTGCATCATCTGCATCAGCAAGAGTTTCGATCATTGTGTGGCGAGCTGCTTTAGCTGCATCAACCAAATTCGCAGGAATCTCTTCAACGAGGTAATCCTCGCCCTTCTTTGTCTCGCCTGGCCAAACAAGTGCCTTCATCGCGATCAAATCGACAACGCCCATGAAGTCACCTTCGAGGCCGATTGGAATTTGAAGAACTAGTGCAATTGCGTTCAGACGTGAACCAATCATTTCTACGCAACGGTCGAATGATGCACCGGTACGGTCAAGCTTGTTAACGAAACAGATACGAGGAACGTTGTAGCGATCTGCTTGACGCCAAACAGTTTCGGATTGTGGCTCTACACCAGCAACGCCGTCGAATACGCAGACTGCGCCATCTAGAACACGGAGTGAACGCTCTACTTCAACAGTAAAGTCAACGTGACCAGGTGTATCGATGATGTTGATGAGATTGCCCTTCCACATACATGTGGTTGCAGCAGATGTAATAGTGATACCGCGCTCTTGCTCTTGCTCCATCCAGTCCATCGTGGCTCCGCCATCGTGAACTTCACCGATCTTGTAGTTGATACCGGTGTAGAAAAGGATGCGCTCAGTGGTCGTGGTTTTACCCGCGTCGATGTGCGCCATGATTCCGATGTTGCGAACCTTGGCGAGGTCGATAATCTCTTCTACAGCCACTTTACGAGTCTCCTTATTAGTTTCTTCAATAGTTTCTTAGGGTTCGGGTTACCAGCGATAGTGTGCGAAAGCCTTGTTAGCTTCAGCCATCTTGTGGGTATCTTCGCGGCGCTTTACAGCTGCTCCGAGACCATTGCTTGCATCGATTAATTCGTTCTGAAGACGCTCTGCCATTGACTTCTCACGGCGAGCGCGGGAGTAATCAACCATCCAGCGAAGTGCGAGAGTAGTTGCGCGTCCTGCTTTAACTTCAATAGGGACTTGGTAAGTAGCTCCACCAACGCGGCGGGACTTAACTTCAACAGTTGGCTTAACGTTGTCGAGTGCGCGCTTCAATGTGATTACTGGGTCAACTCCACCAGTCTTTTCGCGGCAACCCTCGAGTGCATCGTAAACAATGCGTTCTGCAGTAGAACGCTTGCCGTGCAAGAGAATCTTGTTAATGAGAGCTGTTACAACTGGTGAGTTATAAACAGGATCTGCAATAACAGGTGACTTAACTGCGGGACCTTTACGAGGCATTTAATTAGCCCTTCTTTTCTTTTTTAGCGCCGTAGCGGCTACGTGATTGCTTACGGTCTTTAACACCTTGAGTATCGAGTGAACCTCGAACGATCTTGTAACGAACACCAGGTAGATCCTTTACACGACCACCGCGAACAAGAACGATGGAGTGCTCTTGAAGGTTATGTCCTTCACCTGGAATGTAAGCAGTTACTTCCATGCCACTTGTAAGACGTACACGAGCAACTTTGCGAAGCGCAGAGTTAGGCTTCTTAGGAGTTGTTGTGTACACACGAGTACAAACACCACGACGTTGCGGGCTGCCCTTTAGTGCAGGCGTGTTTGTCTTTGTTGTCTTTTCTGCGCGACCCTTGCGGACCAGCTGCTGAATAGTTGGCACTACGTTTCTCCACTTCGTTTACTGCAATTCTTTTCATTTACACGCTCGATACCACGACCCCCGAGGTCGGGAGTGTTGCCCATTATGAATAATGGTGATGCGAGTAAATTCGCATCTGGATATCGCTCGCTTCATCGAAAAGAGCAGAGGAGCAGAGTAACTCAGGCTTACAGGGGAAAGCAAAACGGGTCTTATACGCCTCCCCTGCCCCCACCTCAAGGAAGTGACCTCTGCGACACGCCGAAGGTTTTTGGCCGATATAGGGCTACGGTTGAGAGATGAACGCGGTCAAGATTCCTGAGGTTGCCCCCCTTAAGCCCAAGCTTCGCGGCCTGATCCACCTGATCATGTCCCCCGTCTCCCTGGTGGCCGGCCTGACCCTGATTGCCGTCGCCGACAAGCTCAAAGGACGCATAACTTTGGGCATTTTCACGCTCACAGCGGTCACTTTATTCACCTGCTCCGCCCTTTATCATCGGGTCGGCTGGAAGCCCAAGTACAAGGCCCTCTGGCGCCGGATCGATCATGCCAATATCACCATGCTTATCGCAGGCACATATACCCCGTTCGCCATATTCCTTCTCGATCGAACAAATGCCATCATTTTGTTGGCGCTGGTCTGGTCCGGGGCAATCCTGACTTCGATTCTGCGCATAACTTGGCTCGGCGCACCCCGCTGGTTGTACGTCATTGCCTATGTCGCACTCGGCTGGGCCGCTGTTATTTATCTGCCGCAGTTCTGGCAGAAAGGTGGCGTCGCAGTCTTCTTACTAATTTTGGCGGGCGGTCTTTGTTACACCGCCGGCGGAATTATTTATGGAATGAAGAAACCAAACTTTTCAATTAATTGGTTTGGCTTCCACGAATTCTTTCATGCGCTAACTGCAGCTGCTTTTGTTTTTCATTTTATTGCGGCAGTGCTTGTTGTTTACACCCACCATTAATTAACGCTTTCCCGTTCTTGCTGTCACGGCAAAATTCTGAACAGTGGAAAGATTTTGCG
>WLRE01000106.1 GCA_009698045.1 Actinomycetota bacterium | reverse complement strand
GACATTTTTGCAAAGTCTGAATCATCCGGAACTTCTGCTCCTTCACTCCTTTACAGCGAACCCGATCTCACAGTTCGAGTCATCCGCGATATCTTCAATGAAGATTTCAACAAGATGTCAGTCCAAGGTGACGAGGCATGGGACGAGATTAATAACTATCTTGGACATATTGCGCCAGAACTCACCGCAAAGATTGAAAAGTGGACCGGCGCTCGCGATATGTTCGTAGAGAACAAGATTGAAGAACAACTCGCAAAGGCATTTGATCGCAAGGTTTACCTACCTTCAGGTGGTTCCCTCGTTATCGATCGGACCGAAGCGATGATTGTTATTGACGTCAACACCGGAAAATTCATCGGTAAGGGCGGCAACCTCGAGGAGACTGTTACTAAGAACAACTTAGAAGCAGCTGAAGAAATTGCTCGACAACTTCGCCTGCGCGATATGGGTGGAATTATTGTTATCGACTTTATTGATATGGCACTTGAATCCAACCGTGATCAAGTTCTTCGTCGGTTAGTGGAATGCCTCGGACGCGATCGCACTAAGCATCAAGTTGCTGAAGTAACTTCGCTCGGGCTCGTACAGATGACTCGTAAGCGCGTAGGACAAGGATTGATTGAGGCATTTTCGACTACTTGCGAAAGTTGTGGCGGTCGCGGAATTCACATTCATTCAGAGCCAGTACGTAAGGTTGCTCTCGATAAAGATATGGATCAACGCTACGTTCCATCGACTCAGAACGATGACCTGGATGAGGCAGAAAGTTCCGATACCGTAGAAGTTTCAGAACCAGCCGAAACAGTTGAGCCGGTAGAAGCGGTGGCCCCACAGGCACCTGCTGCTGGTGGCCGTCGGCGTCGTCGCGCAGTTAGTACAGGCGTAATCACTCCCGAATAGGGCCCAGTTTCAACCAGTTTGACCCAGGGGGCGGAGAGTCCGTACCCTAGGCCTCTGCCCGAAATACTTGGGCTAGCGCTCGAAATTAGCGGAAGCTAGTAATTGAGTATTCATAGAAGCAAGGAAAGGTGTCACCGTGTACGCGATTGTTAAAGCTGGCGGCCGTCAAGAGAAGGTTGCCGTAGGCGACACAGTTACTGTCGACCGTATGGATGCAAAGGTCGGAGCTTCGGTTTCATTTCCTGCTCTTCTGCTCGTTGAAGGTACAACTCTTACAACAGATGCCAAGGCACTTTCTGGCGTCAAAGTAACTGGCGAAGTCCTCGAAGAGACCAAGGGTCCTAAGATCGACATCCTTCGTTACAAGAACAAGACTGGCTACCGCCGTCGTCAAGGTTTCCGTGCGCAACTCACACGCGTCAAGATCACAGCGATCACGAAGTAATTTTTCCGAGAATAGAAGGCAGGCGAAAATAAATGGCAAGTAAAAAAGGCGTCTCGTCCACACGTAACGGTCGCGACTCAAATGCTCAATACCTCGGCATCAAGCGCTACGCAGGACAGATCGTAAAGTCTGGCGAAATCTTGGTACGTCAACGCGGAACTGTTTTCCACCCAGGTGCCAATGTTGGCATCGGCAAGGATGACACTCTTTTTGCACTATCAGCTGGCGAAGTTGCTTTCGGTCGCGCTCGCGGTCGCAAGGTAGTTAACATCGTTCCGGTTCCAGTAGCTTAAAGGCGGATATTTTTCAGCGGGTCCGCCTACTGCGGGCCCGCTTTTTTATTGCTCATTTTTATTATTGATTGTTAAGGAATTAGAGAGAGGGAGAGTGTGATGGCATCATTCGTTGACCGCGTCACTCTTCATGCTGCTGCCGGATCTGGTGGCGATGGTTGCGTCTCTGTTCACCGAGAAAAATTTAAGCCACTCGGCGGTCCTGACGGCGGTAATGGTGGTCGCGGTGGCGACATCATTCTTATTGTTGATTCTGGCACTACAACTCTTCTCGATTTTCATCACTCGCCACATCGCCGTGCTACCAATGGCAGCCTCGGTTATGGCGATTATTGCAATGGCAAAGAGGGCAAAGATTTATTGATGAAAGTTCCTAACGGAACTGTTGTTAAAGATATTTCAGGGAATGTGCTCGCAGACTTAGTCGGTGAAGGAACTCGCTTCATTGCAGCTCAAGGCGGCAAGGGTGGACTCGGTAATGCTGGGCTCGCATCTTCTAAGCGTCGCGCACCAGGTTTTGCACTTAAAGGTGAGGCCGGCGAAGAACGCACACTTACATTAGAACTCAAGAGCGTTGCCGATATTGGCCTGATTGGATTTCCTAGCGCAGGCAAGTCTTCGCTCATCGCATCTATCTCTGCCGCAAAGCCAAAGATTGCGGATTATCCATTCACCACACTTGCTCCGCACCTAGGTGTTGTTCAGGCAGGTGAGACTCGTTTTACGGTTGCCGATGTTCCTGGACTTATTCCTGGAGCTTCTGAAGGCAAGGGCCTTGGCCTGGAATTCTTACGTCACGTCGAACGTTGTGCGGCAATCGTCCATGTTCTTGACTGCGGAACGTTAGAGACTGATCGCGATCCAGTTAAGGATTTCGACATTATCGAAGAAGAACTTCGCAAATACACTGCCGATGAAGGCAGTGTTCCACTCTCTGAGCGCCCACGCATTATTGCTCTCAATAAAGTTGATCTACCTGATGGCCAAGCGATGGCGGATATGGTTGCTCCACTCTTTGAAGCTCGCGGCTTTGAGGTCTATAAGATTTCTGCTGCGGGACACATTGGTCTTCAAGAACTTAACTATGCGATGGCTCGAATTATTCAAGAGGCGCGAAAGAAGGAAGCAGCGTCCATGAAGACTCGCATTGTCTTGCGTCCAGTAGTTGCATCTGGAAATGGGTTTACCGTTACCGCCAATGAAGATGGTTCATTCACTGTTCTTGGTGAGAAGCCAGTTCGTTGGGTAAAGCAGACCGACTTCGGCAACTCCGAAGCGATTGGTTATTTGGCAGATCGCTTGGCAACACTTGGCGTTGAACGCGAACTCTTTAAGAAGGGCGCTAAAGCCAAGGATGAAGTTCGCATTGGCGAAGGCGATGCAGCGGTTATTTTTGATTGGGAACCTTCAATCGAGGCCGGTGCGGAACTTCTCGCTGGTCCTCGTGGCGGCGACCTACGAATCGAGTCTCCATGGGCAGGTCGTTACATCGATGACCATGTCGATGCACTCAATGACGATGAAATTGCTCAACAATGGGAGTACAACACAACGGATCCACGGAATCCGAGGATTGAAGGCGATGTATGAACCGAACAGAATTAGCAAGCGCCAAGCGCATTGTTATTAAGGTCGGCTCGTCTACGCTGACCGGTTCTGCTGGATCAGCGCTCGATGAATCTTCCGTTGCCTCACTCGGTGATGTAATTGCTCAACTGCGCTCACAAGGAAAAGAAGTTGTGCTGGTTTCATCGGGTGCAATTGCTGCTGGACTTGCGCCACTAGGGCTCACTTCTCGCCCAAAGGATCTTGCAACACAACAAGCTGCTGCCTCCGTTGGTCAGGGATTACTGATTGCACGCTATACCGAATCCTTTAAGCGCCATGGTGTAATTGCATCTCAAGTGCTCCTGACCATTGAAGATGTAATACGTCGTTCCCATTATCAAAATGCACAACGCACTTTGTTCCGGTTGCTCCAACTCGGTGTAGTTCCAGTTATTAACGAGAACGACTCGGTTGGAACTCAAGAGATTCGCATGGGCGATAACGATCGTCTAGCAGCACTTGTATCCCACCTCATCGGTGCAGATTTGCTAGTTCTCGTCTCTGATATTGATGCGCTTTATGACGCACCTCCAACACAAGCTGGAGCAAAGCGCGTTGCTGATGTTGCATCCGTTAAAGCCTTAAGCGATGTTGAGGTCGGGGGAGTTGGCTCTTCTGGCGTAGGTAGTGGCGGGATGGTCACAAAGATTGAAGCTGCAAGAATTGCTACAGGTGCCGGCATCACAATGCTTCTTACTAATTTAGCGAACGTGTCAGGCGCTCTCGCTGGAAAAGATGTTGGAACAATCTTTCAACCAGTGCACGATCGCAAACCATCACGGTTGCTCTGGCTTGAACACGCATCCACTCCACAAGGTCGTTTAACTCTCGACGATGGCGCTGCAACAGCTGTTCTAGAGCGCGGAGTATCTCTACTCCCTGCAGGAGTCACCGCAGTTTCAGGTGAATTCAGTGCCGGAGATACCGTAGAGCTTGTAACAACTAAGGGCTTAGTTATTGCGCGCGGACTGATTGCTTTTGATAGCGATGAGATTCCCCAGATGCTCGGTAAGTCCACTAAAGATATTGCTGCGTTACTTGGTGCAGAGTACGAACGCGAACTAGTGCATAGAGATGATCTGGTTCTCCTGTGAAAAATAGAGTTACG
>WLRE01000105.1 GCA_009698045.1 Actinomycetota bacterium | reverse complement strand
TCCCTTATCTGCCTTATCTACATTTGCAAACTGACCAGCGATAACACCATTAGGAACTTCAACAGCTGATAAGTAGAACGCTGTTGGAAGATCAACTACAAGGCCGTCAATCTGCTTGTTCTTAAGCGCAGTAACAGCAGCAGCATTGTCGTTGAATACCTGTGGCTTTACGCCAAGGACCTTTTCAACCGCATCAAGTGAAGTGGAAGAAACAGCAGCGCCGATTGTGGCCTTCTTTGACTTAACATCTGCAATGCTCTTGACGCCATCGAGCTTGCTTCCCTTGTAAGTAACAATTGCTTGGTTGGACTTGTAATAAGAAGTAGAGAAATCAACGACCTTTGCGCGATCAGCAGTAATTGAATATTGCTGAATATTGAAGTCGAACTTCTTTGGTCCTGGCGCAATTGCTGAGTCAAATGATGTGCGAATCCATTTAACTTGAGCGTTGGAGTAACCAAGCTTCTTAGCTACTGCATAGGCGACAGCTGCTTCAAAACCCTTGCCTGATTCAGGCTTGTCATCGAGCACCCATGGTGAGTACGCAGGAGCTCCGGTTGCAATGGTGAGAGTATTTGCAGAGATTGTTTTTAGAGTTGATGGAGTACAAGCAGCTGCAGCGTTTGCTGGTGCAGCGAATGTAAGAGTGGAAAGTAGAAACGCGAGCGCTGCTACTGGTGCGAACTTGATTGCTTTTTTCATAGGTTTATTACCTTTCATGATCCTTTAAGGGACCTGCGCTTGCCGGTGCAATTTGCTCCCGACCTGGTCTTCACTCAGAGCACCCCACCGCGGAGGAGGGTTGCTGATCAGCTAGCTGAGGCTTAGCGCTGATGCTCATGACCTGCGTGAACCATAGCAAAAACAGGCAAAAGCGAGAAATTGCAAAGCGCTTGCAAGATTTACCGCATGAAAAGCTTAGTTTTCGCCCTCTTCAGCAATCGCGTGGTTGGTGATTGTGGTGCGGATATCCCAGAGTTCAGGGAAGAAGTTGAAGGAGTTGAGCTTGCTCAGAACTTCAACTGGCGTTCCTTGAGTACCTGAAACCTTGGTACCGATGCTACGTTCGACAATCTTGAAGTGGCGTTGGCGCCACATGAACATCGCTTGATCAATCTCAAGAAGTGCTTGTGCCAGCGAGAACAACTCGTCGTACTTCTCATGCTCAAGAAAGATAGTTAATAAAGGCACACCTTCTTTTTCAAGGAGACGATGAAATTCCTTACCAAGAGTTGGGATTGCTTTGCGAATAGCGTTAAATCCTGGTGAGTCAAAGCCTGAGCCATGACCGAGTGCGCGACGAACTTGTTGGTAATCCCATGGAGTCATTTGATCTAACATCGCCATGCCTTTATCTGCATAGTCAACACACATAAGAATACGAGGGACCAATCGGAGAGCCATCCGAATATCGTCTTCGGCCAAATAATTTGCGATTTGGTATGCCTCAGATACTGCGAGCTTTAACCAAAGTTCAGCGGTTTGGTGGGTGATTGCAAATAAGAGTTCATCGCGGTGAAGCCATTCATCTGGGCTCTTTTGTAATGAAAGAAGTTCTGGGGTACGGATATAGCGTTCGTAATCGCTCTTACCTAAACCTTCAAGTATCTGATCTGGACCGTATGCCATTTGAATGACTCCTCTAACTTAGATAGTTACTTTGAGGGCGGCAGATAGCCAGTCCACAATTTCTTGCGTGGGAGCGCCCGGCGTAAAGAGTTCTCCAACGCCTAGCTCTAGTAATTTCTTGCGGTCTTCTTCCGGAATAATTCCGCCGCCGAACAGAACGATATTTGAAGCGCCTTGTTCTTTTAGCAAATCAAGGACGCGAACAAAGAGAGTCATGTGCGCCCCGGAGAGAACAGAGAGGCCGATCGCCTGCACATCTTCCTGGATTGCAGTTGCGACAATTTGCTCTGGCGTCTGGTGAAGACCGGTGTAAATAACCTCATATCCAGCATCGCGGAGAACTCGGGCAATAATCTTCGCCCCGCGATCATGGCCATCTAATCCTGGCTTTGCAATAACTACGCGGGCTGGGCTCATGCCTTCAATTTAGCAATTGAGCAGGCTCACATCAACCCTTTAACGACCGTCAAAATCCCGTATCCTCCGTTCTGTGAGTAACGAGAGCGATATCACGGCCTCCGAGAAGGCGCTGCTGGCATCGGTTGCGGCTGGTGACCGCACCGCACTCGCTAAAGCTATTACTCTCTTTGAAGACTCCACAAAATATCCGCTCTCACTAATTCAGGAGAGCGCTTCACAATCCCATGTCATTGGAATTACAGGTTCGCCTGGCGTTGGTAAATCAACAACGGTCAATGCACTCATTACTTATCTGCGATCTCAGAATAAGACTGTTGCCGTTATTGCCGTTGATCCCTCTTCTCCGATTTCAGGTGGTGCACTTTTAGGCGATCGCATCCGTTTAACTAATCATTTTCTAGATTCCGGAGTCTTCATTCGTTCGCTCGCTACCCGAGGGCATCTCGGTGGCTTATCGGCATCGACGAATTCCGCAATCAAATTAGCGCAATTAGCTGGTTTTGATTTCGTAATCGTCGAAACTGTAGGGGTTGGGCAGAGCGAAGTAGAAGTGATGCGTTATGTGCAGACCGTGCTCATAGTTCTTGCCCCTGGAATGGGTGACGGAATCCAGGCGTCAAAGGCTGGAATATTGGAGATTGGCCATATCTTTCTTGTGAATAAGTCCGATCGCGATGGTGCCAAGGAAACTGCGCGAGAGCTCGAAAAGTCTTTACACCTCTCGCCTCATAATCCACAATGGTCACCTGTAATCCTGCTTGGCGCGATGGAGAGGTCAACCGGCGTGGAAGATTTGATGAAGGCATTAAACAATCATCGAGAGAGTCTCTAATTAATTATGTTTAAGAGTGCTCATATAGATACATACTGCCGCGAGAATTTACCTCCAACAGAACAGTGGCCATGGCTCAATCAAGAATTTATTGATTCTCACTATCCAGAGCGAATCAATGCTTCAGTGGAACTCTTAGATCAGACAATTACTAACTATGGTGGTGATCGTAGAGCGGTAATTGCAGCTGAAGGGGAATTTACTTACCAAGAGATTCTAGATCGAACCTGCCAAGTCAGTAATTTCCTTACCGCCCAAGGTGTTCAGCCTGGTAATCGAGTACTTTTACGTGGGCCTAATAATGCATCCACCGTAGTTCTCTGGCTTGCCGTTTTACGCATTGGCGCGGTGGCGGTAACAACTATTGCTCTTCAGCGAGCTAGCGAACTCGAGAAAATAGTTAAAGTTGCTGATGTTCAATTTGCTCTTATTGATCATCGCTATACCGATGAATGGCACGCGCTCACAGAATTTAAAGGCAAGACTTTCATTTATGGTGGCGAGAACGACCTCTTTGCTCTAGCAGATAAAGAACCCAAACATCACACGCCTTGTGACACCGCAAGTGATGATGTCGCCATCTTAGCTTTCACTTCCGGTTCGACTGGAGTACCTAAGGCCACCATGCATTTTCATCGCGATATTTTGGCTATACAAGATACTTTCGCAAAAGAAACTCTAAAGGCCAACTCTGATGATCTCTTCGCTGGCACTCCCCCAATCGCATTTACCTTTGGACTAGGTGGGAGTGTTATTTTTCCTTTTCGCATTGGGGCGTCCACACTTCTACTCGAAGGTGCAACACCACCAGTTCTGCTAGAGAAGATTGCAGAGCATAAAGTAACGGTTCTCTTCACGGCACCAACTGCTTATCGCGCAATGCTTAAAGTAAATAAACCAGAGCTTGCAGCATCACTTCGTCGGTGCGTATCTGCTGGTGAGCATTTACCTGAATCCACCTGGCGCGCTTGGCATGATGCAACAGGAATCAAATTGATTGATGGAATTGGCTCCACCGAAATGCTTCACATCTTCATCTCGGCTTCTGATGAAGAGATCGTTCCAGGTATGACAGGTAAGGCGGTCCCTGGATATGAAGCGATGGTTGTAGATAATGATTTTAAGCAGGTGCCGGCTGGAGAAATCGGATTTCTTGCCGTTAGAGGACCGACCGGCGTTCGCTATCTTCATGATGAACGCCAAAAAATTTATGCCGTTAACGGCTGGAATGTGACCGGCGATCTCTATCTGCAAGATGAAAAGGGCTACTTTAAATATCAATCTCGTGCTGATGACATGATTATTTCTAGCGGCTATAACATCGCTGCCCCAGAGGTAGAAAATGCTCTTCTCACACATACTGCTGTATCTGAAGTAGCTGTAGTAGGAGAAGAAGATCCAGAACGTGGAATTCTTGTAGTTGCTTATGTCGTGCTCAATTCCGGTGTTACTGGGGATGAGGCACTCGTTAAGGATATGCAGGACTGGGTAAAGGCAAAGAT
>WLRE01000104.1 GCA_009698045.1 Actinomycetota bacterium | reverse complement strand
TTGGAATTATTCTAGAACCCGAGGTACGTCTTATTGGGGTCGAGCTTTAATTACTTGATTTACTTAGCTTCGCCCAACAACTTCGCGACGCGAGTAATACCTTCAACGATATCTTCATCGCTGGTAGCGTATGAAAAACGTAAGTATCCAGATGGCCCAAATGCTTCACCAGGCACCGCAGCGACTTCTACCTCTTCCAGAATTAAAGTTGCGAGTTCGGCCGATGTTTGTGGACGCTTGCCACGAATGTCCTTGCCCAAGATGCCTTTAACCGATGGATAAACATAGAAAGCGCCAGTCGGGGTAGGGCAGGAAACACCAGGAATCTCATTGAGCATCTTGACCATTAACTTGCGGCGACGATCAAAGGCAACGCCCATCTCATGAACAGCAGATAGGTCACCTTCAAGCGCAGCAATAGCTGCGCGCTGTGAAATATTGGAGACGTTGGATGTTAAATGTGATTGCAGGTTAGTGGCAGCTTTAATCACGTCCTTTGGGCCAATCATCCAACCTACGCGCCAACCGGTCATTGCATAAGTCTTTGCGACGCCATTAACAATGATTGTCTTATCGGCCATTCCAGGAACGAGAACAGGAAGGCTTGGAGCAGTGGCACCGTCATAAAGAAGGTGTTCGTAGATTTCGTCAGATATAACCCAGATGCCATGAGCGAGCGCCCATTCACCAATCGCTTTTACTTGCTCGGGAGAATAGACAGATCCAGTTGGATTTGAAGGGGAGCAGAATAAGAGCGCTTTAGTCTTGGGAGTGCGGGCTGCTTCAAGTTGTTCGACGGTGACTAAATAGTTTTGAGTTTCATCAGCAAAGACCTCGACAGATTTTCCGCCTGCGAGCGCAATACATTCTGGATATGTGGTCCAATAGGGAGCAGGCAATAGAACCTCATCACCTGGATCAATGATGGATGCAAATGATTGGTAGACCGCTTGCTTTCCGCCATTGGTAATAAGAATTTGGTCAGCAGTGATTTCATAATTTGAATCGCGCTTAGTCTTAGCAATGATTGCTTGCTTTAAGTCTGGTA
Organism: Actinomycetota bacterium; assembly: GCA_009698045.1. Taxonomy (GTDB): domain Bacteria; phylum Actinomycetota; class Actinomycetes; order Nanopelagicales; family Nanopelagicaceae; genus AAA044-D11. Next base: position 3,339 of record WLRE01000104.1, on the reverse strand, counting down.
GTCCGCCCGCAGGTGTGTAGCGATGGTTGGCTACTTTTGATGCCGCATCGATAGCTGCTTGAACGATGTAATCAGGAGTTGGAAAATCAGGTTCACCTGCACCAAAGCCAATCACGGGACGACCGGCAGCTTTGAGCGCCTTGGCCTTACTATCAACGGCCAGAGTGGCTGACTCAGCGATTGCAGCAATTCGGCGAGAAATACGGGGCTTTTGCTCTGAACTCATGGGCTCAGTATGCCAAACCACGCATGAGCTCGGTCCCGCCCATTCCTCAGTTTTACTCACACCCATGCTGGGCTCTACACTTCCCGTTCTGGCGCTTGCAAAGGGTCATGCTTAGTCATGCCTCCGTAACGCTTGAAGGGCAGTAGCTCAACTGGCCAGAGTTCCGGTCTCCAAAACCGGCGGTTGGGGGTTCAAGTCCCTCCTGCCCTGCAAGGCACTTAAGAAGTAATAGAAGTAGAAGTATCTAGATGTAACTAGTTATGACGAGTAGAAAAGAATGAGGTAGTTCGCGTGGCTGATGAGAAGCAGAACGACGAGAAGAGCTTAGGCCGACTCGCGGGCATTGGCCTTTTCTATCGCCAAGTGATCTCTGAACTTCGCAAGGTTGTATGGCCAACCCGTAAGCAGCTCAGTACTTATACATCTGTTGTTCTAGTTTTCGTAGCTTTCATTATCGCCGTCGTCTCACTGCTCGATGTAGTGCTGACAAAGATCGTTTTCTGGGTATTTGGTTAAGGGGCAGTTAAGTGACTGAGAATGTAGAGAACCACGTGGACGAGTTTGAGGCTGCGCTCAGCGCTGCCGACACATCTGCGTCAAGCTTCGTCAACGATATTGCTGTAGACACACTTGTTGCTGATGAGGAAGTCGGAACTCCTGATGCGCTCGCAGCTATTGATAGCGCAGTTGATGAGATCGCTGCTGAAGAGTCCGCTGAGTTAGAAGAAGAGAACGATGAGAACGCTGAATTTCGCGCCGCTCTTCGCAATGCACCTGGCGACTGGTATGTCGTCCACTCATACGCAGGTTTTGAGAAGAAGGTTAAGGCTAACCTCGAGAACCGTAAGCATGTTCTCAACATGGAAGAGCACATTTTCCAGATTGAAGTTCCAGAAGAAGAAGTAACCGAGATTAAGAATGGACAGCGCAAGCAAGTAAAGCGCAATGTATTTCCTGGTTACGTACTTGTTCGCATGGACCTCACTGACGAATCTTGGTCATGCGTACGCAACACTCCAGGAGTAACCGGTTTTGTTGGCAACGCTCACCATCCATCACCACTCACACTTCCAGAAGTTGAAAATATTTTGGCTCCACGCCCACAGAAGAAGTCCGACAAGATCGATATCAAGATGGTCGATTTCGAAATCGGAGAATCTGTAACTGTTATGGATGGTCCATTTGCGACCTTGCCAGCATCAATTTCCGAAATCATGCCAGAGCAAGGAAAGCTCAAGGTATTGGTCTCTATCTTTGGCCGCGAGACACCTGTCGAGTTGGCTTTCAACCAAGTTCAGAAGCTTTAAGACCCGAGAAAAAGGAAGATAAAAAATGGCACCAAAGAAGAAGATCACTGCGCTCATCAAATTGCAGATCCAAGCAGGCGCAGCAACACCGGCTCCACCAGTGGGTCCAGCCCTTGGTCAGCACGGCGTTAACATCATGGACTTCGTTAAGGCATACAACGCTGCAACTGAGAGCCAAAAGGGTCAAATCATCCCTGTTGAGATCACAGTCTTTGAAGACCGCTCATTCACATTTATTACCAAGACTCCACCAGCATCACGCCTTATCTTGAAGGCGGCTGGCGTTGAAAAGGGTTCACCTGTTCCACACAAGACTAAGGTTGCAAATATCACTCAAGCTCAGGTGGAAGAGATTGCAACACTCAAGATGGCAGATCTCAACGCTAATGATCTTGCAGCAGCAAGTTTGATTATCGCCGGAACTGCTCGTTCTATGGGAATCACAGTTTCCTAATTAACAAAGAAGAATTCTTAACTGGAAAAGTTCCAGATAAGAGTGGGAGGACCTCGCTGGTCCGCTAACCACAACCCGACTCTCGAGCCTGCTCGAGAAACAGGAGATGAAATGAAGCGCAGTAAGAAATACAAGGCAGCGGCAGAGAAGATTGATTTCAAGAATCTCTACACACCTTCACAAGCCGTTAAGTTGGCTAAAGAGACAAACACAACTAAGTACGACGCATCTGTAGAAGTTGCACTTCTTTTGGGCGTTGACCCAAAGAAGGCTGATCAAGCAATCCGTTCAACCGTTAACTTGCCACACGGAACCGGTAAGACTGCCCGCGTTCTCGTATTCGCAGGTGGAGAGCGCGCTGACGAAGCACGCGCTGCTGGTGCTGACATTGTCGGCGCAGATGAATTGATCGATGAAGTTGCTAAGGGTCGTTTGGATTATGACGCTGTTGTATCCACACCAGAATTAATGGGTAAGGTCGGTCGTCTAGGAAAGGTACTTGGACCTCGCGGTTTAATGCCTAACCCAAAGACCGGAACCGTAACCACCGATGTTGCAAAGGCTGTAACAGATATCAAGGGCGGAAAGATTGAATTCCGCGTTGATAAGAACTCCAACCTTCACTTCCTCATCGGCAAGGCATCCTTTACTGAGCAGCAATTGACCGAAAACTACATTGCAGCGCTCGAAGAAGTTATGCGCTCCAAGCCAAACTCTTCCAAGGGTCGCTTTATTCGTAAGGCTGTTATTTCAACAACGATGGGACCTGGAGTCCCCGTTGATCCAAATATCATTCGCGAGAACGTAGACGCCAACTAATTCGAAGTATCTCAAAAGGGGGCTTTTCCAGAAATGGAAGAGCCCCCTTTTTTTAAATTTAACTACAATTAACTCATGAGCACGATAGTCGATACCGCACCTCTTGTTCTTGATGTCGGTGTAGTTCTCCTCTTGGCAGCAACTATGGGATTTCTTGCCCGTAAAGTTGGGTTGCCTGCAGTCATTGGTTACTTAATTACAGGATTAATGGTCTCTCCATTTACGCCTGGATATGTAGCAAGTTCAGATCAACTCTCCATCCTTGCCGACATTGGCGTAGTTCTCCTTCTCTTCGAAGTTGGAATAGAGATCGATCTAAAGAAAATTCGAAAGGAGCAAAAATCCCTTTTGTGGGGAGCGCCTATTCAAGTATTCATTGGACTTGCAATCGGAACACCAATATTTCTCTGGATGGGAATCCCGCGTCTAGGCGCGCTACTACTCGCGCTTTCATTGGCAATGTCATCAAGCGTAGTGATCGTTAACATCACCCGAAGCAAGAGAAGAAAGACGGATACCGGGACAGAAGACGG
>WLRE01000103.1 GCA_009698045.1 Actinomycetota bacterium | reverse complement strand
TACTGGTTCCCGCATGACCCGCATCGGCAAGAGCGAGCTGGTTTACGGCGAAATTATGAGTTTTGATGAGATTCTTCGCGCAGTAAATGCCGTGACACCAGAAGAAGTTCATCAATTAGCCGGCGACCTCTTTAACCAAGACGCTACCCTTGCTGTTGTAGGACCGTTCCGCAGTACATCTCGATTTGAAAAGGCGATGTCATGAGTATCAAAGTTGCAGTGCTCGGCGCAAAAGGTCGCATGGGCGCACAGACTGTTCAATCAATCAATGACGCTCCTGATTTAGAACTCAGCGCAGCTCTTGATCTTGGCGACTCACTCGAACAATTAATTTCAACTGGCACCCAAGTTGTTGTGGACTTCACTCACCCAAATTCAGTTATGGGCAACCTTGAGTTCGCCATCAATCACGATATTTCTGTAGTTGTAGGTACCACAGGCTTTGATGATGCGAAACTCGCGACGATTAAGTCATGGCTCTCAAACCATCCAAAAGTTGGTGCACTCATTGCGCCAAACTTTGGCTTAGGCGCAGTCTTGATGATGCAATTTGCAGCATCTGCCGCAAAGTATTTTGAATCAGCAGAAATCATTGAGTTACATCACCCCAATAAGGCTGATGCACCTTCGGGCACGGCAAAGCGCACAGCAGAACTCATGACACAAGCGCGTAAAGGTGCGAAACGTCCCGCGATGCCAGATGCAACAAGTGATTCTCTGGCTGGCGCACGTGGCGCAACAATCGGCGATATTCCAGTGCACTCAGTTCGCTTACGTGGCCTTGTCGCCCACCAAGAAGTAGTTCTGGGAGATACTGGCGAAACTCTTACTATTCGTCACGACTCTTTAGATCGCACCGGATTTATGCCAGGCGTACTTCTCGCTTGCCGCACTGTTACATCACGTCCAGGACTTACCTTCGGGCTTGAGCACTATATGGATCTCAACTAAGAAATATATAAGGAGTACACATGTCAAAGATCGTTATGTATGGCGCTGAATGGTGTGGCGATTGCCGTCGCTCAAAGCGGTTCCTGGATAGCAACAATGTTGCATACGAATACATCAACATCGAAGAAGATGCTGCCGCTACTGAGAAAGTCATAGAAATTAATGGTGGAATGAAATCTATTCCAGTCATTATCTTCGAAGATGGGTCTCATATGACTGAGCCTTCAGATATTGACCTCAAGGCCAAGCTCGAAGCGCTAAAGGTTCTCTAGCGTTATATGAACTTGTAGACGAGCGCAGATGTAGCTGCTGCGCTCACTACTACAAGCCAAAATGGTGCTTTAAGTAAGAGCGCGATTGCTGCAACTGCAACACCTGCCGCACGCTGATCGATCACGAACTTAGTTTTATCCGTAACAGTCTGAATTGCTACCAAAGCGCTGAGAAGTGAAATCGGAATGAGATTGTTAATCCGCTGAATTCGAGGGTGGGCAAGCCAAGATTCCGGAATTGAAGAACCAATGTATTTCAGCGCGTAAGCCAAGAAACTCGCACCAATAACGGCAATCCATTGTGGGCTCATTCTCGCCATCCCACAATCACTGAAATAATTGCGCAGGAGATTATCGGCACGCCTGCAGGAGCAAATGGCGCAAGTGCAAGTGCCACCATAACTGCCGATTCAGCAACGCCCCAACTCTTCTTATCCTTGAGCCTTGGCCACAGCAATCCCAAAAATGCTGCGGGCACTGCCGCATCTAAACCCCAAGCCGATGGATTTCCGATTGCGTTTGCACCTAGCGCTCCGAGCAATGTGAAGAAATTCCAGAAGATAAAAACACCAATTCCGGTATACCAAAATCCTTTTTTCATCTCTTCATTTGTTGATTGCGATAAGGCCACGCCTGTGGACTCGTCGATTGTGATTTGCGCACCTAATGCGCGCTTAATTCCTCGGTGACTCAAGATAGGAGCGAGTCGAAGACCATATAAAGCATTGCGCGAACCCAGCAACGTTGAAGTAGCGATTGCGCTAATTGCGCTTCCGCCAGCGCCCATCACGCCAACAACTGCAAATTGCGAAGCTCCAGAAAAGAGAAGAAGTGAAAGTAAGCACGCTTGCAGAACAGTGAAGTGATCGGCAACCGCAGCTGCACCAAAGGCAATCCCATATGCCCCAACCGTCAATGAGACAGTGAAGGAATCCTGTTTTACCGATTTGCTGCTGGACGTTGACACGCCGATATTCTGCCCTAATCCGACGCTAATGAGGAGCGTCTATATAGGGTCGGAACATGAGCGAAAAAGCCGAAGTTTTCCCGATCCAATTCCGCGAGGACATGACTGTCGAACTCGTGAAATCCAGCGCAAGTGACTCTGATGTTATCTGGGCAGCGCGAGTTTCTACCGCCGGAGATAAATCGCTGGAATCTGTGGGAACCGATGCTTCAGCCGCTGAAGGCTTAATCAACTATCTTGCTCGCGAACGCCATGGCTCTCCATTTGAGCACACCTCAATGACCTTCTTTATCTCTGCACCGATCTTTGTATTCCGCGAATTCATGCGCCACCGAATCGCTTCATACAACGAGGAGAGCGGACGTTATCGCGAACTTCGTCCAGTCTTTTATATTCCCTCAAAAGAGCGCAATCTTGTTCAAATCGGAAAGCCTGGCTCGTATTCATTCATTCCAGGTACTGATGAGCAATACCAATTAACTGTGGATTCCATTAAAGATTCGTGCAACCATGCATATGATGCTTATAAGAAGATGCTCGATGCTGGAGTTGCTCGTGAAGTGGCGCGCGCCGTCTTGCCTGTCACTCTCTACTCATCTATGTATGTCACGATGAACGCCCGCGCACTCATGAACTTCCTCTCCTTGCGCACTGCGCGCGAAGGCTCCCATTTCCCGAGCTACCCACAGCGCGAAATTGAGATGGTCGCTGAGAAAATGGAAGAACATTTCGCTCAATTGATGCCCATTACGTACAAAGCCTTTGAAAAGTCTGGACGTATCGCTCCATAAGCGCGGTAACCTTCTCTCATGCACATTGATGCGCCATTTGGCCGAATGCTCACCGCGATGGTGACCCCATTCAACAAAGATCTCTCGATCGATTGGGCTGGCGTCGAACGCCTTGCAAAACACCTTGCCAACAATGGCCATGATGGAATTGTCGTAAACGGAACTACTGGTGAAGCCCCCACTACAAAACCAGAAGAGAAAGACGAGATCATTCGCGTCGTTAAGGCCGCAGTTGGATCTCAAATTAAAGTCCTGGCTGGTGCTGGCGATAACGAAACATCGTTCTCGATAGATCAAGCAAAGCGCGCAGAGAAAGCAGGAGCCGATGGCTTGCTCATCGTTGTTCCTTATTACAACAAACCTCCGCAAGCCGGAATCAAGGCTCACTTCTTAGCAGTTGCAAATTCCACCAGCCTTCCAGTCATGATGTACGACATTCCTGGACGCACTGGCGTTGAAATGGAATCCGACACCATCATCTCGTTGTACGAACACCCACAAATCGTTGCACTCAAAGATGCAAAGGGAAATGTGGCAGCAACTTCATGGGTCATCAAGCGTTCTGGCATCCCGGTCTACTCCGGCGATGACATCCTCAATCTTCCATTCCTCTCCATTGGAGCAGTGGGATTTGTATCCGTCTGTGGTCACACCGTCGGCAATCAACTCAAAGAGATGCTTAATGCATGGTTCGCCGGAAATTCTGCGCGAGCTTTAGAAATACATCAACAACTATTACCGGTATTCACCGGAACCTTCCGCACTCAAGGTGCGATATTGACTAAGGCTGCTCTCAATATGTTGGGCTTGCCTGGCGGATTTACACGATTGCCACTTGTCGATGCCACCGATGCGCAGATCGCGCAATTGCGGGAGGACCTTCAACAAGGCGGAGTCGCACTTAACTAATGAATCATCCTCACCCAGAATTACCCTTCCCTGCAGTACTAGCTCCTAAAACTCTTCGCATCGTGGCCCTTGGTGGCCTCGGTGAAATCGGTCGCAATATGACCGTGTATGAGTACGAAGGACAACTTCTCGTTGTTGACTGCGGAGTTCTCTTCCCCGAAGAGAGCCAACCCGGCATCGATCTCATCCTTCCTGACTTCTCTTATATTCGAGAGCGTCTAAACGACATTGTTGCCGTCGTGCTTACCCATGGCCACGAAGATCACATCGGCGCCGTTCCTTACTTGCTCAAAGAGCGCCCTGACATTCCTATCGTTGGCTCAAAACTCACATTGAGCTTTACCGAAGCAAAACTCAAAGAGCGTCGCATCACAGCACCACTTGTTGAAGTACGCGCAGGTCAAGAACAGAGTTTTGGCCCATTTAATCTTGAATTTATAGCGGTCAATCACTCAATCCCAGATGCTCTTGCAATTGCGATTAAGACTCCCGCCGGAGTTGTA
>WLRE01000102.1 GCA_009698045.1 Actinomycetota bacterium | reverse complement strand
ATTGCTCAGATAACAATTTTTGAAAATGATCCGGTTCTCTTTCTTTACTCTGAGATTTCAGATCCCGAAGCATGGGATCGCCTCTGGCACACCGAGATTCACGACAAGTGGAGTGAATACATGGCGCCATTGATGGAATTTAATGCTGATGGAATTGTTGACTCCAGTGAAGTTCGCCAAGTCTTTGACTTGCGCACAAATGCAGGCAAGAAGTAATAATGTCCACTGGCGTTCTCGCACTTGTAACAGGAGCGAGTAGAGGGCTAGGCCGCGAGATCGCAATCGGTCTTGCTAATTCTGGTCATAAAGTAATAGCCGTTGCTCGCAGTACTTCCGCACTCGACTCGCTTGCACGTAAGTACTCCGGTTCAATCTTTGCCTACGAATGTGATGTCAGTGATCACAAATCTGTCGATAGATTAGCCGAGCAGGTAATTAAGGAATATGGGCCAGTTCAGGTTCTGGTCAATGCTGCTGGCGTTTTTGGTCCGATTGATCTGATTCATAAGACTGATCCAGAGCAGTGGGCCAAGACAGTTCTCATTGACACTTTAGCGCCATATTTCACTACTCGTGCCTTTCTTCCGGGAATGTTAGAGAAGCGATGGGGCAGAGTAATAAACATTAGTTCTGCTGCCGCGCTTCATCCACCGGGGGCGCTTAATAGTGCATACGGAACATCAAAAGTTGCGCTCAATCAATTTACGCGTCATCTTGCTGCTGAAATCGCAGGTTCGGGAGTTACTGCAAATGTGATTCATCCCGGTGATGTTAAGACTGAGATGTGGGCCGATATAAAGGCGAAGGCACTCTCACTCGGTGATGTGGGCAAGGACTACACCGCCTGGGTCAATTGGGTGGAAGAGACTGGTGGCGATGATCCTAAGAAGGCGATGGAACTGGTTCTAGAGATAGTTTCACCATCACATGACTTGATCAATGGTCGATTCTTATGGATTAAAGATCCGCTTCAAGCGCCGATTGCGAGCTGGGATGACCCCATCGATGCTCGCCCATGGGGATAAGACTTTTTAGTACTTCATTGCTTTGTTAGACGGTGGTCTTGTCACCGTAATACGGCATTATGTGCAATGAGTTAATCCTCATCTAAGGAGCGCACTGTGGGTTGGATAGCTGACTGGAAAGCCAAAAAAGCGGCAAAGCTTGAACTGGCCCAACAAGAGCGAGCGCTTACGCGCTGGAATGAAGATGTGGCGCTGCTCGGCAAACTCATTGAAGTCTTTACTGATGCATCCAACGGCAAAGATTCCGTAGAAAATTACATTATTCAGAAAGATGAAGAGCGCACGATCTGGAAATCTACAGCGGTTTTTCATGAGACCGGACGTACGCCATCTAGTTATGTGGGTCGCAGTAGTGGGTTTAGCATCCCGGTCGTTGCAGGTATTCGCTACCGAGTGGGCGCAACCCAAGGCCAGCTTGTTCCGGGCGTTGAACTGCAGATGGATAAAGACGAGGGCATAGTGGTTCTGACTACTAGTCGAATTATTTTTACTGGCCCCATCAAGTCGCAGGAATGGCGCTTCGATAAATTATTGGGCGCATCGACTAACGAAGATGAATCCGATTACTTCTTTAATGTCTCCAATCGAAAGACGACATCGGGCGTGCGCTTTGATGTCAGATCTGGGCGCGAATTCAACCGCTTCTTTGCACTGGCACTCAGTGCAGCCGAGCACGGGTACCCAGCAGTGCTTGAAGAGTTAGAAGCTATTAAGGGGCGGATTGCGCAGGAGAAACCGGTCTTTCAACTACCTGCTCCGGAAGCGAAGTAACGCCTTTATTGATGCGTGAGAGTACGCTTCGAATATGACGCAGCGACAAGAGTTTCAAACTCTGCAGACTTTTAATGATTTTGAGATTCGTGAATACGCGCCGTGCGTGATTGCGGAAGTTCGAGTCACGGCTGATTATTCAGTCGCGGCAAGCGCCGCCTTTGGCTCACTCTTTGGATATATCTCTAAAGGCAACAAGGCGTCACAAAAAATTGCGATGACTGCGCCAGTGATCTCTGCGAACAAGGGTGATGCGGCTAAAGCTGACGAATGGTTTATCTCTTTTGTGATGCCCGCCGGGAGCACAATGAGTGATATGCCAGATCCCACCAACACTCAGGTCGTCTTACGTGATCTAGCGGCCGAAAAATGTGTAGCGATGTCATTTCGAGGTAAAGCAAGTGAAGGTGTGGCGGCAAAGAAGAGCGCGGCACTTCGCGCGGCAGCAGCTCGTGAAAATATCGCGTTGTCCGATGAGACTCGTATCTGTCGCTTTGATCCACCCTTTAAGCCGGGGATTATGCAGTACAACGAGATTGTTATTCCACTTACTTAATTCTTTCGGCACCGTTCTGAGCAGTATTTAACTTCGCTCCAGTTCTTTGCCCACTTCTTGCGCCATTCAAATTCGAGGCCACATCGTTGGCAGACTTTGGGGGCGAAGCCGTTCTTGGTTTTGGCGATGCGGGTCACAGGGCAAGCATAAGTGTCAGCAAATGTATGCAGCATTTCACAGCGGCAAACCGGCTTTGAAGTAGAGGAGTGGAGCGGTGGGTTTTAGGCTTTGGGGGTTGCACTAACAGATACCGAGAAGAGGATTTGATGAAGCGCACGAAAATCCGTTGGATACCAGCAATCGTTGCACCCGTTCTAGTTGCCGGCACCGTCTTTGGCTTTAGCGTTTCTGCAAGCGCGGCCGTAGATCTGCCTGACAAGAGCGCATCGCAGATTATGCAGATGATGAATACCAACGAAAATATTGCATTCTCCGGCAAGGTAGTAAAGAAGGCATCCTTGGGATTGCCTCCGATGAACATCATTCCTGATATCTCGCAATCGATGATTGATGAAGCTGCAAAGAACATGCCAGCTGAGATGAAGGACTTCTTGCCTCAGGCAAGTGCGCAAGGTGAGCTTGCACTAGCTCTCGAATTTTTAGCAGGAACACATACCGCCAATGTTTATGTTGATGGCATGAACAAGGCGCGGCTACAGGTTTTGGATCTATTATCCGAGCGCGATTTCATTCGCAACGGTTCTGATCTCTGGTTCTATGACGCGGGCAAGCAGAGCGTGAAGCACAGTGTGATTAATGCGGCTGACCAAGCACGCGCCGAAAAAGAGGCAAAGACATTCTTTGATGCCAACTCATCGTTACTGCCATTTGATGCCACATCACCTGCTGCCGTTGCTGATTACTTCTTGGCGCAAGCGGGCAATGATGCAGTTATAACTGTGGGCAAGGATGTAAAGATTGCCGGACGTGGTGCCTACCAAATTTCGGTATCGCCTAAGAGCGCCGATTCTTTGATTCAATCTGTTTCTGTCGCAATGGATGCTGAAACCGGATTGCCACTATCTGTTGTAGTACGTGCGGTGGGTCAATCAACACCAGCATTTGAAGTGGCTTTCGAGAGCATCTCCTTTGAGAAGCCAGCGGCTGCAAACTTTGATTTCGTAGTGCCAGCAGGCGCTAACGTCACTGAAGTTGTAGCGCCTACCGAAGCCGATGTTCGGAAGTATGCGGGCAAGGCACCAACGATGAAAGATCAATTAGATGCACTTGCTGCCTTTAATAAGGCGCGCGCTGCGGGTTGGTCTGCTGTCGTGGAAGTGCCAGCCGACAAGATTCCAGCGCAATTTAATTCACAAATTCTAGGCAATAAGTTGTTTAAGGAGCTCACTAAGCCAGTGGTTGGTGGACGTATCTTCTCGACATCGCTACTCAATGTTTTCTTTGCTGATGACGGTCGCATCTTTGCCGGCGCCGTCAATACTCAGAAACTTCTCGAAGCAGCGAAGTAGTGTCATTATCGACAGGCTCGCACTACGCCATTGAGAGTGCGGGCCTGACTAAGAGCTTTGGCGGACATAACGCGGTTGATGGGATTGATTTAAAAGTTCCGCGCGGATCCATCTTTGGATTCTTAGGTCCTAATGGATCCGGTAAGACCACCACTATTCGCATGATCTTGGGGCTGGCCAATATTTCTGCAGGCAGCGTGTCGTTATTGGGGCGCTCCGTTCCCAATGAATTAGGTCAGGCGCTGCCGCATGTGGGCGCACTAGTAGAAGGACCTGCGTTCTACCCATACTTATCAGGGCGAGATAACTTAAAACGATTTGATGCCGCCGACCGTTATGCCAATCCCAAGACGCGTAATGAACGAGTAGATGCGGCGCTGGCAAAGGTGGGGTTGAGTAGTGCAGCTGGAAAGAAAGTACACGCCTATTCATTAGGCATGAAGCAAAGGTTGGGAATCGCTAATGCGCTGTTGCAACCGCGCGAGCTTTTGGTACTGGATGAACCGACTAATGGTTTAGATCCACAAGGAACGCGCGAAGTACGTAATTTGATTAGATCACTCGCACTCGAGGGAATCACTATTT
>WLRE01000101.1 GCA_009698045.1 Actinomycetota bacterium | reverse complement strand
GAAAGAGAACCGGATCATTTTCAAAAATTGTTATCTGTGCGATTCCCTGACGCTCGATTTCGGCAACAAGTTCGGGCCAGATGCCGTCATGGTGGCGCTTGTATTCAGCGAGTCCACCTGGCTTTAGCTTCATAGTAAATGCTCTTTTGATCATTTCTTCCCCCTATGTGTGTGGTCTTGCTTCTTATTCGTTAATTAACTTGATGAGTTCTGCTTCATCTACATCACTCACTTCTTGAGTGCTTATGCCATTTTTGATGACATAAATTCGATCACAGATGCTAGTTAACTCCGCAATCTCGGTGGAGCGGAAGAGGACTCCCTTGCCGGAATCTGCAATCTCGCGGATTAAGCTGAAAAGTTCTGATTTAGCGCCGATATCCACCCCGCGGGTAGGGTCATCGAGAAGTACCAAGCCAGGATTAATCTCTAGCCACTTTCCGATAACAACCTTCTGCTGGTTTCCGCCTGAGAGGTTACCGACCGAAATATTCACATTCTCAGTCTTTACGCCAAATCGTTCGACTAAACGCTGTGCACGTTCTGCTAATCCAGAACGACTAATCAGCGTTGTCCCGTGAGTATGGCCACCGACTGCAACATGAGAGAAGTTGTCAGAAACGCTGCGCTCCATCATTAGGCCGACACGTTTGCGATCTGCCGGAACTAAGGCAACTCGATCACGCACAGAATTTTGAGGCGAGAGAGTGCGCTGACTCTTGCCTTCGACAATTACATTTCCGCCGGCTTTTTCCTTTGCGCCGAAGAGAGTTTCAAGAAGTTCATCTGCGCCCGATCCGATGAGTCCGGCAACACCGACTATCTCACCAGCGCGCACAGTCAGCGAGACATCGTTGATCTGTCCGAAGTTACGTAGATTGGTCACTTCAAGAACGTTCGCGCCAGCAGATCCACCGACCGACTTCTTCGTTGCGCGGTTCATGCGCTCTGATTTCTCTTCGCCAACAATTCCAGCAATCACATCCGCTCGACTGAGCTCTGTTGTTGGGCGCGAGAAGACTAATGAGCCATTGCGCATTACCGAGATCTGATTGGCCACTGAGAAAACTTCATCAAGGCGATGCGAGACATAGAGGACGGTAGTTCCTTGCGATGGCAGTTGGCGAACTAATTCGAGCAGACGATCACTCTCGCGCGCATTTAGTGCTGAGGTTGGTTCATCGAGAATGAGTAGCTTCGGCTTTTCAATAATTACCCGAGCTAATTCAATGAGTTGCTGGTCCGAAATTGCTAAGTCGCCGAGAGTTGAATAGAGGTCAACATCCAAACCAATAGATTGCAGAACTGGCCGCGCAATCTCCTCCATTTTTTTGCGATTAATAAATGGGCCGCGGAGAATCTCACGATCTGGAAATAGATTAGTGAGAACATCGCGATGCTGAAAGAGACGTAACTCTTGATACATAATTCCAATACCAAGTTTTTTTGCAAGTGCCACGGTTATTTCGGGATAACTGACTTCATCAATCGTGATTGTCCCTGAATCTGGCGTGACGCCGCCAGAGAGAATTTTCATAAATGTTGATTTACCTGCGCCATTCTCGCCGACAATGGCATGAACGATATTGCGCTCTAAATCCAAGTCCAGGCTATTGAGAGCTTGAACCCCACCATATCGCTTGGAGAGCGAGCGAACAGAGATCACGCCATGAGGATATGAATTACCCATGACGTGACCTCCGTTTCACTTGATATCGCTTAGTTCATTTAATTGCTAAAGAATCAAGCAGATTCGTCAGCAATTGGCTTGAGATTCTTCTTCCAGTCTTTGATGTAACCCTTAACAACTGGCTCGTAGTACGCACGAGTCTTTGCTTGGGACTTAGCCATCGCTTGAAGCTTTGCGAAGGTAAGCGCTGGTAGCTTGAACGGTTCTGTTACAGAAGTGGCTGTAACAACTTCAGTTCCAGCATCGATGAATCCTGGCTTGTTGATCTTGATTCCCTTACGGATGCTATCGACCAAGATATAAACAGGTAGGTAGCCCTGGATAAATGGTGTCTGACCCAAAGAAATATGAGCAGATCCATTTGCAAGTGCTTCTAGGTTTCCTGTTGTGAGGTCATAGCCAGCACCAATTGTTGTGGTGTTACTTGCTGCCTTGTTGACCTTACCGATGCTCTCAACATCTGGCGCACAGAGGCCGACCATTGCGAGTGCATCTGGAGTTGCTGCAAGAAGACCTTGCCATGCAGCAAAGTTTGCAGCTGCATCAACCTTCACATCAGAAGGTCCAACAATCTTTACGCCAGAAGCCTTAGCAAGGCTCTCGAGAACTCCTTTTTGACGGTTCTCAAGAACAGGGAATCCTGGGTAGCAGTTACCGACGATAACGCTGCCCTTTGCAGATGTTCCACCGATCTTGTCGAGGACCATCTTGCCGAGGATACGACCAGATTGTGTTGACTTCTCGCCAACATATGGACCGTTAACTCCTTCGCCCAATCCATTGAACTGAACGACTGGAATTCCGGACTTGATAATTGCATTTAATCCATTGACCATAGAAGCAGAAGGAACTGAAGTGGCAATTCCATCTACGCCTGCGGCTGCAAGATTTTGAGCTGCTGTTAGTTGAGCATCGCCTTCAGCACCTGCTGGACCGGTTACCTTGATGGTCACACCGAGATCCTTAGCAGCCATCTTGGCGGCGTCGATAATCTGTTGAATAAATGGGTTACCCACGACGTGGACAACAAAGCCGATAGTGAGCTTCTTCTCTTTTGCTTGAGCTGGAGAGACCACACCACCTGCAGTGATTGCCATTGTCGCTGCTAGTGCAAGGACACCCACGCGAACTTTATGACTCTTCATCATCTCTATACCTTCCTTCGTTTATCCAACTGATGTCCGCCTTGGACAGAGTTGAAACCTATGTTTTAGATCGCTCGTTTCTTACGGACACGAACTATTTGATCGACACCGATCGCAAAGAGAATGACCAGTCCGGTCACCAAAGTTCCCCAGACTGCATCAATTCCAATAAAGACCACGCCCACACCAATAACTCCAACAATCATTGCTCCGATAAGTGAGCCCCAGACAGTTCCTGCTCCACCTGAAAGCGGTGTGCCACCGATGATTGCGGCCGCCACTACGGGCAGAAGCATCTGTCCACCGGTAGATGGATCAACTGCACCACGGAAACCAAGGAAGAGAACGCCACCGACTCCAGAGACTGCGCCCATAAGTGCACAGACTTGAATCTTTATCTTCTTAGTAGGAATGCCAGCAAGTCGCGCAGCTTCGGGATTACTGCCGATGGCAAGAATGCGATAACCAAAACGAGTCTTGTGAAGAGTTAAATGCAGAACAACAAATGCCAGCAATACAAATATCAAAATAATAGGTACTGGAGTATCAATCGAACCGCCCAGCGCCCGAAAGAAAATATGCTCGGTAATCTTCTTATCAGTAGGAACAACTGATCCAGAGTTATTTGAAATCAAAGAGATACCTTGAAAGACGGATGCAGTACCTAGCGTGACAATAATGAGAGGCAATCGCATAAAGACAGTAAGAAGTCCATTCAATGCGCCCATCACAGTTCCGGCTGCAATACCGAGAACAATTGCAATCCAGACCGGAATTCCCGCGATCATGGATAGTCCGGCGACTACAGCAGAAAGATTAAGTATCCAACCAAAGGAGAGGTCAATCTCTCCCATCGAAAGCAAGAAGACAATGCACCCTGCAATCAGTGCAGCGATTGCATAACTTGCAGCAAGGTTTAGCAAATTGACTGGCTTCAAGAATGTGGGACGAAGTGCACCAACAATGCCAATCAAAACAATAAGTGCAATGAGCACACTTGTTTCTTCCGGTAACTTAAAGCGTTTCCGGCTCTTTGCTCCAGAGGGGGTTGTACTCATCTGGAATCCTTTCCATATGCCATTGGAAACGATTCCAACGGTTGGGCATAAATTATTATTTTGGCAAGTGGGTGTCAAGAGACGGCACCGAATATTTTCGCGGGTGGGCCAAATGATTTACGCATAAAAAAACTGGAAATGACCTTTTTTCCAGAAAATATTTTGAAGTTTTAAGCGACTGCCACTAACCCGCGTCCTATATGTTTGGCGCTACAGCTTTACCTGACACTTGGGACAAAAGTGTGAAGATCGATTCGCAAATGCAATTCTTTTAATCCCCCGCCCGCACCGCGGACATGGCTCTCCCTCTTGCCCATAGGCAGCAAGCGCCGTCTCAAAGAATCCGCTCTCACCATTGACGTTGATATACATCGCATCAAAGGATGTGCCGCCTACTTCTACCGCCTCTGCCATTACCTGCGTTGCCGCATCCACCAACGAACCAATCTTCTTCACACTCAAATCACATGCCGCTATCTCTGGGTGAATCTTTGCCCGCCACAATGACTCGTCGGCATAGATATTTCCGACCCCACTCATAAT
>WLRE01000100.1 GCA_009698045.1 Actinomycetota bacterium | reverse complement strand
GGTAACAGATTCAGAGGTAAAGAGGCGCTTTGTCATGGATTTAACCTAACTTATTCCGGGCAACATCTAACAGAAGATGTGCGAGTGAGTCCTTGCTGGTTGTTGCAACAGTGGAAATAGTACCGTCCGAGTCGAGGATAGAGCCGTTAGTCAGCTCTTCGCCAAAGATTGCGCCGCCAGAAACATCATTGACATAGATCGCATCGAGGCCTTTTGCCTTCAACTTAGCCATAGCTTTCTCGCTCCCGCCTTCACCGGTTTGTGCGGCGAAACCAATAATTACCTGGCCTTGCAATCGGCGAGCAGTCAGTGTCTTGAGGATGTCAGGATTCTCAATCAACGTGAGCGAAGCTAGCTCGGACTTATCGATCTTCTGGTCGGATGAAATAGAAGGTCGAAAATCCGCAACTGCCGCGCTCATGATTAGTACTTGAGCTGAAGCAAAATTTGCGGAGAGCGCCTCCAACATCTCAGCTGCGGTTTTGACGTGAATCGTGGTGACGCCTTCAATGTCAGGTTGTTCACAATTCGCTGCAACAAGGAGAACTCTTGCTCCTCGCTTTGCTGCAGCATATGCAAGTGCATAACCTTGTTTTCCGGAGGATAAATTCCCAAGATAGCGAACCGCATCGATTGGTTCGCGAGTTCCACCAGCGCTCACTAAGACTGTGACGCCCTGGAGATCTGCCTTAGAACCTAAGAAATCTTCAACCTCGTGGACTATTCGCTCAGAGGTGGGAAAGCGACCTGGACCCGAATCTGCTCCGGTAAGTCTTCCCTCATCTGGGTCAATAACTAGCAAGCCTCGACTCCGCAGAATTTTCACATTTTCGATAGTTGCCGGATTGAGCCACATCTCAGGGTGCATCGCTGGAACCAGGATGATGGGCGAGGCCGAAGCACTCACAATATTTGTCAACAAATCATCAGCGCGACCTGTTGCAATCTTTGCAATTAAGTCAGCGGTTGCTGGAGCAATAACTATTGCATCCGCGCTTCGAGCAAGTGAGATATGAGGGACGCTAGAAACATTTTTCCAGAGGTCTTCATGCACCTCTCGCCCCGAGAGCGCCTCCCAGGTTGCCTTGCCTACGAAATTCAAACTAGCGCGAGTAGGGACTACAGTGATCAAAAAGCCATGGTCTTGCAGGCGTCGCAATAGATCAGCCGATTTGTAAGCAGCGATTCCACCACCAACCCCGAGAATTAGTTCTCGGCCGCGAGGTGGCATGAGTGGGTGTACCTAAAGAGGTATTAAGCGGAGACTTCTGGAGCTACTGGCTCCAAGTTTTCGATAGTGAGCAGGCCTTCGTTAATTTCACGAAGTGCGATAGAGAGTGGCTTCTCATGCACATATGTGTCGACCAGCGGTCCTACATATTCAAGGAGACCTTCACCGATCTGGGAATAGTATGCATTGATCTGACGAGCGCGCTTTGCAGCATAGAGAACGAGGCTGTACTTAGAACCAGCTGCATCGAGTAAACCGTCAATCGGTGGATTAGTGATTCCGTCCATTGAAGTTCCTGAAGACATTGAGAGGCTCTCTTTCGTTAGTGATTCCTAAAACGGGGTTGAAGCAAAATAACGGCTACTCCACACGATGTGCAGTCGCCAAGGATAGCAGTTGAGCGGCCACCTCTTCGACCTGTGAATTTATGAGAATATGGTCAAATTCAACCGAGGCGGCCATCTCCTCTTGCGCCAGGGCTAGCCGCGCCGCTCGTCTCTCAGCTGAATCTGTACCACGAGAGGTCAGGCGAGCAACTAGCTCCTCCCACGAAGGCGGAGCGATAAAGACCAACAAAGCTTGCGGATCAGCAGCGCGGACCTGGCGCGCACCAGCAATCTCAATCTCCAATAGAACGTGCTTACCGAGGTTACGCCACTGTTGAACCGGTTCTCGTGGTGTTCCATATCTAGCACCGGCAAACTCTGCCCATTCTAAAAATTCATTTCCTTGAATCATGGAGTCAAACTTTTGATCATCAAGAAAGAAATAATCGTGGCCATGACGTTCGTTCTCGCGCGGCGCTCGAGTTGTTGCAGAGATACTAATCCAGAAACTTGGGTGATCTCGCAGCAGTGAAGTAATAGTGCTCTTACCTACTCCCCCAGGTCCAGACATAACAAGCAGCGCACCTGCATTCAACTCGCTCTTGTTCACTGATAGCTCTCTTCGAAGTGCTTGCAACTGTTTATCGCCTAGACCGGCAATTCTACGGGATGGTGAGATAGAAATCCGCTCCATCAAAAGCGTTGCCCGTTTGAGCCCGATACCCGGCACTGCGGTCAACAATTCGACAACTCGCATTCGCTGAATCGACTCACGAGGATCATTTACAGCTTCAAAGATACTGATCGAACCCTGACTAATTTGCTCTTTAATGAGGCTGCGCTCGCGTCTAGCTATAACTCCGGCAGCGCTCGCGCGCGCGCGTTCTTCGGGGCTTAATTTCGGAGGTGGAAGTTTCGGCACGTTCGTAATCTAGTTGAGCGAATCTAGTATTGCAGCAGCCGCCTTGCTCATCGCATCAGGAGAGTTCTTCCATTCACCAGTGATTGGTCGCCCGATGACAAGATAATTCGCACCGGCCGCCATGGCTTCTGGTGGCGTCATTACACGTGATTGGTCACCCTTCTCGCTACCTAACGGACGAACACCTGGGGTAATAAGAGTGATAGACGATCCCACTTGCTCTCTAATCTTTGCTACCTCAAAGGGTGAAGAGACAATCGATCTTGCCCCAGATGCGGCAGACATTCGAGCTAGGGATAGCGCGCTAACTTCAGCATTATGCGCGTAACCAATCTCAGTGACATCTTCTTCGGAGAGTGAGGTGAGAATCGTTACTGCAGTGATGGAGATCTCCGGATTAACTTCTGCTGCTGCCCTAATCATTGCTGAGCCGCCACTTGCATGCACCGTCAAAAATCTGGGCCGGATATGTGACACGGATTGAACTGCTCCAGCCACCGTGTTGGGAATGTCGTGGATTTTCAAATCTAAGAAGAGATCGAAATCTCGACCATCTCGCAACTGCGCTAATCCCGCTGCACCATGTGTGAGAAAGAATTCTAGACCAATCTTATAAGTGGAGATTGATTCTCGCGTGCAATCAATCCAAGCTCTGGCCGTCGCGATATCTTTGGTATCAACTGCCAAAATAATCGGGCTATCAATGGCACTGGACATAGTTATCCTTCCGCTCGGTGAGCATAACCAACAGCCTGCTTCACAGATGAGAATCCTTTTGCAATAAGCAGCTCTTCAAGTTCGGAGCGCACGGTCATTGCTGCAAATGGGTTACCGAATGTCGCAGTACCAATTGAGACCGCAGATGCACCAGCCAAAATTAGTTCGAGCGCATCGCGACCGCTAGTTACTCCACCCATTCCTAAAATACTGACGTGTGGCAGTCGGGCATGTACTTGGTAAATCGCACGAACAGCAACTGGTCGAATTGCGGGGCCAGATAAACCACCCGTTTTTCCAGCGAGTTTAGGGCGCATGGTGTTGGTGTCGATGACCATTCCAAGGACGGTATTGATCAAGGCAAGTCCATCAGCGCCGGCGGCAACTACTTCTTCTGCGATGCTTGCAATATCAGTAACATCAGGTGAAAGTTTTGCAATGATTGGAAGCTCCCCACCAATATTTCTGCGCACTGCTTCAACTGCAGCTCTCGCAGTTACTGGGTCGCATGCGAATACTTGGCCGCGATTCTCAACATTCGGACAAGAGATGTTGACCTCTAGCGCGCTGATTCCTGGAACGGCGCGAAGTCTGCGTGCCAAAATTGCATAATCCTCGACGCTCTCGCCCGCGATGCTGACGACGATGGTAGCCCCTTGATTAACGAGCCACGGAATATCGTTCTCCAAGAAGATATCTATGCCTGGACCTTGCAGTCCGATGGAATTGAGCATTCCACTTGGTGTTTCAGCCATTCGTGGTGTTGCCCGACCTGAACGAGGCTTGAGCATTATGGACTTGGTAACTACGGCACCCAGATTTTCTAATGCGAAAAACTGCGATAACTCCTTGCCTGATCCAGCACACCCAGATGCGGTGAAGATTGGATTATTGAATCTGGCAGAACCAAGCTGAGTCGTAAAGTCGAAGGTACTCATGAGCCCCAAGTTCCTTCGGGAATCATTCGCTTGCTCTCCCAGAGGACGCTCTCGCCATCCATAACTGGCCCATCAATACATGAACGCAACATTCGAATCGTGCCATCGGCGCCACGAACTGGGAGAACGCATGTCATGCAGACTCCAATTCCGCACGCCATAGCTTCTTCAACTGCACACTGGTGGACGACGCCTTTTTCACGCGCAATCTCGGTAATGGCTTGGAGCATTCCCATTGGACCGCATGAGTAAATGATGTCAATGTTGTTTGCATCGATGATGTCAGGGATTACATCACTGACTCGTCCTTGAGTGCCAGTTGATCCATCCTCAGTTGTAATAGTAAGAGCATTGACCGAACGCTTTCCTTCAAGTGGCGCGTAAATCTTCATTGC
>WLRE01000010.1 GCA_009698045.1 Actinomycetota bacterium | reverse complement strand
TTCAAGAGATGCAAGCGAGATATCTTCCGCTTTCGGATATGAGAAATGCACATCAGTAAAAGTGATTGAAGGCATCCCAGCAGGGATAACCTTAGGATTTTCTGGATCTTGCACCATCGGTTCGAGATCCAATACTTCAAAGACTCGTTCGAAAGAGACAAGAGCAGTCATTACATCTACTCGTACATTGGAAAGTGCAGTTAATGGACCGTACAGTCGCGCAAGTAAAGTTGTGATGGCGAGCAGCGTGCCGATGGTAATTGTTTTGGAGATAGCTAAGTGGCCACCAATTCCATAGGCGATAGCGGTCGCGACTGCTGCCAAAGTGGTGAAGGCAATAAAGAAGGTGCGATTGAGTACCGCAATCTTTATGCCGATATCGGCCACCCGCCTGGCACGGCTGGTGAAGAGATTGGATTCAGATGATTTATCACCATACAGCGAGACAAGAAGGGCTCCCGAGACGTTGAAACGTTCAGTCATTGTCGAAGACATATCTGCATTTAACTGAAATGACTGACGCGTGTACTCCTGCAACTTGCGGCCCAGCCACTTTGTGGGAATCACAAAGAGCGGGAGCAAAAGCAGAGATACCAATGTGATTTGCCAGGAGAGAATCAACATGGCACCGATAACCAAGATCAGGGTAAGGACATTGCTTACTACTCCCGAGAGAGTGGATGTGAAAGCTTGTTGCGCGCCTATGACATCGGAATTGATTCGAGAGATAAGTGCGCCAGTCTGGGTACGGGTAAAGAAGGCGATGGATTGGCTCTGCACATGAGCAAAGACCCTGGTTCGGAGCTCGTAGATAATTCCTTCACCAATTTGGCTGGAAAGAAATCGAGTAACCAAACTTACGGCTGCATCAGCCAGCGCTAGAACGGCAACTATTGCCGCAAGAGATGTAACCAGTCCGCTATTGCCCGGGATTACACCCTCGTCAACTAATCGACGAAGAAGAAGTGGTGAGGCAATCACCAATAGCGAATCTGCAATTACTGCAACAAGAAAGACCGAAAGTTGGGATTTGTAAGGCTTAGCAAAACCCAGAATCCGCTTAAAAGTACCGGCTTTGAGCTTCTGATTCTTTACCGATTGATCGGCAGTCATCGAGCGCATTGCCATAAATGTTGCGTGCATGGACATGGCTTGAGCCTAACGCTTAAGGCAGAGAGTTATACGGTGAAACCGATTGCGCGCAGTTGTTCACGACCATCATCAGAGATCTTGTTTGGGCCCCAAGGTGGCATCCAGACCCAGTTGATTTTCACATCTGAAGTTATATCAGCCAAGACAGAACGAGCTTGATCCTCAATTACATCCTGCAGTGGGCATGCAGCAGATGTGAGTGTCATATCAAGTGTCGCGATTCCATCATCTAACCGAAGGTCATAGACCAGACCTAGATCAACAACGTTGATTCCGAGCTCGGGATCAATCACATCTTTAAGCGCTTCGGTGATGTCATCCAGTGTTGTCTCTGCCATGGTTCCTCCGTTAATTGCCTGATTGCGATTGAGATACTGCATCCTTAAAAGCCATCCACCCCAACAGGGCGCACTTTATACGAGCAGGGAACTTGGATACACCTGCGAGAGCAACTGCATCGTCCAGGATTTCTTCATCGCCCTTGAGCGATCCCTTACTCTGCATTAACTCGGTAAATTCATTAAGTACCTTCATCGCAGAGTCAACATCTTTACCGATCATAAGATCGGTCATGATGGATGTGCTTGCTTGAGAGATGGAGCATCCCACGCCGTCCCAAGAGACGTCAACAATCTTTTGACCATCCATATGCAAGTTGAGGGTTACTTCATCGCCGCAAGCGGGATTGATGTGATGGACTTGGTTAGTCGGATTAGGTTGAAGGGCCTTATGGGCAGGCTTGCGATAATGATCGAGGATGACCTCTTGATAGAGCGAATCGAGTTCCATGGCTAAACCTTGAAGTATTTCTGAGTTGCGAGAATTCCATCAATGAGGGCATCGACATCTTTCTCATCGTTATAGATATAAAAAGAGGCGCGGGTTGTGCCAACGATGCCGAGCTTGCGCATCAGCGGCCATGCGCAATGATGTCCGGTGCGTACCGCAATACCGTGTTGATCTAAGACTTGACCAGCATCATGTGGATGAACCCCGTCAATTTCAAAAGAGAGAACTGAGCCACGCATTTTTGTATCTGTTGGTCCGATAATGCGGACGCGTTCTAAATCTGCAAATTTAGTCAGCGCATATTGAGTGAGGGCGTGTTCGTGTGCCTCGACATTATTCATGCCGACATTCAATAAATATTGAAGAGCTATACCTAGACCGACCGCGCCAGCCATATTAGGAACGCCCGCTTCAAATTTACGTGGGGCCGATGCCCAAGTTGCATCCGTCATGGTGACGCTTTCGATCATCGAACCGCCTGTAAGAAATGGCTCCATCTCTTCTAAGAGTTCGGCTCTCCCCCATAAAACTCCGATACCGGTGGGGCCAAGAGCTTTATGCCCAGAAAAGACTAGGAAGTCTGGCCCGAGACTCTTAACGTCGATTGCAAAATGTGGCGCTGACTGACAGGCATCAAGTACAAAAACAGCACCGACTTCATGGGTACGAGAGATGAGTTGGTCGAGTGGGTTAATCGTTCCAAGCACATTTGATTGATGAGTAAGTGCAACAATTTTTGTTCTCTCGCTGATGATGTCGTTCATAGCTGAAAGATCTAATCGTCCATCAGGATCAACTGGGAACCAGACAATCTCGGCGCCGCATCGCTTTGCAAGTTGCTGCCAAGGGATCAGATTTGCGTGGTGTTCCATCTCGGAGAGCACGATGCGATCTCCTGGATTTAGGGCAAAACGTGAGGTTGATGCAGAGTTTCCGAAGGAGTAGGCAAGTAAGTTCAAACCCTCGGTTGCCGACTTCGTGAAGATAATTTCATCGAGATTTGCACCGAGGAAATGAGCAACTATCGCACGAGCACCTTCGTAGGCCTCATTCGCTTCTTCTGCGAGCAGGTGAGAACCGCGGTGAACCGCTGCATTGTGATTCTCGTAGAAATATCGCTCGCCATCTAAAACAGAATTTGGTTTCTGGCTCGTGGCTCCGCTATCGAGATAAACCAACCGCCCTCCCCCGCGCATAGTTTTAGAGAAGATGGGAAAATCTTTCCTAATCTCTGCGCCGTTAAGAGGGGATGTGAACATTAGTTAGTGACGTACTCCGCATAGCCCTTTTCTTCGAGCTTATCTGCAAGTTCTGGTCCGCCTTCTTCAACAATGCGACCTGCTGCAAATACGTGTACGAAATCTGGCTTGATGTAACGCAAGATTCGGGTGTAGTGCGTAATGAGCATTACTCCAAGATCGCTTGAAGCCTTCACGCGATTAACTCCCTCAGAGACTATCTTGAGTGCGTCAACATCGAGGCCAGAATCGGTCTCATCCAAAATTGCAAATTTAGGCTTAAGCAATCCAAGTTGAAGAATTTCATGACGCTTCTTCTCGCCACCAGAGAAACCTTCATTGACATTGCGTTCGGCGAAGGATGTGTCCATGTTGAGTTCTGACATAGCTTCTTTAACTTCGCCAACCCAGGTACGAATCTTGGGAGCTTCACCGCGAATTGCAGTAGCCGCTGTACGAAGGAAGTTAGTGACAGATACGCCAGGAACCTCTACTGGGTATTGCATGGCAAGGAACAACCCGGCACGGGCGCGCTCATCAACTGTCATATCTAAAACATCAGCGCCATCGAGTGTCACTGAACCACCCGTTATGGTGTACTTAGGATGTCCAGCGATCGAATACGCGAGGGTAGATTTACCAGACCCATTAGGTCCCATGATGGCATGTGTCTCACCTGACTTGATAGTCAGGTCTACGCCTTTGAGAATCTCTGTAAATCCGGCTTCAGTAGCGACAGAAACTTGTAGGTTCTTAATCTCGAGTGTGCTCATATTTATTCCTTACTAACTACTGTGATGGAATCTCCATCGCGTTGGACGTTAAAGGTTGCAAGAGGTTCTGTTGCGGGAAGTGAGAGCGCCTCACCGGTGCGCAGGTCGAATTCGGCACCATGTAACCAGCATTCAATCTTGAAATCGGCAACATCACCTTCAGAGAGCGAAGCTTCTGAATGAGAACAAGTGTCAGCGACGGCGAAGACTTCATCGCCAATCCGCGCAACACATACAGGTACGCCATCGACTTCGATACGAGTTGGCTTGCCTTGTTGTAGTGAGTCAAAAGATAGTGAGGTCATATGTTGGCCACCGCATCTAGTTCGGCATCAATACGAGCCATAATGCGTTCTTCGACAGATTCGATTCTTACTCCAGATACGATCTCTGCAAAGAAGCCACGAATTACCAGGCGACGTGCAATCTCAGCAGGGATTCCGCGAGATTGTAAGTAAAAAAGTTGTTCGTCATCAAAGCGACCAGTGGTGCTTGCGTGGCCGGCTCCAACAATTTCGCCGGTCTCAATCTCAAGGTTAGGCACTGAATCTGCGCGAGCTCCATCACTGAGAAGAAGATTGCGATTGAGTTCGTAGGTGTCCGTGCCCTCGGCTGCGGCACGAATAAAGACATCGCCAATCCACACAGAACGAGCGTTCTCGCCAGCGAGTGCGCCCTTGTAGTTAACGCGGCTCTTGCAATTAGGAACATTGTGATCCACATGCATGCGGTGCTCAAGATGCTGTCCACTGGTAGAGAAGTAGACACCAGAGAGTTCGGCGCTGCCACCGGTGCCAGAGTATTCGACGGTAGGAAGCAGTCGAACTAATGATCCTCCGACAGTAACAACCGTCGAAATAAACTCGGCATCTTTACCGATGATTGCATGATGACTGCCCAGATGAACTGTTGTCGCATCCCATTCTTGGGAAGAGATAAACCGAAGGTGCGAGCCGGAACCCAGTGAGAACTCAATCTCTTCAGCAATAACGGCGGTGCCAACATTCTCAATCACTACAGTTGCTCGAGCATTCGGTGCCAGAGATACAACAAGTCGTGAGGCTTCTGGCACGCCACCTTTTACGGTGCGCTTGAGGAAAATTGGCTCGGACACTTCAACACCAGAAGCGATCGATAGCTCAGATGTCAGAGCCACTGCAGCTCGTACTCGCAAAGTAGCTTCATCAGTTGTCTGGGAGAGTGGAGCGGTTGCAATCTTCGAAAAGGAAACGCCCTGGGGTAGATCCAAAGCAGTTAACGACGGGGAATCCGCAAGTGTGATTGCTGAATCCAGCAGACCACCTAGGCGAGATAGCGGCGTAAAACGCCACGCCTCCTCCCGGCCCGACGGTGCAAGGTAATTTGTTGTTAGAGAACTCATTAACCAACTGCACCTTCCATTTGAAGTTCAATTAGTCGGTTGAGCTCAAGTGCGTATTCCATAGGAAGTTCACGGGCGATTGGCTCGATGAAACCGCGAACAATCATTGCCATCGCTTCATCCTCTGACATTCCGCGAGACATCAAATAGAAGAGTTGATCTTCAGAGACTTTGGAGACAGTTGCCTCGTGGCCCATTGAAACATCATCTTCGCGGATATCTACATACGGATAAGTATCAGAGCGAGAGATGGTGTCCACTAATAGCGCATCACATTTAACGGTGGATTTGGAGTGGTGCGCACCATCTTGAATCTGGACTAATCCACGGTAAGAGGTACGTCCTCCCCCGCGGGCAACAGATTTAGAGATGATTGTGGAGGATGTGTAAGGAGCTGCGTGGACCATCTTGGAACCAGTGTCTTGGTGTTGTCCGGCGCCGGCGAAAGCAATAGAAAGTGTTTCGCCCTTTGCGTGAGGTCCCATCAAAAAGACAGCTGGATACTTCATGGTGACCTTCGAACCGATGTTTCCATCGATCCATTCCATAGTTGCACCTTCAGCACAGGTTGCGCGCTTTGTGACCAAGTTATAAACGTTGTTCGACCAGTTTTGAATAGTGGTGTAACGAACGCGAGCACCCTTCTTAACAATGATCTCTACAACTGCAGAGTGAAGTGAATCTGAAGAGTAGATCGGTGCAGTACAACCTTCTACATAGTGGATGTAAGAATCCTCATCAGCGATAATCAGCGTACGTTCGAATTGACCCATATTCTCGGTGTTAATTCGGAAATAAGCCTGTAGTGGAATATCCACTTTGACGCCCTTGGGAACATAGATGAATGAACCGCCGGACCAAACTGAGGTATTGAGCGCAGCAAACTTATTATCTCCAACCGGAATAACAGTGCCGAAATACTCTTTGAAAAGTTCTTCATGTTCGCGTAAGCCAGTATCAGTATCAACAAAAATAACGCCTTGTGCCTCTAAATCTTCACGAATCGAGTGATAAACAACTTCTGACTCGTACTGCGCAGCGACGCCAGATACCAAGCGTTGCTTCTCCGCTTCAGGAATTCCTAAACGGTCGTAGGTATTCTTAATATCATCTGGAAGGTCTTCCCAGGTCTGCGCTACCTTCTCGGTAGAACGCACGAAGTATTTAATGGTATCGAAGAAAATACCAGTGAGATCTGAACCCCATGATGGCATGGGCTTCTTCTCGAATAGTGAGAGACCTTTCAGGCGCAAGTCGAGCATCCACTGTGGCTCGTTCTTCTTGGCCGAGATATCGCGAACTACTTCTTCGTTAATGCCGCGTCGACTGTTGGCGCTGACATCGTTCTTATCTGACCAGCCGTATTCATACGTGCCAATTCCCTCGAGTTCAGGATGTGTTGTTGTATCGCTCATTATTTTCCCTTTCCGGAAGTTGCGAGATTGGCGAAGTTCTTTGTTGGTATAAAGGTTGTACAGACACCTTCGCCGTGTGCGATGGTGGCAAGACGTTGTACGTGAGTTCCGAGGAGTTCGGAGAACGCTGCAGTTTCGGCTTCACATAACTCTGGAAATTGCGCCGCAACATGTGCGATAGGGCAATGGTTCTGGCATAGTTCTTCACCAAGACCTTGCGTATGCGAATTGGCCGCGAAACCTTCTGTGGTGAGGAATTGCGCGAGAGCTTTACTCTTCTCGGTCAGAGACTTCTTACTTCCAATTTTCTTCTCTGCGCGTTGAGCAATGTCTTGCGCGCGAGCAGTTGCAAATTCTTGAACTAAACGCTTATCGCCTTGCTTGGCCATAAATTTGAGGGCTGAAACTGCCAGATCATCATAAGAATGTTCGAATTGTTCTCGTCCCATATCAGTCATCGCGAAAACCTTTGACGGGCGTCCACGTCCGCGTTCAGCCGGAGTTTGGTAGGGATCGCGAGCAATCAAAATTCCTTCAGCAACCAGGGCATCGAGGTGGCGTCTAATGCCGGCGGGGGTGATGGCGAGAGCTTGAGCGAGAGTGGCCGCTGTGGCAGGACCGCCCTCTAAAATCGCCCGGGCCACCTGGGTGCGGGTGCGGTCTGGCTCGCTCTTTTTCACAACAGTAGTGTTGCGTAATTCCCCGCAACTTTCCACTTGCGAGACGCGAATCAAACGAGGCGTATCCCACTAATACCCGCTGCTCGCCAACCTCCTAGATAGGCTTCCAATATGAGCGCGGTGAGGTTGAAACGGACGATATTTACCGCCCTGTTGGCCCTGCAAGTTGGAATTATCGTCACCGGCGGAGCTGTCCGTCTGACTGGTTCGGGCTTGGGATGTCCGACCTGGCCAGAGTGCACGCCTGGTTCATACACGCCAGTTCCTCATCAAGCACAAGGCGCTCTACATGCATGGATCGAATTTTCTAATCGACTACTCACCTTTGTTTTAGTTGCTGTTTCACTCGCCGCTCTCATAGGCGGAATTCGTTGGAGTAAGAATCGCGCTGATAAGAAACATATTCGCCTTCTCGCACTCGGCCAATTCTTGGGAATCTTTGCTCAAGGAATATTGGGCGGGATTACGGTACTTACACAATTAAATCCAATTCCGGTTGCAGGTCATTTCCTATTGAGCCTGCCTCTCATTGCCGGCGCACTCGCATTACGGCAGAAGATACTTCTTAAAGAGGGATCGCCTACCCACCCAACATCTCAACTTCTTGCGAAAATACTCATTCCACTAACTGTACTTGTCGTGACTTTGGGAACGGTGGTAACCGGCAGTGGCCCACATGCAGGAGATGAGCAAGCTAAACGCTTTGGCTTTGATCCCCAGATGGTTTCCTGGCTACACGCCGACACGGTCATCGCTCTTATCTGTCTAACAATTGCATTGATTCTCGTAAATAGAGTCACTCGAACAACTTCTACTAACAATGATTTTGATAAAGCTGTAAAGATTTTTCTCGCTGTTTCACTCGCCCAAGGCACACTTGGATATATCCAGTACTTCACGGGACTTCCAGAACTAATCGTCGGCCTCCACCTTCTGGGCTCAGGGCTGGTATGGACTGCAGCTTGGAATTTGAAACTTAAGGGAAATATCAACTACTTCACCAGAGAAAGTAAAGGAACAGAACATGGCGCTTAATACCCTCCCCTGGACTGCTCTCGACGATAAGGCTGTTGCCATCGCTCGCGCACTTGCGGCAGATGCGGTTCAAAAAGCCGGACACGGCCATCCAGGAACTGCGATGTCACTAGCTCCTGTTGCTTACACTCTTTTTCAACGTTTTCTACGGCATGATCCTTCGCGACCCGAGTGGATAGGACGAGACCGATTTGTCCTCTCCTGCGGACACTCCTCGCTCACTCTATATATCCAGCTCTATTTTTCAGGTTATGGCCTCGAACTCTCTGACATCGAAAATTTTCGGACAGCTCATTCGCTCACACCTGCTCATCCTGAATATGGCCATACAACAGGAGTAGAAATAACAACAGGACCACTTGGCTCAGGAATCGCTAGCGCTGTAGGTATGGCGATGGCTGCCCGCTACGAAAAGGGACTCTTCGATCCAGAATCGACTACCTCCCTCTTCGATCACAATATTTGGGTAATCGCCTCCGATGGAGATTTGCAGGAGGGAATTAGTTCAGAAGCGAGCTCTATCGCGGGAACACAAGCGCTGGGCAATCTCAAAGTAATTTACGACGACAATAGAATCTCTATCGAAGGCGATACTCATGTTGCCTTTACCGAAGATGTTTCTGCTCGCTATCGTTCCTACAATTGGAATGTTATTGAAGTCCACACACTCGCCAACGGTGATGTAGATCGCGTGGCATTAGAAGAAGCCATGAACCAAGCAGAGAACGAGAGTTCCAAGCCCACCCTCATTCGTCTGCACTCTGTTATCGCATGGCCAGCACCTAATGCTCGAGGAACCGCCAAATCTCATGGCTCTGCAATCGGTGCAGATGAAGTTGCTGCCACAAAGAAAGAACTGGGACTAAATCCAGAACTCAACTTCCAAGTGGGTGAAGATGTTTTAACTCATGCCCGCAAAATTTCTGAACGTGGTGCAGCGCTTAGCGCATCATGGGATTCGGAGTTCAATACATGGAAAGCGGCTCATCCAGATAAAGCCGATCTCCTCGCCCGTCTACAACGCAAAGATCTTCCCGCAGGCTGGGAGAAATCCATACCAACATTTGAATCCGGTAAAGACATTGCAACTCGTTCCGCTTCCGGAAAAATTATCAATGCCCTTGCAGGAGTTCTACCGGAATTCTGGGGTGGTTCTGCGGATCTTGCCGAGAGCAATAACACCTTGATTGAAGGTGGCGGCTCATTTCTGCCAGCGAGCAGCGAAATGAAGGGCGCTCATCCTTATGGTCGCATCATTCACTTTGGTATTCGTGAACATGCAATGGGAGCGATCCTCAACGGCATAGCACTCCACGGCCTGACTAAGCCTTTCGGTGGAACCTTCTTAGTCTTCAGCGATTACATGCGAGGCTCAGTGCGCCTCGCCGCCCTTATGAATATCCCGGTAACTTTTATCTGGACTCACGATTCAATTGGTCTCGGTGAAGATGGCCCAACGCACCAACCGATTGAACATATCGCCTCCTTACGCATGATTCCTAACTTTGCGATGATCCGTCCAGCCGATGCAAATGAAACTGCGATTGCCTGGCGTCAGGTGATTCAAAATCCTGCGCCAATCGGCTTCGCTCTCTCCAGACAAAATCTTGCAGTATTGGATAGAGCGAAATATGCATCCGCCGAAGGAGTAACAAAAGGCGCATACATTATTAGTGACTCTAAGGCAGCGCCAGATGTCATCATCATCGCAACTGGCTCAGAGGTTGCAGTTGCTCTTGCCGCCCAAGATCTCTTAACTAGTGATGGAGTTAATGCTCGAGTAGTTAGCGCCCCATGTCTGGAATGGTTTGCGAACCAAACGGATGCATATCGAGAGAGTGTTCTTCCAGCTGCTATACGCGCAAGAGTCTCAGTTGAAGCGGGCGTGGCAACGGGGTGGCGTGAAATCGTGGGCGATGCCGGCGAAATTGTGAGCCTAGATCACTTCGGCGCATCGGCCAGCGCAGGATTCCTCTTCACCGAGTATGGATTCACGGCAGAAAATGTGGCAGCAGCTGCGAAGAAATCGATCGCACGGGCGAATAGATAGAGAGATAGGACGCACATGTCAGCTTTACAAGAACTCTCCAATTCGGGATTAGCTATTTGGCTCGACGATTTATCTCGAGAGCGCCTGGAGAGTGGTTCACTTGCGCAATTGATTGCCTCTTCACATGTCGTCGGTGTAACAACGAACCCGAGCATTTTCTCATCAGCGATCTCTAAATCTGAGAAATATTCTGCAGATATTAAGTCGCTCTCCGCCGATGGCGCATCCATAGCTCAAATAGTCACGAGACTGACTACCGATGATGTTAGAGCAGCATGCGATCTCTTTCTTGATACCTACCAAGCGAGCTCCGGAGTAGATGGAAGGGTATCCATCGAGGTGGAGCCAGATCTGGCCTATGACACGCAAGGCACTATTGCTCGCGCACTCGCACTCCACGAGATTGTTAACCGCCCCAATGTTCTTATTAAGGTTCCAGCCACAATCGCAGGACTTCCGGCGATTGAAGAACTTACAGCGCGCGGTATCAGCATAAATGTCACGCTTATCTTCTCGGTTGAACGATATGTAGCCGTCTCGGATGCCTATCTCCGTGGTCTCGAGCGTCGACTAGGGAACGGTCTGCCACTATCTGATATTCATTCGGTCGCCTCTTTCTTCGTGAGTCGCATCGATACAGAGGTGGATAAGCAACTCGATGATCATCATCCCGGTTCCGAGCTTCGCGGCACAGCGGCGATAGCAAATGCACATTTAGCCTATGAAGCCTTTTTGAACACTACTCGTTCGCAACGATGGAAGAGCCTGGCCGCAAAAGGCGCAAACTATCAACGTCCGCTCTGGGCATCGACGGGCGTTAAAGATAAGAGCTACAACACGACTCGTTATGTCGTTGAGTTAGTTGCAGCAAACACCGTGAACACCATGCCAGAAGGCACGCTTGATGAAGTTCGTGCACATGGAATTGTTCGAGGCGACACCATCACCTCTGAAATTCCCGCCGCTCATGTAATTTTCAAATCCTTGGCGGAGGCTGGCGTGGATATTGACCATATAACTGCAGCTCTTGAAGATGCAGCCGTATTGGGATTTCAGAAAGCTTGGAACGAGCTCCTTGCAAATGTGGCGGCGGTTATTGGATGACCATTGCACTTCGTGGTCCAGCTCTGACAAGTTTGAATAGAGACTCAGCAACTTATAAAGATCTATTGACCTGTGCTCCCAAACTCGCTCGCAAGGAGGCTTCGCTCTGGGGCGAGGCTGCTGCGGCCGAGGCTGCAATTCGTCTCAATTGGATCGACCTTCCAGTTACTTCTCGTGATCTACTCCCCGAACTCGACGCCCTTTCGGCATGGGCGCGCAGCACCAATCTCACCAACATCATCCTCTGTGGAATGGGTGGATCCTCGCTTGCGCCAGAAGTTATCGCCAAGCACTATGAGAAAAAACTAACAGTTCTCGACTCAACTGATCCAGCACAGATCGCGGCCGCGCTGCCTGCTGATTTAACTTCCACTGTGGTTGTCGTTGGCTCTAAATCCGGTTCAACGATTGAAACTGCTTCACAGCGCTCATACTTCGCCGAACAAATTATTGCGGCTGGTTTAAATCTAGCTGACCATATGGTTGTTATAACAGATCCTGGTTCTCCGCTCGATAGCGAAGCCCGCGCTCTTGGCTTAAGAACTATCAATGCTGATCCACATGTAGGAGGACGTTACAGCGCACTCACTGCTTTCGGGTTAGTGCCTGCGGCTCTGATGGGAGTTGATGTCTCCGTACTTCTGGATGACGCCGAAGCTGCGGCGCAGACCTTTACCTCGAATGATTCTGCAGCGATCAACATCGCCACAATCCTCTTTGAATGCACCGAAGAAGCTATCGCCTTCTATGACCAGGGTTCACTACTTCCCGGCATCTCTGACTGGATCGAACAACTAGTAGCTGAATCAACCGGGAAGAATGAAACGGGCCGTGTTCCCGTAGTTATCGAGGGGGCGCACGCACCGGTCGGTGGTCGAATCTTTACTGTTGCCTTCACGGGTAATTCAGCGGACCTAATCATCGATGCCTCACTGGGTGAACAGTTCATCCTCTGGGAATGGATAACAGCACTTCTCAGCCGCGCCTTAGCTATCGATCCATTCAATCAGCCAAATGTTACTGAGGCAAAAGAGCGTACAGGTTCTCTATTAAGTACTTGGAAGGATGGAAAGGTGCACTCCCCTGCTCCTGAATTTGAAAGTGAAAATATTTCGGTTTATGGAGATATCAAAGGTACAAATCTTTCGGAGATCATCTCCAATTTTCTTATCCAGGACAACTATTACTTTGCGGCAATGGCATATCTTGCACGCGGATTAGATGATGAGATTCTTAGTATTCGCACACTAATCGCGGAGCGAACAAACAAACCCACTACCTTCGGATGGGGTCCACGCTTCCTCCATTCCACTGGTCAGTTTCATAAGGGTGGCCAACAGAATGGTGCATTTATTCAGATATCTGGAGAATCGGATTTTGATATTGCAATCCCAGGCCGGAACTATGGGTTTCATACCTTATTGATGGCGCAGGTTCTCGGCGATGGCCAAGCACTATCAACAAGAAAATACCCGCTCATCCGATTCCATCTGAAGAATCGAAGAGCGGGTATTCACGAGTTGTTAGAAGCTGTGAGGTCTTAATCCTCACCACGAAGGGCTGAAAGAGCATCCGCAAGAATCTTTGCTGCTTCGGCCTCTGTGCGTCGCTCTTTTACATATGCTAAGTGAGTTTTATATGGTTCGTTCTTCGTTGGAAGTGGCGGCTTATCTTTGTTTAACCCGGCTGGATAACCGCAACGAGGACAATCCCACTCCTCAGGAATCTGAACTGTTCCGTCTTGAGCAAATGAAGGCGTTGTCTCATGGCCATTGGCGCACCAGTAAGAGACTCGGAATCTTGGAATCGCCTCGCCACGCTCGGCCTCGCCCATTGGTCCTGCGCCGACACGACTACCGCGGATTGCGCTACCCATATGAACTCCTTACTTAGTAATTCTCAATAGATACGGAACGAAAAATCTTCTAAAAAAATTCCTAAGATTAAGCAGTCTTAAGAAGAAGGCTTAATGCGACAACGGTGGCAAACCACAGTCCGCCAGCAACGATGGTGATGCGGTCAAGGTTACGTTCTACGACCGATGAACCGCCGTAGTTTGAGGAAATTCCTCCGCCGAATAGATCAGATAGGCCACTGCCTTTACCTTTATGGAGAAGTACCAAGAGAATCATCAGAACGCTGGTGATAACCAGAAGTAGCGATAGGGCAAAAATCACGTAAGACTCCTAAAACAGTGGCGAACGGTAAGAGGTTAAGGATACCGCCTGAGCGGAAGGGGTTAAGCCGTTGCCACCCGATGGAACTTAGCAATTCGAGCAAATTCCTCTGGATCTAGGCTGGCTCCTCCCACAAGGACGCCATCTACATCGGCCTGTTTCATGATTTCAACGATATTTGCAGATTTCACGGAGCCGCCGTAGAGGATTCGTGCCGCCTGGGCAATTTCATCGCTGCCAATTTTGGCTAACTCAGTTCGGATGGCGGCGCATACTTCTTGCGCATCCTCGGGTGTGGCAGTCTTACCGGTTCCGATTGCCCAGACTGGCTCGTAAGCAAAAACGATCTTCTTCAAATCAGGCTTATGCAAATTCTTTAAGCCGCCACGCAATTGGGCGAGAACATGGTCAACTTGATTGCCAGATTCGCGAACTGCGAGTTCCTCACCAATACAGAGAATTGGAGTGAGCTCATTAACAAGAGCAGCCTTAATCTTGCGATTGCATAGTTCATCGGTCTCGTTGTGAATTGCACGGCGTTCAGAGTGCCCAACAACAACGAAAGAGCAACCTAATTTGTGCAGCATCGAACCGGAAATATCGCCAGTAAATGCGCCGCTCGCATCAGGCGAAAGATCCTGCGCTCCATATACGAGTCGCAGACGATCACCGTCAATGAGGGTCTGTACCGAACGAATATCAGTAAAAGGTGGAATTACCAGTACATCAACCGCATCAAAGTCTTTATCATCGAGTGAGTACGAAAGTTTCTGGGTGACCGCAATTGCTTCGAGGTGATTGAGGTTCATCTTCCAGTTACCTGCGATGAGTGGCTTGCGCATTCGAGCTCCTTTGATGGACGATGAAAATTAAAGTAAAGCTGTTAATCCCGGAAGTTCTTTACCTTCGAGATACTCTAAGGAAGCGCCACCACCGGTCGAAATATACCCAAATTGTGAATCTTGGAACCCTAATTTTCGCACTGCAGCAGCTGAGTCGCCGCCACCTACCACCGAGATTCCGGAAACTTTGGTGAGGCCATCTGCTACAACTTGAGTTCCGTGCGCGAAATTTGGAAATTCAAAGACTCCCATCGGACCATTCCAAAAAACCGTTTTACACTCTGCGATGGCTGTGGCAAATGTTGTCGCTGTAACTGGACCGATATCTAGACCCATCTGATCCATCGGAATTGAATCAGCGCTAACAACTGTTGGTGGGGCATCAACTTTAAACTCCGGCGCAACGACAATGTCGGTGGGAAGCAGGATGGTGACTCCAAGCTTTTTTGCGCGCTCCAACAATTCTTTGACCGTGGGAATAAGGTCGGTTTCCACGAGGGATGCGCCGATCTCCTTTCCTTGCGCCGCTAGGAATGTGAAGAGCATTCCGCCGCCAATGGCAAGAATATTTACCTTATCGAGCAGATTAGAGATAACACCAATTTTGTCAGAGACCTTCGCTCCCCCAAGTACTACCCCATATGGGCGCTCTGGTGAATCCGTCAATCTCTTAAGAACTTCAACTTCTGCAAGTACCAAGTAGCCAGCAGCGTGCGGTAACAGTTGCGCAACATCATAAACAGATGCGTGCTTGCGATGCACAGCACCAAATCCATCGCTGATGAAACAATCTGCATATGATGCTAGTTCCCGTGCAAGATCCAATCGTTCCGAATCATCTTTACTTGTTTCGGCTGCTTCAAATCTAATATTTTCTAGGAGTAGAACATCACCAGCATTGAGAGTGGCAACGGCTGTGCCTGCCCCGCGAATAGCTGAAGAGAATCCGATTTCCTGCCCGAGAAGTTCTCCGAGTCGTTTTGCAACGGGAGCTAAGGAGAGTTCTGGCTTGCGCTCCCCCTTTGGTCGGCCAAGATGCGCCATTATTACTACCGAAGCACCTTGGCTAATGAGATATTGGATTGTCGGAAGAGATGCGCGAATCCGACCATCATCGGCGATCACGCCATCTTTAATCGGAACATTAAGGTCGCAGCGAAGCAAAGCTCGCTTGCCCCTTACATCCAACCCTTCAAGTGAATTGATATTCATTCGGGAGGTTAGAGCTTCTTTCCGACAAGACCGACGAGGTCTACTAGGCGGTTGGAATAACCCCACTCGTTGTCATACCAACCGACAACTTTTACGGTCGAGCCGATTGCCTTAGTGAGTCCAGCATCAAAGACGCATGAACTTGGATCAGTCACGATATCGGCAGAGACAATTGGGTCTTCGGTATAAGTCAGGTAACCCTTAAGAGAGCCTTCAGCTGCCTTCTTAATAGCAGCGTTAACTTCTACTGCAGTTACTTCCTTGGAGAGTTCAACAGTGAGGTCAGTGGCAGAGCCGGTAGGAACTGGAACGCGCATCGCGAACCCATCTAGTTTGCCCTTGAGGTTAGGCAGAACAAGTGAGATCGCCTTAGCGGCACCGGTTGAACTAGGAACAATTGAGATTGCAGCGGCGCGTGCGCGGCGCAGATCCTTGTGTGGCTGATCCAAGAGCGCCTGGTCATTTGTATAAGCGTGAATAGTGGTCATGAGACCGCGAATGATTCCGAATTCCTCATCCAAAACCTTTGCCATGGGTGCAAGGCAGTTAGTGGTACAGGATGCATTAGAGATGACGTTGTGAACCGCAGCGTCGTAATCCATATCGTTGACACCCATAACTATGGTGATGTCTTCATCTGTTGCTGGCGCAGAAATAATGACTTTCTTAGCTCCGCCGGTGATGTGCTTCTTGGCATCTGCTGCCTTGGTGAAGAAACCAGTAGATTCAATAACGATATCTGCCTTAACTTCGCCCCATGGCAGATTTGCTGGATCCTTCTCTGCAAAGACGCGAAATGTCTTTCCGCCAACAGTGATGGAGTTATCTGAATGTGAGACCGGCAGTCCTAAGCGACCCAAGATGGAGTCATACTTAAGGAGATGAGCAAGAGTTGCGATATCTGTTAAGTCGTTAACGCCGACGATTTCGATATCCGCGCCTGAAGTAAGAACGGCACGAAAGAAGTTGCGACCGATACGACCAAAACCATTAATACCAACACGAACCACGATAAACCTGCTTTCACGAATATGAAAAAGTTCCCGAAGGGCGACTTACAAGTCGGATGAGACGGGAAGATTGGGCCAATTCAAGTAATTGCCACAACGTTGTGATGGGGGTAAGCCTAT
The DNA here is from genome assembly GCA_009698045.1 of Actinomycetota bacterium. Lineage (GTDB taxonomy): Bacteria > Actinomycetota > Actinomycetes > Nanopelagicales > Nanopelagicaceae > AAA044-D11. Next base: position 8,203 of record WLRE01000010.1, on the reverse strand, counting down.
CATCGGCGAGCTTTAGCCGAGTAAATCGGGACTTAACCCTGCTTCCGTATCGGGAATTCCTTGGTCATGCGCGCGCTTATCGGCCATCGCAAGCAGACGGCGGATGCGTCCGGCGATAGCATCTTTCGTCATGGGTGGAGTAGCAAGGGAACCAAGTTCTTCCAGACTTGCTTGACCATGATTGATACGAAGTTCTCCGGCCTCTTTAAGGTGATCGGGGATTTCTTCTCCTAAAATTTCCATTGCGCGTTGTACGCGAGCAGATGCCGCAACCGCAGCGCGCGCTGACCGACGAAGATTTGCATCATCAAAATTGGCTAAGCGATTTGCAGTCGCGCGAACTTCGCGTCGCATCCGGCGCTCTTCCCAGGCAAGAACAGATTCATGCGCACCCAAACGAGTGAGGAGCGCGCCAATTGCATCGCCATCGCGTAGCACTACTCGATCAACGCTTCGTACCTCTCGAGCTTTAGCAGTTATGCCAAGTCGACGTGCAGATCCCACAAGTGCCAATGCGGCTTCTGGTCCGGGGCAGGTGATCTCTAACGCTGAAGAACGACCGGGTTCAGTGAGTGAGCCATGAGCCAAGAATGCCCCGCGCCAAGCAGCTTCGGCATCGCAGATTCCGGCGGAGACAACTTGTGGAGGTAAGCCACGGACAGGTCGATTATTTGCATCAATTAATCCTGTTTGACGAGCGAGTGCATCTCCATCTGAAGTCACTCGAACTACGTAGCGACTTCCCTTGCGCAATCCGGAGGGAGAGAGAACCGCCAGTTCGGATTCATGTCCATAGACTTCAGAGATATCTTTACGCAACCTGCGCGCAGTCTGAGCAGTATCGAGCTCGACCTCAATCACAATTTTTCCTGCGGCGATGTGTAGTCCACCAGCGAAACGGAGAAGTGCGGATACTTCAGCTTTGCGGCAACAAGGTTTGGTGACCGCCAGACGGCTGAGTTCGTCTTTAACAGATGCAGTCATGGCCATGTCGGTATCTAATCAGGGTTCAACGAAAAATGTGTGCGAAAACCGATGTTAATTTCTCAGGATCATGGTGGTGAGGGTTAACCTCTTGGGCAATATCGGCCACTATTAGCTCTCCCCCACAAGATTGGACGAGATTTTCTAGGGTACTTGTGGGCGTAATCACGGTCGGATCCGCGATTGCATAGTCAAGGTGAAGGTTAGGTAGATGGTTTCGCACTAACTGTAAATGTTCCTCAGGCGAATTACCCGCAAATTCACCGTCGTTGCTATTTTCCGGAAGATTGAAAATCAGAATCTTCTTTCCCGCAGATTTGGAGATTGCATCCGCTTGCGCCGACAGGAGAATGTGTGGCATCACGCTGGAGAACCATGAACCTGGTCCAATCGTTATCCATTCTGCATCTGCAATCGCATCAAGAACTTCTGGGGTCGCTTGTGGTTTTTCTGGAATTAGATGTAACGCCTGTAACTCTCCTTGAGTTGTAGCAACTTCTACCTGACCTCGGACGTCTTGAATTCCATATTTTGTTCGAAAAGTTCCGGCAATATCTAAAGGTTCTATCGCCATTGGTAGGACTCGACCAACAACTTTAAGTAGTTCGCCAACTCGATCCAGACCGGCGACAAGATTCTGATCAATATCCCATAAGGCGGTGAGAAGTAGATTTCCAACCGCGTGACCATTCATCTCGCCTGAACTGGTGAAGCGATGCTGCAAAACTTGCGCCCAACCACGACCCCATTCGTCATCCGCGCAGAGAGCTGCCAGCGCCATACGCAAATCACCAGGTGGGAGTTGATTAAATTCCTGCCGCAATCGCCCACTTGACCCGCCATTATCGGCAACCGTTACAACTGCAGTTATCTCTGAGGTCAATGTGCGTAGCGAATTTAACGTGGCTGCCAAACCATGTCCTCCACCCAATGCGACAACACGAGGCGACATCTACACCTCTCGCCCGAGATCGCGGTCTATCGCCTGTGCCGAAATCCGCTTACCAGAGGGGTGAGTCAATCCATCTAACCGCTTGGCAAGTTCATGCGCGATAGCAACACTTCGGTGTTTACCTCCGGTGCACCCAACTGCAAGAGTTAGATATTTTCTACCTTCGAAAATGAATCCGGTCGCCATTGTTTCAAAGAGAGCTATATATCGATCAAGAAAGGTCTGCACATTTTCAGTGCCGAGAACAGCATCCTTAACTGGTTGGTCCAGACCATTTTGTGGGCGAAGTTCTGGAACCCAGAATGGATTCGCTATAAACCGACAGTCAGTAACGAGGTCGGCATCAACCGGAATTCCATATTTATAACCAAAGCTGAGAATGTTTACCCGCAGATCTGCGCCATCTCCTTGCGCGAATAGATCTGCAATCTTCTTCTCTAATTGGTGAATATTGAGTGCCGATGAATCGATAACAATATCGGCCGAGGAGCGGACTTCTTGCAAGCGTTCGCGCTCTTTGACGATGCCATCTAGAATCCGTCCAGTTCCTTGCAATGGATGAGGACGGCGAGTTGATTCAAATCGCCTCACTAGAACCTCATCAGCACAATCTACAAAGAGAATTCGGTGCGAGATAGATTTCTCTGTTAGTTCGGCAAGAGCCTTACTTAAATCGTCGAAAAATTGACGACCGCGCACATCGATAACAACAGCGATATTTGTTGCACTCTTTGCGGTCAATTCGCAGAGATTGGCCAACAATGACGGCGGGAGATTATCTACGACATACCATCCAAGATCTTCAATTGCGTGCGCTACGGTTGAGCGTCCAGCACCACTCATGCCGGTTACGACTACGACCTCATTAGATGCCATGGATAAAAGATACTCAATCTTGGGTGAGAATTTCACCTGTTTGCATATCGATTATCTCTATCGGTGCCGAACTCTCCGTCAGGGTATTCAGAATTTGAGTTGCCGTCTTCTCTCCGATGCCAGGAATAGCCGATATCTCTTCGAGCGTAGATTTTCTCAAAGCTGCGACTGAACCAAATTTCTCCAGCAAGGCTTTGCGTCGAACATCGCCTAACGTTGGTATCTCATCTAGCAGAGACTCGAGCATAATCTTGGAACGTTTGCTGCGATGGAATGTGATGGCAAACCTATGTGCTTCATCCCGAATTCTCTGCAACATATAAAGACCCTCGCTGTGCCGTGGAAATATCACCGGGTTTTTATTGTCGGGAAGCCATACCTCTTCTAACCGCTTAGCTAGACCACAAAGAGCTATATCGGATATCCCTAAATCTGCGAGAGCTCGGGCAGCGGCGGCAACTTGTGGAGCACCACCATCGACAACGATTAATTGTGGCGGGTATGCGAATTTAGGCTTGGCTCCGCCAAGTTCATTGATCTCATCCACACTAATTTCGCGTTCAGCCAAATAGCGCTTAAGTCTGCGGGTGAGCACATGGTGCATCGCCCGAGTGTCGTCAAAGCCCTCGTTGTCATCTATCGCAAATCGACGATAATCGGATTTCTTTGGCTGCCCATCTTCAAAAACCACCATAGAGGCGACCATCGATGTCCCTTGGATATTTGAAATATCAAAACATTCGATTCGAAGTGGTAATTCATTGAGATCAAGAGCGGCGGCAATCTCTTCAAGTGCCTTTCCACTGACTGCGGCATCATTAGAACGTTTGCTCAAATATTGAATCAGCGCTTGGTGAGCATTGAGTTTTACGGTTGCGAGTACATCTACTTTCTCCCCTCGCTGCGGCGAGACAATCGATACCTTGTGGCCACTTCGTTCCGCCAGCAAGCTTTGGATAGCTTCGAAATTGTCAGGAAGTTCCTGCACCAATATCTCAGTAGCTGGATCGGATTCGGCATAGACCTTGATGAGTGCGGCCTCAATAATTGATTGATCTTCTAATACATCAGAGCGATCAAGCACCCATGACCGTGAACCCACTACCCGCCCGTGACGAACCGAGAAGAGAGTGACGCCAGCATGAGTGGTCTCTTCGTGTGCTGCAATCACATCCGCACTTAAAGATGGGCTGAGCATCGTGCCGGCTGTTTCGGAGGATCTCTTTAGTGCATGAATCTGGTCGCGAATTTTTGCAGCCTTTTCAAACTCCTCGTTCTCTGAGGCTTTCGCCATATCAATCTCTAAAGTCTTCTCAATATCATCGGGATTGGAGTCCAGGAATTTAACTAGATCTTTAGCGAGTTTCTTATGTTCATCTGGCGAGACCCAGCCAACACAGGGAGCTGCGCATTTACCAATATCCCCTAGTAAACATTGGCGACCAGATTTAGATGCCCGTGCGAAATTTGAGTCAGAACAACTGCGGATGGGATAAATTTTCTGCAATACATCAAAGGTGCTTCGAAGTGCCCACGCATGTGCATATGGACCAAAATATTTCACACCTGGTAGCTTCTTTGCGCGAGAGATATAGAGCTTAGGAAACTCATCTCTCAGGCTGACCGCCAAATATGGATATGACTTATCGTCTTTAAATTGAATATTGAACTGCGGGTTCTCAGATTTAATCCAGGTAAATTCAAGCTGTAACGCTTCCACTTCGGTGTTAACAATCGTCCAGTCCACTCGTACAGCGGTATGAACCATCCGATATGTCTTCTCCAAGAGGTTAGAGCCGAAGTAGGAGTTGAGGCGATTTTTAAGATTCTTTGCCTTGCCTACGTATATAACGCGATCATCCTTATCGAAGAAGCGGTATACCCCGGGGTCGGTTGGAATTGCAGTGGGGCGATAACTCTTGGGATCGCTCATGAGATTTAAGCCTTTAGCGTCTGCGCCAAGAATGTGCCAGTAAAACTCGCCTTGTTCTTCGCTATCTGTTCAGGCGTCCCCTCGGCAACAACTAAACCTCCACCAGAGCCACCCTCGGGACCCATATCGATCACCCAGTCCGCAGATTTAATGACATCCAAATTGTGTTCGATGACAATAACCGTATTACCTGAATCGACTAGACGATTGAGAACTAAGAGAAGTTTGCGCACATCTTCGAAGTGAAGACCTGTCGTCGGCTCATCTAGAACATAGATAGTGCGACCAGTAGAACGACGTTGAAGTTCAGTTGCTAGCTTGACTCGTTGCGCTTCTCCACCAGAGAGAGTTGGCGCTGATTGGCCAAGGCGAACGTATCCGAGTCCAACTTCGTTCAGAGTCTTGAGATAGCGCGCAATTGCCGGAACAGATTCAAAGAAATCAAAGGCCTCGCTAATAGGCATATCAAGAACTTGAGCAATCGTTCTGCCTTTGTAATGAACTTCTAGTGTCTCCCGGTTGTAACGGGCGCCATGGCAGACCTCGCAGGGGACATAAACATCTGGCAGAAAGTTCATCTCAATCGTGATTGTTCCGTCGCCGGAACAATTCTCGCAGCGACCACCTTTAACGTTAAAAGAGAAGCGACCTTGTTGATATCCCCGAATCTTTGCTTCGGCGGTCTCTGCGAAGAGTGCGCGGACCTTATCAAAGACGCCTGTGTAGGTTGCCGGATTAGAACGAGGTGTACGACCAATCGGAGATTGATCGACGTGGACAACCTTGTCCAGATTTTCTAAGCCTGTGATGGTTCGGTGACGGCCAGGAACTATGCGGGCGCCATTTAATTTGTTAGCTAGAACTGAGTACAAAATGTCGTTAACGAGAGTGGACTTGCCTGAACCGGAGACACCGGTGACGGCAATAAATGATGCCAGTGGGAAGGTGACATCGATATTCTGAAGATTATTCTCCCGAGCTGCCTTTACAGTAAGAACCTTAGTCTTTGAGATGGCACGACGTTTCTCTGGAATTTCAATCTTTGTGCGACCAGCCAAATATGCACCAGTGATGGAATCTTTTGCCGTGATAAGGTCTTGGTAGCTACCGGAGGAGACAACATGACCACCATGTTCGCCCGCACCTGGACCGATATCCACGATCCAATCAGCCGTTCGAATAGTGTCCTCGTCGTGTTCTACAACTATGAGAGTATTTCCGAGATCGCGTAAACGAGTCAGGGTTTCTATAAGTCGGCGGTTGTCACGTTGATGCAGACCAATACTTGGCTCATCAAGAACATAAAGAACTCCCACCAGGCCGGAACCAATTTGGGTTGCCAGACGAATACGTTGCGCCTCGCCACCAGAGAGAGTTGCTGCCGCGCGGTCAAGGGAGAGGTAGTTCAAACCAACGTCAAGTAAGAAGCCAAGCCGGGCGTGAACCTCTTTAAGTACGCGTTCTGCAATCTGCTTTTCACGGGAGTTGAGCGAGATCTTCTTCAGAAATTCCGCACAGTCCGCGAGTGAGAGTTCACAAATTTGAGCGATACTTTTTCCGCCGAGAGTGACTGAGAGAACTTCTGGCTTGAGACGTGTGCCTTTACAAACAGGGCAAGGCGTCTCACGCATGTAAGCCTCGTACTTATCGCGGCTGAAATCAGAATCGGTCTCAGAGTGACGACGTTCAATGAAAGCAACTACGCCCTCAAATCCTGTGGAGTAATTTCGGACTCGGCCATATCGATTCTTATACTTAACATGAACTTCGTAATCTGAACCATGCAGAACCGCATCGCGCGCTTTCTGAGAGAGCGCCTTCCATGGCTTGTCGAGCGAGAATTTCATATCTGTGGCAAGACCCTCAAGGAGTCGATTGAAATATTCCGAAGATTGACCGCCTGCCCACGGGGCAATAGCACCCTCGTAAATACTGATGGAGTCATCAGGGATAACGAGTTCCTCATCTACCTCTAATTTTGTTCCGATACCTGTGCACTCAGGACACGCGCCAAAGGGTGAGTTGAAAGAGAAAGAACGAGGTTCTAACTCCTCAAAGGAGAGCTCACAGTCATGGCAAGCCATATGTTCGCTATATGTCTTCTCCTTCTCAGGATCTCCGGCTTTGAGGTCGACGAAATCCAAAATTACTAAACCATTTGCTAATCGAAGAGCAGTCTCAATGGAGTCGGTCAGACGTGATTTTGAATCAGCCTTGACAGTTAACCGATCGACCACAACTTCAATGGTGTGCTTCTCGGTCTTTTTGAGCTTTGGAATTTCTTCGATGGGATATACAACGCCATCGACTCGAACGCGGGAGAAACCTTGGACCGTAAAATCTTTGAAGAGATCTACGAACTCACCTTTGCGAGCTCGAATAACGGGGGCAAGAACGAGGAACTTTATTCCTTCTGTCATTCCGAGAATCTGATCGACAATATTCTGTGGCGTCTGCTTTGCAATGGGCTTTCCACAATTAGGGCAGTGTGGGCGACCGGCGCGCGCAAAGAGCAAGCGCAAATAATCATAAACTTCAGTGATTGTTCCGACGGTTGAACGTGGATTGCGGTTGGTGGACTTCTGATCAATAGATACGGCCGGCGAAAGACCTTCGATGAAATCTACATCGGGCTTATCCATCTGTCCCAAAAATTGACGAGCGTAGGCCGAGAGTGATTCCACATAACGTCGTTGACCTTCGGCAAAGATAGTGTCGAAAGCGAGCGAGGATTTTCCGGAACCGGAAAGTCCCGTGAAAACTATCAACGCGTTACGAGGTAAATCGAGTGAAACATTCTTTAGATTATGTTCGCGCGCACCACGTACGATTAGACGATCAGCGCTCACTTAAGTTCCTGCCTCTTCCATTCCGCGGAGCTCCTTCTTGAGCTCTCTAATCTCATCACGTAGGCGGGCGGCTAATTCAAAGGCGAGCTCGCTTGCTGCAATCTTCATCTGTTCGGTGAGCGATTCTATAAGCGCTAATAGCTCTTGTCGTGGCAATGAGTGGGCGGAGGCAATCTGTGCCTCGAGGCCTGCAGAAATTGGCTGTGACTTACCACGCTTTATCCCCGCGGCAAGGAGTTCTGTATCCTCCACCTCTTTAGTGATCATGTCTGTAATATCCGCAATTTTTTTACGCAGCGGCTGAGGATCTATACCGCGTTCTAAGTTATAAGCAACTTGCTTGGCGCGACGACGATTAGTTTCATCGATTGCCTGAGCCATCGCGGGGGTTATGTTGTCGGCATACATATGTACTTCACCAGATACGTTACGAGCAGCACGACCGATGGTTTGAATCAAAGAAGTTGCTGATCGCAGGAACCCTTGCTTGTCGGCATCAAGTATCGCGACTAGTGATACTTCAGGCAGATCCAATCCCTCGCGCAGCAGATTGATTCCGATTAATACGTCGTACTCCCCCGACCGAAGCTCACGAAGTAGTTCGACTCG
>WLRE01000001.1 GCA_009698045.1 Actinomycetota bacterium | reverse complement strand
GGTGGAGTTGATTTCGCTGGTGCTTGAAGAAGTGGAGTTAGGTCGAGTCCGCTCGCCTTCCAGTGGTCAACTGCAACCCGTGTGTCCAAAACTTCAACTTGGCCGATAGCCTCGTCGAGAGTGCGGAAACCAAGTGCCGCTAAGTGTTCGCGCACTTCTTCGGCAACATACTCAAAGAAGGTTTCAACAAATTCAGGCTTGCCAGAGAACCGAGCACGGAGCTCGGGATTCTGAGTAGCTACTCCCACGGGACAGGTATCGAGATGGCAGACGCGCATCATGACGCAACCAGAAACAACGAGTGGCGCAGTAGCGAATCCAAATTCTTCGCCGCCTAATAAAGCCGCAATCAGCACGTCTCTACCAGTCTTCATCTGACCATCGACTTGAACGACAATGCGATCACGAAGACCGTTGAGCATAAGAGTCTGCTGCGTTTCGGCTAACCCAAGCTCCCAAGGAGCACCAGCATGCTTGAGCGAAGTGAGCGGTGACGCTCCCGTTCCGCCATCATGCCCCGAGATAAGGACAACGTCAGCATGTGCTTTGGACACTCCTGCAGCAACTGTTCCGACGCCAACCTCGGCAACAAGTTTTACGTGGATGCGCGCCAACTTGTTGGCATTCTTAAGATCGTGAATAAGTTGCGCTAAATCTTCAATCGAGTAAATATCGTGATGAGGAGGAGGTGAAATCAATCCAACACCAGGAGTTGAATAGCGAACCTTGGCAATCCATGGATAGACCTTGCCGCCAGGCAGCTGCCCGCCTTCACCAGGTTTTGCTCCTTGCGCCATTTTAATTTGAATATCATCGGCATTAACTAGGTACTCGCTAGTCACACCGAAACGTCCACTCGCCACTTGCTTGATAGAGGAGCGTTTGGAATCGCCATTACTTTCTAATGTGTAACGGGCGGGATCTTCTCCACCTTCGCCAGTATTTGATTTTCCGCCAATGCGGTTCATGGCAATAGCCAAAGTTTCGTGTGCCTCAGCCGAGATTGAGCCATATGACATAGCGCCAGTCGCAAAGCGCTTAATGATTGCCGATGCGGGCTCAACTTCATCAATCGGAACTGCAGGGCGAAGCCCATCTTTAAAAGTGAAGAGACCGCGTAATGTCATTAGTGACTTTGATTGGTCATCAACTTTCTGGGTATAACGCTTAAAGATGTCATAACGCTTAGAGCGAGTGGAATGCTGCAAAGTAAATACCGTCTCTGGATCAAAGAGGTGCGGTTCGCCCTCGCGACGCCACTGATACTCCCCGCCAATAGGTAGGCGCTTAGTGCCAGGTATTTCTCCGCCAGGTGGATAGGCAATGTGATGACGCTTGATAGTTTCATCTGCGAGGGTTTCGAGCGAGACACCGCCCAAGCGAGAGGTGACGCCAGTGAAATACTCGTCGACAACTTCTCGGGAAAGACCGATTGCCTCAAAGACTTGTGCGCCCGTGTATGAAGCGATGGTTGAAATACCCATCTTGGACATAACTTTAAGAACGCCTTTACCGAGAGACTTGATCAGATTGGCTACTGCCTTTTCGGGTGTGATTCCAGTAATTACTCCTTGGCGGACTAAATCTTCTGCGGACTCCATAGCAAGATATGGGTTAATGGCAGCAGCGCCGAATCCAATGAGTAGTGCAACATGATGAACTTCGCGGACTTCGCCGGTTTCGACAACCAGGCCAACTTTAGTACGAGTCTTTTGGCGGATAAGGTGATGGTGAACGGCAGCAGTCAGAAGTAAGGATGGGATAGGTGCATGCTCTGCATCTCCATCTCGATCTGAGAGAACAATAATGTGTGCGCCATCTTCAATAGCTTGCGAAACTTCGTGGCGAATTTCAGCTATCCGTTGAGCAAGAGCTTCTCCCCCGCCGATGACCGGAAATAGTCCGCGCACAACATGCGCGCTGAAACCAGGATGATTTCCATCTGCGTTAACGTGAATTAATTTTGCGAGTTCATCATTATCAATAACTGGAAAATCAAGTGCTATTTGACGACATGAAGCTGGGCTTGGATCAAGCAGATTGTGTTCCGGACCGATAGAGCCGGCAAGACTTGTTACAAGTTCTTCGCGGATTGCATCGAGTGGTGGATTCGTAACTTGAGCAAATAATTGAGCGAAGTAATCAAAGAGGATGCGTGGCTTATCCGACAGAGCGGCGATCGGGGTATCGGTTCCCATGGATCCCAGCGGTTCCATTCCATTTTTTGCCATCGGTGTAACAATGATGCGTAACTCTTCTTCGGTATATCCAAATGCGCGCTGGCGACGAACGACAGATGAGTGGGGATAAACAATATGTTCACGTGAGGGTAGATCGGAGAGTTTTACTAATCCAGCGTGAAGCCATTCTCCGTATGGAGCGGCATCCGCGAGTGAATCCTTAATTTCATCATCTTCAATGATGCGGCCTTGTTCAATGTCAACTAAGAACATGCGACCAGGTTGTAAACGTCCCTTGCGAGCAATGTCTTCAGGCGCGAATTGCAGAACGCCAGCTTCCGAAGCAAGCACAACCGTTCCACTTTTGGTTACCCAGAAACGTGATGGGCGAAGTCCATTGCGATCGAGTACCGCACCTACTTGATTTCCATCTGTGAAAGTAACGCAGGCAGGTCCATCCCATGGCTCCATCATCGTGGAGTGGAATGCGTAGAAGTCGCGACGCTTCTGACTCATTGTTGCGTGGTTCTCCCACGCTTCCGGAATCATCATCAGTACCGAATGAGGAAGTGAACGACCACCGAGATAGAGCAGCTCTAAAACTTCATCAAAGGATGCTGAATCTGAACCAGAATTTTCGACAATAGGAAAGAGTCTGGCTAAATCACCAGGAATGAGATCGCTCTGCAACAAACTTTCTCGCGCACGCATCCAGTTGCGATTTCCACGAACGGTATTGATCTCACCATTGTGGGCAATAAATCGATATGGATGGGCTAACGGCCAAGATGGAAAAGTATTTGTTGAGAATCGAGAGTGGACGAGAGCAAGTGGTGAAACAACTCGTGGATCACTCAAATCTGGGAAAAATTCTTCTAGCTGGCCAGTTGTAAGCATTCCCTTGTACACAATTGTACGAGCGGAAAGAGATGGGAAGTAGATAGGGAAATTATGTTCTGCCCGCTTGCGAAGAGCGAAGACTTTACGATCAAGATCTAAATCTTTCTCTCCACCATTGCTGGATAAAAAGATCTGCTCAAACTTGGGCATAACAGATAGCGCTGTCTTTCCTAAAGCTGAAGAGTTGGTTGGAAGTTCGCGCCAACCAAGAATGGTCAGACCTTCTTCTTGGGCAAGCTTTGCGAGTTCTTCCCGATGCGCAAATGATGGATCAACGAATGCGATTCCGGTTGCGTATGTAGATGGCGCAGGAAGAGTGAAATCTACAACTTCACGATAAAACTGATCAGGAACACGGATAAGAATTCCTGCCCCATCACCACTATCTGGTTCTGCTCCAGTTGCACCGCGGTGCTCCATATTGCGCAGAGCAAGAAGAGCTTGTGAAACGATTTCGTGAGTTGGGACTTTGTTAAGAGTCGCAACCATTGCAACACCGCATGCATCATGCTCGCGCAGCGGATCATAAAGACCCTGCGCGGACGGCAAAGAAGAGAACAGTGTCACGAGCGCTCCAAGTTGAGAACGGTCGGGACGTCAATGGCCCAACTGGCGAATTTCTAACTCCCCGCTAGCGAGGCAGGTTAAAGGGTAGCAAGGCAGAGGCAGTTCTGCGAATAGATTTATTGGAGGAAAGTGTGTGAGATAGGTCGGGTTAGATTCCCGTGAGATGAACCAGTGAACCAATTCCCGCAGTTATCGCCATGCCTAGCGAGCCTCCGAGGAGCACTCGAAGGGTGGTCTTCACATATGGAGAACCGGCAGAACGGGCACTGATGAGTCCGGCACCAATTAAGCCAAAGAGAGTAATCACAATAATCGCAGGGCTCTTTGCGCCGTCAACTGGAAGCAAAGCTCCAATCAACGGAATGATTCCACCAAGGGTGAATGCAATCGCTGAAGCGGCTGAAGCCTGAAGTGGACGAGCTCTTGTGTGTTCAAACTGTCCCAGCTCATCGCGCAGATGAGTTCCAAGTGCATCGAACTCTGTCATTTTGATTGCAACTTCTTCTGCCAATTTCTTATCTAGACCGCGCTCGATATAGATCTGTGTAAGTTCGGCCAGCTCACCTTCGGGATCACTCTTTAAATGTTCGATTTCCATCCGACGATCAACTTCTTCAATATCAGTCTGCGAACGAACAGAAATATATTCACCGACCGCCATCGACATCGCTCCTGCTGCAATTCCGGCAAGCCCAACTGTGACAAGAGAACTACCTACATTTGCTGCTGCAACACCAACCATTAGCGAAGAAGTCGAAACTAAACCGTCGTTTGCGCCTAATACAGCTGCGCGCAGCCAGCCAGACTTGTGCACCTTGTGGTGCAAATTGCGTTGGTAGACCTCTTCTAAACCCATGAGTGAACCTTACCTAGTCAATGGACGCTGAGTCAGGATTTAAGGCAGCGCCTCCACTCCGGCGACGGAAAAGAATCAAGGTCGATGTGGCACAGATAACGATGGCAACCCAGATATTGATACGCACTCCCCACAGTAGGTGGGCTGGATCGATACGCAACGCCTCAATCCAGAGACGGCCAACGGTATAGAGAGAAATGTAAGCCAGAAAGATCTGACCCGGAGCAGGTGTCAGCCAACTCTGAATTTTTTTGGAGCGCAACAGTAAAAATGCAATCGCTAAACACCAAAGCGATTCGTAGAGGAAGGTAGGGTGAAAAGTGGTGAAATTTTGGAAAACCGCTGGTCGATCTGCCGGCGCAATTGATACTCCCCATGGCAGGTTGGTTGGAGAGCCGAAGAGTTCTGCATTAAACCAATTTCCCCAGCGACCAATAGCTTGTGCAACAAGAAGGCCAGGAGCGAGAACATCTGAGACGCGAGCGAAAGAGAGTGAGTAATTTCCATAACGAATATGAAGCCACACCACTAATGAACCGAGCGCAATTGCGCCCCAGATTCCCATTCCGCCCTCCCAAATTTTAAAGGCAGCAATTGGATTGCCATTCGCCCCGAAGTAGGCGTCCGGCGAAGTTAGTACGTGATACGCACGGCCACCAATAATTCCCGCTGGAATTGCATATGCGGCAAGTTCATTAATCTCATCTGGATTTCCACCCGCGCGTTGATATCTAGTGCGGGAGATTAGTATTGCGGCCGCTATTCCCAGAAGTATGCAGATGGCGTAGTAGTGAATAGTTAAAGCGCCCACCTCTAGATATGAAGAGGTGGGCGTAGGTATAGACATTTTGGGATTAAGCGCCAGCGTCAGTAATTGCCTTCTTGAACGCGGCCGAATCCATGTACTGGGTAGCGCGATCGAGTTCCTTGCCATTGACTTTGACTGTTGGGGTTGAGTTAATGTTATTTTTCGCACCATTAGCTGCAACGTTCTTTACCCAGCCGTAATAACTGCCCTTGGTAACACAATTAATATATTTATTTGATGTCAGTCCTGCTCCAGCACCAAGGAGTTGTAACCACGTGGCATTGATAGCACCGCTATTTTCAGCTGGCTGATTCATATAGAGGCTGCGGTGGAATTCCAAGAACTTACCCTCTTCAGCTGCGCATCCGGCAGCATTTGCGGCAAGTACGGATTCAGGCCCTAGGAATGAAAGTGGATAGTAAACAACCTTCACATCTTTACCGCGAGCTAAAGACTCGATGTAGGAGTGATTGATAGATTCAAACTGCGCACATACCGGGCACTGGAAATCTTCCCAGATCTCAATTGTTGGAGAACCAGTTGGATTGAAGACAATTCCATAACCATCAGCCTTGGAAACCACACTCGGCGTCTTTGCTTGTGAATTGCTCTTGTTAGAGATAACAGTGAATGCAGCGCCCACGGCGACTACAAAAACAACCATGCCGATCACCAGACCGCGAAGGCCGCCACCATCTTTACTATTTTGTTGTGCCACAGAGATTCTCCTTAAGCCCGTATTTCGGGGCGCTTGTCGAGGGCCAATTTACCGTGCGGATATCGAAATAGATAAATGGCGATCGCTGTTAATCCAGCATCGCGCAGAATTTCTTGGAGATACTTCGTCTGGCCAGGCTCGACTTGTCCCCCACTGCCAAAACAACCACAGTCGATTGAGAGACCTCTTGCCCACGCTTGAGCAATTGCCACAATAAAGAGGAACATTAAGCCGCCACCTAGGATCGATGATTTCTTTACCGCCAGACCAATAATGAGGAGAAGGCCCACTCCGATTTCAAGCCACGGCAGGGAGTATCCCAAAATGTTTGCGACTGGAATCGGTAGAACTTCATAGGCGCGCACCGACATTGCCGCTTCAGCCGGAGCCTTAGCTTTGAGATAACCAGCAAGAAAGAGCACAATTCCTAGAACTAACCTGCCGAGTAAGTTAAGCCACGGTTGGGCCTTGCCGTGGAGTTCCATAAATTTTTTCATTTCAGCCTCTTCTCTACTTAATTAATCTTCTCGGTGGGATCTACGCCCGCGGAGAGCGCGCTCCATGGGTTGGTGTGAGCTTTGCCGGTTGAACTACGTTCATATTTCTTAGAGATACCTTTACGTGCGAGGCGATAGATAAAGAAGCCAATCACCAAGAAGGCGAGAATTACGAGTGAGAAATCAAGAGTTATTTGAGAGCTCGACATCTAGTTTGCTCGAACTTCTTTGGCGAGAGAGTTGTGGAAACAGGAGCGTTCGCCAGTATGGCAAGCGCCCGCAGTTTGATGAACTTTTAGCAAGATTGCATCGCCATCGCAGTCATAATCGATCGAGACAACTTCTTGAGAGCTCCCGGAAGTTTCGCCCTTAATCCATAAACTCGAACGACTGCGGCTCCAATAAGTAGCCTTGCCAGTTGCAAGCGTTAATGAGAGCGCCTCTCGGTTCATCCAAGCGAGCATTAAGACTTCGTGGTTCTCTGCATCTTGTGCGATAGCTGCAACGAGTGAGCCCGCGGCGAATTGCTCTTCGATAAGCGCGGGGATGGCAATATCCATTAGAGAATTCTCTCTTACTTCCGCTGAATTCGCATGGGAAAACCCTGAGAATCGAGATACTGCTTCACATCGGGAATGCTCATTTCGCCAAAGTGGAAGACGCTTGCAGCGAGTAGTGCATCCGCCCCGGAGTTCAATGCATCAGAGAAGTCTTGAAACTTTCCAGCACCACCACTGGCAATTATGGGTACCGAACACATTGCACGAACATCCTCGAGCATAGGCAGGTCATACCCCTCTTTAGTCCCGTCGGCATCCATTGAGTTAAGAAGAATCTCCCCAACTCCCCTAGAAATTGCCTCTTCGATCCAGCGCAAGGCATCGAGATCAGTACCTGTTCGACCTCCATGAGTGGTGACTTCGTATCCTGAAGTCGTTCCTGCTCGGCGAGCATCAACCGAGAGAACTAAAACTTGGTTGCCAAAACGATCGGCGATCTCATTAATAAGTTGTGGACGAGCAATAGCTGCAGTGTTAATAGAGACCTTATCTGCGCCCGCTCGAAGAAGAGTGTTCACATCGTCAGTTGTACGTATGCCGCCTCCAACAGTTAGCGGAATAAAAACTTGCTCAGCAGTTCTACGGACAATATCAAGAGTGGTATTTCGCTCTTCCACGCTTGCAGAAATATCTAAGAATGTGAGTTCATCTGCCCCTTCGCGACCGTATTTCGCCGCAAGTTCAACTGGATCTCCCGCATCTTTAAGGTCAAGGAAATTTACGCCTTTAACTACCCGGCCTCCAGCAACATCAAGGCACGGAATAATGCGCCTTGCCAGAGTCATGAGTTACAAACCTCTAGCGCTTGCTCAAGGGTGAATGCACCGGCATAGAGCGCTTTGCCGGTAATCGCACCTTCGATTCCAATTTCAGTCAGCATCCGTAATTCGCGGAGATCGGCAAGGGTAGAAATTCCTCCGCTTGCAATTACCGGCCGCGAAGTTGCAGCGCACACATCCTTAAGCAGTTGGATATTTGGTCCCTGAAGCGTTCCATCTTTAGCAACATCAGTAACTATGTAACGAGCACATCCATCACGATCTAACCGTTCAAGTGTTTCGAAAAGATTGCCACCTTCACTTGTCCAGCCACGACCCGCCAATGTATGCCCGCGAACATCTAGACCAACGGCGATTCGATCACCGAATTCGGAAATTACTTTTGCGGTCCATTCCGGATTCTCTAGAGCAGCCGTACCTAAATTCACACGAGCACAACCAGTTGCCAGAGCTCGGCGGAGAGAATCATCATCTCGAATACCACCAGAGAGTTCTACTGCGATATCCACCGAAGCGATTACTTCAGCCAGGAGCTGCGCATTACTTCCTTTACCAAAGGCTGCATCTAAATCCACTAAGTGAATCCATTTGGCGCCGGCGCGCGCGAATTCCTGCGCAACTTGTAATGGCGTTCCGTAAGAAGTTTCTTGGCTGAGTTCGCCTTGCACTAATCGAACCGCACGGCCTTCAATGACATCAATCGCAGGTAAGAGTTGTAACTTGCTCATAGGGTCACCCAACCATTAATCCAGTTTGAGATGAGTTTGAGCCCAGCATCGCCACTCTTCTCTGGATGGAACTGAGTGGCAACAAAATAGGGAGTTTCAACTGCAGCAAGAAATTCAACTCCGTATTGAGTAATGGAATTCACTGCTCCTTCAATTTTTTGGGTTGCAGCAAAGCTATGTACAAAATAGAAGCGTTCATTCTCTATTCCGGTGAAGAGTTGACTGCCCGCTCCCGGGGTAACTGTGTTCCAACCAATATGCGGCAAAATGGGCGCTTCAATTTGAGTAACTTCACCAGGCCAAATTCCTAAACCTTTGTGTGCATTCTTCTCTACTCCTTGAGCAAAGAAAATCTGCATACCTACACAAATACCTAGAGTGGGAAGTTCTGTCGCTGCGCGCTGATCGAGAATCTCGACCGCACCGGCAGCTACAAACTGCTCCATGCATGCACCGAATGCGCCAACGCCAGGCACAACAAGGCCGTCGGCGTTGATGCAAATATCTGGATCAGAGGTAACAATTACTTCGGAATGAGCACTTTCAAATGCGCGCTGCGCTGAACGAAGATTTCCGGAACCGTAATCCAGAATTGCGATCAAAGAACGCCCTTGGTGGATGGAATTCCAGTAACGCGGCCATCAATAGCAACTGCATCGCGGAGTGCGCGAGCAACAGCTTTGAATTGCGCCTCAAAGACGTGGTGTGCGTTGCGACCTTCGAGTACGCGAATATGCAGAGCGATGTGCGCTTCCGCAACAATCGATTCCCAGATGTGGCGACCAAGCGTGGTGTCGAATGTGCCGATGAGTTCCACGATTTCAGGTTGGCGATGTACTAGATATGGTCGACCGGATAGATCTACTGCTGCTTGAACGAGAACTTCATCCAATGGCACCATTGCATCTCCGAATCGGCGTATCCCAGATTTATCGCCTAAAGCAGTACGCAGCGCCTCACCAAAAGCAAGCGATGTATCTTCGACGGTGTGGTGAGAGTCAACATCTACATCGCCTACGGTTTTTACAGTTAAATCAAAACCAGAGTGCTTACCGAGTTGCGAGAGCATATGGTCGAAGAAGGGAACTCCGGTATCGACTGAGATCTCCCCAGTACCGTCAAGATTAAGTTCAATTTGGACATGAGACTCTTTGGTCTTTCGATCAATGCGTGCGGTTCTCATATCTCTCCTTCGGATTGCTTCGACTAGCTTGGGACTGGCTTGGGACTTGCCTCGGATTATTTTAACGCTTTGAGTGCGGCTAAGAACCGCTCATTTTCGGCTGGGGTACCGATGGTTACGCGCAGGTATCCAGTGATTCCTACATCTCTAATCAAAATTCCTGCATCCACTAACTCTTTCCAGATCTCAGGCGAAGTTCGCTTGAATCCACTGAAAAGTAGAAAATTTGCGGCACTCGGAGCAACGGCATATCCCAGAGCGATTAAGGCTGCGCAAACTCTTTCACGTTCCACCTTGAGTTGTGCCACCTCAGCCATAAGAGCGGTGCTATGAGTGAGGGCAACTTCAGCGATCGCTTGGGTAACAGAACTTAAGTGATAAGGCAATCGCGTAATTAAGCAAGCATCGATAACTTCTGGTTGGGCTACTAGATATCCAACACGTGCGCCAGCGAACGCAAAGGCCTTACTCATCGTGCGGACAACCACGATGTTGTGGTGAGTACCGAGAAGAGTCACCGCTGAAAGTTCATCGGAAAATTCGGCGTACGCCTCATCTACTACTAGCACTCCATTAATTTCCGCTGTGGCTTTAGCAAGATCAATAATGTCTGTAATCGGGAGATTAGTTCCCGTGGGATTATTTGGCGTGGTTATAAAGGTAAGTCCTGGTTTGATCCGTTGAATCTCTTGGATTGCATATGAGATGTCGAGTGTGAAATTTTCTCGACGATTTCCTGCCCGCCATTCAACGCCGGTCGTCTGTGCGATGAGCGGATGTACCGAATATGAGGGCACGAACCCAAGCGCAGGTCGCTCCCCCAAAGCTAACATCAGCGTTTGTAAAATCTCATTACTGCCATTTGCTGCCCAGATATTTACTTGCGAGAAATTAGTGCCAGACGCGGTATTAATGTAATTTGCTAAGAGAGTACGCAATTTCGTCGCATCGCGATCTGGATAGCGGTTGAGTCTGGTTAGAACTTGTGGGAGTTTTTCCATTATTGCATCCACTACTTCACCGGGCAGTTCGAATGGATTCTCGTTTGTATTCAAACTCAATACATTAGGAATTTGTGGCGCACCGTATGGAGAGAGAGTGCGAAGTGATGCGCGCAATGGCAGCCATGATGGCCAATTGGTAGCCATTACTTCTCTCCTTCAAGCCGGGCACTCATAGCCTCGCCGTGTGCAGGCAAGTCTTCTGAGTTGGCGAGCGTAATAACATTATTGGCAATATCTCTAAATGCGCTCTCGCTATATTGAATAAACGAGACGCCTTTGAGAAAACTCTGTACAGAAAGGCCGCTGGAGTGACAGGCGCATCCGCCAGTAGGCAAAACGTGATTAGACCCAGCTGAATAATCGCCAAGTGATACTGGTGAGAAACGTCCAAGGAATACCGCTCCCGCGTTGCGAATAGATTGAGCGGTCAGTTCCGGATTCTTAGTTACGAGTTCGAGGTGCTCGGCGGCATAGGCATTAACAACATCGATTCCTTGTGCCTCATTATCAACTAAAACAATGGCAGATTGAATGCCAGAGAGCGCTTCACGAATTCTCTCTTGGTGTTTAGTAGCGCGCACGCGCTTCTCTAATTCAACTTGAACTTCCTCGGCTAGTTCAAGTGATGGAGTTACAAGAACGGCGGCGGCGATAACATCGTGTTCTGCCTGGCTAATTAAATCTGCAGCCACTTCTCTAGCTATCGCGGAGTCATCAGCGAGAATTGCAATTTCAGTGGGGCCAGCCTCGGAATCAATACCGATTAATCCGCGCAGCGCACGCTTTGCCGCCGCAACATAAATATTGCCAGGGCCAGTGACCATGTCGGCTCGTTCACACACGCCCAGTACTCCGTATGCAAACATCGCAATTGCCTGGGCACCGCCAATTGCATAAACCTCGGTGATCCCGAGAAGTGCACATGTTGCCAATATTGTTTGGTTGGGAAGGCCATTGTTATCAGCTTGCGGTGGTGAGGCGACTGCGATACTAGGAACGCCCGCTATTTGCGCTGGAACCACATTCATAATTACCGAGCTTGGATAGACCGCGCGACCACCCGGAACATAGAGGCCTACTCGATCAACAGGAATCCAGCGTTGGGTTACTTCTCCCCCGTCGACCACTATCGTCTTCTTCTCAGTGCGTATTTGATCTGCATGAACTTTCTTGATGCGCAGAATTGCCTCTTCTAGAGCGCTTCGGACATCGGAATCGAGCGTAGAAAGTGCACGGGAAATTTCTTCCGAACTCACGCGAATTGATGCTGGGCGAACTCCATCAAATTTCTCACCTAGATCAATCAGATCTTTCTCAGTTGCACTAGCGACCGTTTGCAATATTGGTTCAATCGCCTTCATCGCGGTTTCAATATCTAGCGCAGCGCGAGGAAGCTCTCGAAGATATTCAGATTTAGAGAGTGCACGTCCGCGCAAGTCAACCAGACGGAGCGCTATTGGTTTCACTCGCCAATTCTAGAGCCACTGCCTCGTGAGCTGCGTCGTATTTTGGTCTCAGACCAAGCAATCTGGTCCGAGAATAGATTTTAAATCAGCGCTCAAACTCGGCGAGGAGGTCACTTTAAGAGCCTCATCAATCTTTAGGACGAGTACTTTCTCGCCGTCGGCGATACGGAGATTTACCTCACGCTTACCGGGATGTGAGCGAAGGATCTCCTTGATCCGTTCCACAACTGGAGGTGTACAACGTGCCTGATCGAGATGAATCGTTAATGGGCCTACTGGTCCTGCGCTGATATCAGGGAGAGATAAATCGAGTGCTGAAATCTTTACTTGCTCTTCTCGTTTATCTACGCGGCCACGAACCACAATAACTCGATCATCGACCAAGTTCATTGCGTGCTTGGTATAAGAGTTGGAATAGAACATGACATCCACTGCGCCTTCAAGATCTTCGACGGTGACAATTGCCCAGGATGTTCCCGTTTTCGAGACTTTGCGCTGAATCTGAGTTATTAATCCACCAATGGAAATAATTTGGTCATGCCCCACTGAATCTTCCGAGATTTGACTGATGGGCATATCTACCGCAGCGCGAAGTACATGTTCTACCCCTAGGAGTGGGTGATCTGAAACGTAGAGACCTAACATCTCACGTTCATAGCTAAGCAGCAGCGCCTTCTCCCACTCTTGAGAGGGAATATTGAGTTCCACTCCGCCAATCGAACTTGTTGCTTCACCCGTGGCAGACCCAAAGAGATCAAATTGACCTATCGCTTCGGCTCGCTTGCTTTCAGCAACCGCATCGATAGCTTCGAGATAAACGAGTGTTAAACCTTTTCGCGGATGGCCTAATGAGTCGAAAGCTCCGCCCTTTATCAGCGATTCAATCGTCTTCTTATTGCAGACTATTGAATCCACCTTGGCTAGAAAATCTCCGAAGGATTCGTAACGCCCCTTTTCGGCGCGACGAGCAACAATCGAGGCGACCACATTCTCGCCAACATTTCGAATTGCAGTAAGACCGAAGCGAATGTCCCCGCCAAGCGGGGTGTAATCGGAACCAGATTCATTGACATCAGGTGATAGGACTTTGATGCCCATGCGACGGCACTCATTGAGATAGAGCGCGCTCTTATCTTTGTCATCTCGAACGCTGGTAAGTAGAGCAGCCATATATTCGGTTGGAAAGTTAGCTTTGAGATAGGCGGTCCAATAACTGACTAGGCCGTACCCCGCACTGTGCGCGCGGTTAAATGCATAATCCGAGAACGGAATTAGCGTCTCCCACAATTTTGCAATTGCACCAGTGGAAAATCCATTATCTTGCATTCCTTTTTCAAAGTTCACATACTCTTTATCGAGGATATCTTTATTCTTCTTGCCCATTGCTTTACGCAATAAATCCGCACGACCCAGACTAAAGCCAGCAAGTTTTTGGGCAATGGCCATAACTTGCTCTTGATAAACAATAAGGCCATAGGTATCGCCCAAAATTTCAGAGAGCGCTTCGGTGAGTTCTGGGTGGATTGATTCCACTGGCTTGCGCTTATTCTTACGATCGGCGTAGTCGGTATGAGCATTAACGCCCATCGGTCCTGGTCGGTAGAGTGCGATAACAGCAGAGATATCTTCAAATGAATCCGGAATCATCTGCCGCAAGAGTCCACGCATTGGGCCACCATCGAGTTGGAACACTCCCAGAGTTTCACCACTACCTAGTAATTGATACGTCTTGGGATCATCGAGAGTCAGCGCTGCCAGATCTACATCTACGCCTTTGTTTGCTTTGATGTTGAGGAGCGCGTCATCGAGAACTGAGAGATTGCGAAGACCTAAGAAGTCCATCTTGAGTAGACCGATAGATTCGCAGGCACCCATATCAAATTGAGTAATAATCGCCCCGTCTGCTTCACGGCGATGAATCGGGATCACATCAAGCAGTGGATAGCGCGAAAGAATTACGCCTGCTGCGTGCACACCCCACTGGCGCTTAAGACCTTCTAAGCCAAGTGCGGTATCAACAATCGTTTTGGAATCTGAATCGGTTTCATACAACGTGCGAAACTCCCCAGCCTCGCCATATCGATCATTCTTGGGATCAAAGACTCCCGCAAGAGTTATGTCTTTACCCATTACAGATGGTGGCAGCGCTTTGGTAAGTCGATCTCCCATTGCATATGGATAGCCGAGAACTCGCGTGGAATCCTTGAGGGCTTGCTTAGATTTAATTGTTCCGTACGTAATGATTTGAGCGACTCGATCTTCACCATATTTTTGGGTTGCATACGCAATCATTTCTGAGCGTCTACGTTCATCAAAGTCCAGGTCGATATCAGGCATTGAAATACGCTCTGGATTGAGAAAACGCTCAAACAAGAGACCATGTTTGATGGGATCGAGTTGTGTGATTCCTAAAACGTAGGACACGAGTGAACCTGCAGCAGAACCACGACCCGGTCCAACACGAATTCCGACTTCTCGCGCATGTGAACATAAATCAGAGACGACAAGAAAGTAGCCTGGAAAGCCCATCTTGATCATGACTTCTAATTCAAAATCCAAACGCTCTTGATAGTGAGCCGGAATCTCTCCGCCCATGCGTTCTGCCAGTCCTTGATTGGCTAATGTGCGAAGCCATGAATCCTCAGTCTCGCCCTGTGGAACTGTGAAGACAGGTAAGAGATTCTCATTCTCGCGCATTGTGACGTTGCAACGTTCGGCGATCAGAAGCGTGTTATCACAGCTTTCAGGAATCTCAGAGAAGAGAGTGCGCATTTGAGCCGCGCTCTTAACGTAAAACTCATCGTTATCAAATTTAAACCGCTTGGGATCAGCCATGGTGGAACCCGACTGAACGCAGAGAAGTGCATCATGTGCTGCTGCATCTGCATGTTTGGTGTAGTGAAGATCGTTGGTCGCTAGAAGCGGCAAGCCAAGTTCTTTACCCAGTTTGAGCAGATCAGCTTTGACGCGATTCTCGATCTCGATGCCATGGTCCATTAGTTCAAGATAGAAATTCTCGGCACCGAAAATATCTCGAAGATCACTTGCTGCGATTTTTGCCTCTTTATATGCACCCATTCGCAGCCTGGTCTGAACTTCACCACCAGGACATCCGGTCGTAGCAATAATTCCTTTGGCATATGTCGAAAGGAGCTCGCGGTCCATGCGTGGTTTGTAGTAATAACCTTCTAGCGAAGCAAGTGAAGATAACTTGAACAGATTAGCGAGACCATCATTGTTCTCTGCCAGCAAGGTCATGTGGGTATATGCCCCGCCACCGGAGACATCATCTTCTCCGCCATCGGCCCATTTCACACGACGTTTTTCAAAACGTGATTCGGGTGCGACATAAGCTTCGATACCGATGATTGGTTTTACTCCAGCTTTCTTTGCCTTCTTGTAGAAATCAAAAGCCCCAAAAACATTGCCGTGATCTGTCATCGCGATGGCGGGCATGCCTTGCGCAGCCACTTCATCGACTAGTTCTTGAATACGCGCAGCACCATCGAGCATCGAATATTCGGTATGCACATGTAAATGCACGAAATTTTCGTTGCTAGCGGAGGCGGAGGATTCTGCGGACATCTATGGGAGATTACTACTGACGAACTAGCCTTGTGGGGTGTCGCTCAAAATTTGTAGCGAGCGTGTCAGATCAGCAGGGTACGGAGTTTGGAAACTAACCTCTTGGCCATTGGCTGGGTGCAGGAAAGAGAGCTTGTGTGCATGTAACCACGGACGCCTTATCTCTAGCCGGTCAGAGATGGTGTGGTCAGCGCCATAGGTAACATCCCCTACCAATGGATGACGTAGTGCAGAGAAGTGAACCCGAATCTGATGGGTGCGGCCCGTTTCGAGTTCGATTTCTAAGAGAGAGACAGCAGGGAAATATTCCAGTGCGGTGTAGTGAGTGATGCTCTCTTTGCCATCTGCAACTACGGCAAATCGATAATCTTCGCGAGGATGGCGATCGATAGGTGCATCGATGGTGCCTTCAGAAGGATCCATATGACCCTGCACTAGCGCATGATAAATCTTATGAACGGTGCGATCTCTAAATTGCTGCTTGAGATTGCTGTACGAATTCTCATTCTTCGCCACCACCATTAATCCGGTAGTACCAACATCTAAACGATGAACAACTCCTTGGCGCTCTGCCGCACCCGTTGTGGAGACTGAATATCCCGCAGCGATGATTGCACCAATGACGGTTGCACCTTGCCAGCCAGGACTAGGGTGAGCGGCGATTCCCGCCGGCTTATCAATAACGATGACATCTTGATCATCATAAATAACACTCAAGCCTTCTATCGGCGTGGGTTGAAGTGATGGCGCAACCTTGGGCGCTGGCATCAAGATCTCTATGTATTGATTGGAAGCGACGCGTTCGGACTTAGCTAACGGTTTACCGTGAGCAGTGACTTCGCCGGCTTCAATAAGTCCTACAACTGCCGAACGTGAGAGCCCTAAAAGTCGAGCCAGTGCTGCATCTAATCGCTCTTGATCTAAACCCTCAGGAATGAGTACTACCTTGCGTTCGCGGCCTTCGGTACTCATGAATTCCTATCTATGGGATTAATGTTCCTGGCACTCAATAAAATAATTAGTCCAGCACCGAGAACAATAGAGGTATCGGCGAGATTAAATGTCGGCCAATAGCTCACCTTGATCCAATCAACGACCTCACCTTGGAGCGCTCCTGGTGCTCGAAATATTCGATCTGAGAGATTGCCAAAAATTCCACCCAGCATCAACCCAAGCCCATATGCCCATTTCGGGGAGGTTATTTTGCCTCCGAAAAAAAGTATGAAGGCAGCAACAACTACTGCAAAGAGTGTCAGGAAGATGGTCTTTGAATTTGCCAAGTTAAATGCCGCGCCAGAATTAAAGGTCAACTCCAATTGCAAAAAAGAGCCAAGAATTTTACGTGGAGCGCTATCCAAGTAAGTCAGTGCTGCGCTCTTGGTAATGAGATCAATGGCGAAAGCCGCCAACGCAATTAGAGATAACCGACGACGAATTGCCAAGGTCAGCGACGTTCTTCTTTCTGCTTACAGATCATGCACAAAGTTGCGCGAGGAAAGACATGTAGTCGAGCCTTGCCGACAGAGTTGCCACATTCTTCACAGCGACCATAAATTTTATTGTCGATGCGATCAAGGGCTCGCTCTGTTTGAAGAACCATGTCACGGGCGTTGTACACAAGTGACATCTCATGTTCGCGTTCGAAAGTCTTGGTGCCCGCATCGGCTTGATCATCGCCTGCGCCAACTCCTGCTGAACTAATGAGTTCTTCCATCTCATTCTCGGCTTCAGCAAGTTCGGCCCGCAAGCGAACTAAATCCTTGGAGAGTTCAACGCGGATTGCCTTAAGTTCTGTTGCAGTCCATGGATCTTCGCCATCAGTGACAACAAGTGGCGCAGGTGCGGCTTTAATTGGCTTTAGTCCTGCCCCTTTCTTAGTCACCTTTGTTGGACGTGGTGGCGGAGTCATCACTAACCGACGCTCTTCGACAACAACTTCTGGTCCGCTGTTTACTTCCCGAGGCGTCACGGTAATTGTTGTGGAATCTCCAGTTGTTGTCTGTTGTAACTTCGCTGGAAATGGCTTACCTGGCGTGCGCTTCTTGGCAAGTGATGGTTTAACAATATTGGCAGAGCGAACTTTGGCGGGAGCGGCTTTTTTAGCTGGTGCCTTCTTCGCTACTACTTTCTTAGCCGGAGCCTTCTTGGCAATCTTCTTGACGCCAGACTTCTTGGCCGGAGCCTTCTTAACCGTCTTCGCCGAAGCTTTCTTATTTACATTCTTGGCGGGCGCTTTTTTAGCAGGGGTTTTCTTGGCAGGCTTGGCTGCACTCTTCTTTATAATTTTCTTTACCAATTTCTTAATGGCCACGGGACCCTCATATTTCGTTAAATTAACCTGCGGCGCAAAGGTTAGAACCTGGTGAGCGCAAACACCAACTTTGCCGCGCTAGACTAAGCGCTCAATTAGTTAACAAGCGTGAAATAGTGGGCAAGGGGGCGGTAATGGCTTCGATTCGCAACCTCTCCCCCCAAATTGACCTTCCTGCCGTTGAACATCAGATCCTGACTTTCTGGGAGACGCAAGAAATTTTTGCAAAGTCTGTATCAGCTAGAGCGGGCCAACCAAACTGGACTTTCTATGAAGGACCGCCAACTGCAAATGGAATGCCAGGTACTCATCACATTGAAGCCCGAGTATTTAAGGACCTCTTTCCTCGCTATCAAACAATGAAGGGCAATCAAGTAATCCGTAAAGCTGGTTGGGATTGCCATGGATTACCGGTAGAGATTGCAGTAGAGAAAGAACTTGGATTTAGCGGCAAGGGCGATATTGAAAAATTCGGAATAGCAGCCTTTAACGATAAGTGCCGCGAGTCCGTACAGCGACATGTTGATGCATTTACAGGAATGACTCGCCGCATGGGCTTTTGGGTCGATTTCGATGAAGCGTATTGGACGATGTCAAGTGAGTATGTTGAGAGCGTATGGTGGTCGCTACAGCAAATTTGGAAGAAGGGACTGCTGGGTCAAGACCATCGAGTAGCGCCATATTGCCCGCGTTGTGGCACTGGACTTTCAGATCACGAACTTGCGCAGGGATACGAGACTGTTACTGACCCATCTGTTTATGTCCGCTTCCCCGCTACCTCCGGAAAGCTCGCAGAACTTGGAGCAACACTTCTAGTATGGACGACAACACCTTGGACGCTGGTTTCAAATACTGCGATCGCAGTCAATCCAAAAGTTGAATACCAAGTAATCGAAGTACCGCTTGAAGATAAAACAGAGCGACTTGTTGTGGCCGCCAACCTTGCGCATATCCTGGGCGAAGATCGAAAAGTCATTACAACAATGCTTGGCTCAGAGCTAGAGAAGACCACTTACTCCAGGCCGTTTGATTTGGTTGAGATTCCTGATGCACACATCATTGTTCTTGCAGATTACGTCACAATTGAAGATGGAACTGGACTTGTTCACCAAGCGCCCGCGTTTGGAGCGGACGATCTGCAAGTTTGTCGGTCCTACAACCTCCCAGTCGTAAATCCAGTTGCGCCTGACGGCACCTTCCTTCCAGAAGTTGGAATGGTGGGCGGACAATTCTTTAAAGATGCAGATAAGCCGCTCATAAAAGATCTCAAAGCTCGCGGCTTAATGTTTAAACACACGCAGTACGAGCACTCATACCCACACTGCTGGCGTTGTCACACCGTCTTGATTTATTACGCACAACCTTCTTGGTACATCAAGACCACCCAGATCAAAGAGGCTCTCCTTCGCGAGAACGAGAAGACCAATTGGCACCCAGAGACAATCAAAACTGGGCGCTATGGCGACTGGCTAACAAACAATATTGATTGGGCTGTCTCCCGAAATCGTTATTGGGGAACTCCGCTTCCGATTTGGCGTTGCATCAACAAACATGAAATATGCATTGGTTCGCTAGCAGAGCTCGGCTCACTTTCTGGCCAGGAACTATCGGGCACAGATCCGCACCGTCCATTTGTCGATGACATCTCCTTTGCCTGCGCCGAATGTTCAGAGACTATGAACCGCGTTCCTGAAGTTATCGATTGTTGGTACGACTCGGGCTCTATGCCGTTTGCACAATGGGGCTACCCACACAAAGAGGGATCAGTCGAAAAGTTTAAGAACGCATATCCAGCAGATTTTATTGCGGAAGCGATAGACCAGACACGTGGCTGGTTCTACACCTTGATGACAATCGGAACTCTGGTCTTTGATCAGAGCTCTTACGAAACAGTTCTCTGCTTAGGCCACATCTTGGATAAAGATGGGCGCAAAATGTCTAAACATCTCGGTAACGTCCTTGAGCCCGTGGCGCTCATGGATCAACATGGCGCAGATGCAGTGCGTTGGTACATGCTCGCTGCTGGTTCACCATGGAGCGCACGTCGAGTCGGCCATGATGCAATTACCGATGTTGTTCGCAAGACCCTGCTCACCTATTGGAATACCGTCTCCTTCTTTACTTTGTACGCACATGCTGCTGATTTCTCGCTTGAATCCACTACCCCAGAGCTCACCACATTAGATCGATGGATTACCTCTGAACTTGCCACGCTCGTTGCGGGTGTCGATAGCGCATATGCAAGTTATGACTCACAAGATGCTGGCCGACTAATTGCCAAGTTCATTGACGATCTCTCTAATTGGTATGTCCGACGATCCAGACGCAGATTCTGGGATGGCGATATCGCAGCGCTTCATACTTTGTATCGCTGCCTGAAAGAGCTCACACTTCTCATGGCTCCTATGGTTCCCTTCATTACCGAACATGTATGGCAAGAACTTGTGCGGGTAGCCCAGCCAGAGGAGCAACTCTCGGTTCACCTTGGCGATTTTCCAATTTCTCATCAGAATGAGATTGACCAAGCACTCTCTGATTCAGTCCAACTTTCCCGTCGCCTAGTTGAACTAGGACGGGCCGCACGCGCCGAGTCCAAAATTAAGATTCGCCAACCGCTCGGACGCGCACTTGTAGCGGCAAATGGTTGGGCTTCGATGGATGCAGAGATTCGTTCTCATGTCGCTGATGAGCTCAACGTTCTCTCACTTGACGATATTTCGATAGCTGGCGCAGATTTAGTCAGTGTCTCTATCAAGGCAAATTTCAAGAGCATTGGTGCTAGATATGGTGGTGATGTCCAACCGATCGCTCAAGCAATTGCAGCGGCCGATGCCACTGCACTTGTGCACACTGTGCGCACCGCAGCCACCGCGACCCTGAGTTACGGGGATAAAAAGAGCGCTGAAATTTCACTTGAGGATTTAGTTATCACCGAGACCCCTAAAGAAGGATGGTCAGTGGCCAGTCACTCCGGAGAGAGTCTGGCGCTAGATCTTGCACTTACACCAGAACTTATTGAAGCCGGATTAGTTCGTGAGGTTATAAGAGCTATTCAAGAGGAGCGCAAGCAGGCTGGCTTTGAAATCAGCGATCGAATTCAGGTTCGGTGGTCAGCGCCAGCTTTAATTGCGGATGCGATTAATAAGAATGAAGCTGCAATTGCTGCTGAGGTACTTGCCCTTGGTTTTACCTTCGTCGCCGATACATCTGACGCAACATCACAGGCACGCGAAATCGACTTGTGGCTGGAGTTAAAGAAAGCTTAAGGAATAAGAAGGACGAGCTTGCCGAGAATTTGAGCAGCAACCAGGATGACGATAAAACTCAGATCAACAGCTACCGGTCCTAATCTCAATGGTGGAATATATCGCCGAGCAAATTTCATAATTGGGTCGGTAATGGAGAATATGAATTCTGCAAAAGCTAACACGATGCCCCGAGGTCGCCATTGAGGTGCAAAGATTCGGGCGTAATCCAAGATAACTCGAGCAAAGAGCGCTAGAAGAAATAATTGAATCAGGGAGTTGAGTAACCCGCCAATACTTGGCATAAATAATCAGCTCTGGTTGAAGAATGTTGACTGATCAGCGGCTGACTTGTCATCGTGATTCACGGCGACATTTGCTGGAGTCAACAAGAAAACTTTTGAGGTGATGCGCTTTATAGCGCCGTAATGCCCGAAGACCAATCCTGACGCGAAGTCGACTAAACGCTTGCACTCTGATTCATCAACTTCACTGAGATTCATGATGACTGGTTGGCCATTGCGATAGGCCTCACCAATACTGCGCACATCACTGTAGATGCGTGGATGAATAGTGATGATGCGATCCATTGATGTTGTCGTAGGAGCAGCAGTTGCGGGCCGCGAAATTGAAGAAGCTACTGGGGTTACTCCAGCGGAAGTTGGGTTTGCTGGACGCATATAAGAAGGAAGTGATTCCGATGATGTGCCAGAAGAGAGGGAGCGGAAACCACGACGTGGCGCTTCGGCAACTTCCTCTTTAACTTCACTCTCAAAATCTTCATCGTCGACTAGACCGAGATAATTTGCCATCTTCTTAAATGCTTTAGCCATGCGTAAATCTTAAAGCAGAGGCGCGCGATGTCCGAGGATTGAGCTTCCAACCCGGACAAGTGTCGCACCCTGTGAAATCGCCGCTTCAAAATCCCCACTCATTCCGGCAGAGATTGTCGAGAGTTGTGGCCAGGTGCTTCGGGATTTAGCCGATAGTTCTGCCAAGCGAGCGAAGGCAGGTTCGGGAGCTTCATCAAGTGGGGCAACGGCCATGAGCCCTGCGACATTCAACCTCTTGCGAGTAATCACATCCTCTAAGAACTCGGCGAGCAGATCTGGATCCACTCCCCCGCGCCCTTCTCGAAATTTGGTCTCTAGTGCGACTTGGACCAAAATCCGTGCGTTGGTGCCAAGTTCAGCAATCTTCTGAGCATGTTTAGCGCTATCGAGTGAATGAATCACATCTGCCCATTCGCAGATGGACTTGAGTTTATTACTCTGAATCTGACCCTGAAAATGCCACACACAATCTGCAGGCATTGCAGGAGCTTTCACGGAACCTTCTTGATCTCGATTTTCTCCAAAATTTCGAACACCTAGTTCGTAGAGGATCTCAATATCTTCGATCGGGAAAGTCTTAGTGACTACTACAAGTGTGATCTCATCAACGTTGCGACCAACAGCCAGGGCAGTTGAAGCAACTCGCTCCTGCACGCTAACTAAATTTGCGTGGAGTTCGGCCTTTCGCGAGCTCATAATGAGATTACCCCAGCAAATCTCCCAGTCCTAGCCTGTCCTCGATACGAGTAATACTGAGGACTCTCCAAAGTGCAACGGTGAAAATTCTCTGTTGCCACTCCGTATTCGCGCAACTGCGCTATAGCTCCTGCCGGTAAATCCAAGCGATGAGATTCTAATGAAGTTGCGGTTTCGGGAATTTCTCGCACAACATCGGCGTAGATTTCTGGCGAGACTTCATAACATTTACCACAGATGGCGGGGCCTATCCATGCTTTCATCTGAGAGCCGCCTTTATTAATTAGCGCCTCCAAGACTCGGGGAATAATCCCGCCGGCCAGACCTTTACGTCCTACATGTACTGCGGCAACACAATTGCCAGCATCAATAAGAAGTGGAATGCAATCGGCGGTGAGTACGGCTATACCTATAGATGGGTCAGAAGTAATGAGTGCATCTGCATCGATTTGATCTGGATAGTTCTTCTCGACCGTAAATATCTCGCTGCCATGGCTCTGATTCATGAACACCAAATGTTGGAGCGCGAGATACGAACGCAATTGAGTGCGGTTTTTGAGGACAGCATCTGGCAAGTCGCCAACATGATTTCCCAGATTGAGTTCTGCAAAATCCCCAGCAGAAACTCCTCCGAACTTAGAGGAGAAGAGAAATTTCGCCATCTTGGACTACTTCATGAAATCAGGAATATCTATCTCATCCTCAATGACAAGTTCTTCGAAGGTAATTCGCTTGCGACCTGGAGCTGCTGGTGCATCTGTAGATGGAATATCTAACGCGACTGAAAGTGGGTCATCGGCTGCTACCGCATTTGCATTGCCACTTAAACTCGCAGCGTTAATGACAGGTACCGGAACTCTCTTTGGTGCACCACCATCAAAGCCAGCTGCAATAACGGTTACACGTACTTCATCACCAAGCGCATCGTCGATAACCGTGCCTACGATGATATTTGCATCTGGGTGCACGGACTGATGAACGAGTTCTGCTGCTTCGCTAATTTCAAAGAGTCCAATATCAGAACCTCCAGCAATAGAGAGCAGGACGCCATGCGCTCCATCTATGGATGCTTCAAGCAAGGGACTTGAGATTGCAAGTTCTGCAGCGCGGGTAGCGCGGGCCTCACCTCGAGCGGAACCAATTCCCATTAAAGCCGAACCTGCGCCAACCATGACACTCTTTACATCAGCGAAGTCTAGATTTATAAGGCCAGGGGTAGTGATGAGATCGGTAATTCCCTGCACTCCTGAAAGAAGAACTGCATCTGCACTCTTAAATGCTTCAATCTGACTAATAGAGCGATCCGAAATTGCAAGCAAGCGATCATTTGGAATCACAATTAATGTGTCGACTACTTCACGGAGCGCTTCGATTCCAATCTCGGCCTGTGAAGTTCTACGCTTACCTTCAAAAGAGAATGGTCGAGTAACAACACCAACGGTAAGAGCACCTAAATCCATTGCAATCTTTGCAACGATTGGAGCGCCACCAGTTCCGGTTCCGCCACCTTCGCCTGCAGTTACAAAAACCATATCCGCGCCGCGGAGAAGTTCTTCAATCTCATCAGCGGAATCTTCGGCTGCTTGTCGACCAATCTCGGGCGCTGCACCTGCACCAAGTCCACGTGTAACCTTTTTGCCAATATCTAATTTCACATCAGCATCACTCATGATGAGTTGTTGTGAGTCAGTATTAATCGCGATGAACTCCACACCTTTTAGACCTGCTTCAATCATTCGATTGATTGCATTAACTCCGCCGCCGCCAACGCCGACAACTTTGATAACTGCTAAGTAGTTCTGTGGTGTTGCCACGATCTGCCTCTTCCTTGTACCTAAATCTCAACTTGAGAGTTAAGGTTTAATGCTCTGTGGTTCGCAAAACTATGCGTTGCAGTAGGGAGAAGCAATTACCGACACGATTAACTCTGCTGATATAAATCGAAAGAATTAAGTGAAATTCTTTAGCGAGTTATTGGAGCTAACGGAGCCGAAAGATCGAAGAGATGATGTGTTTTATTTTCTGGCCGAAGCAGAAGTGCCCGTAATACTTTGACTTTGAGGGGCATATCTCGAACCCCGCCCCAAATGACGGTAATTGTTTTGTTTGCAAGTGCCGGATCGACTGCCTTCATTACGATGCGCTCGGGATTATTGACCCAGATTGAAGTCATCGTCGCGAGATATTGGGTCGGCATGGATGCGACCCATTCGGCGGCCGCTTTGCGAGCCTCGGCGGAGTTGGCTGAAAAAGTGATGATGGGTAGTGGCTTCACTTCGCCATTGGCTGCATATTCACCTGGTGAGGAGAAGAAAGTTCCTTGTGCATCGAAGTACTTGAGTGAGCCATTTACATCGGCGAATGCTGCGACCGGAATTCTCTCGGAAATAGCAATTCCAACTTTGCCATTCCACCAATTACGTGAGATTTTACTATCTGCGATCCACCCTACTTCTTCGGCAATTCTTCCAATAGCTCGTACATCAACTCGCGCAAGTGGCATTCCTATTTCAAGAGCGACTCCCTTGCTCTGTAAGGCGCTCTCTAGCACTGCTGCATGTGAGGTTCCAGAATATGCAATGCTCTTTACAGAAATTAAGTTGGACCAACCTAAGCCGTAGACCGAACCCACTACAAGTGCAATCAGACCAATGGTTCGGAGGAATCGAAAGAACCTCTTCTTATGTATCGCCACTATTCTTGTGGATATTTCTCAGCAAGCGATGTCAGGATTACCGGCGCTAAAGAGTTAACGTCTCCTGCACCAAGGGTAAATATCACATCACCAGGTTTTGCTAATTCGAGAATTTGCTCAACAACTTCAATCATGGATGGCTGAAATACTGCAACGTGAGAATCCATCAGTTGAGCGATATTGAGTGCGCTTACTCCTGGAATTGAAGCTTCTCCCGCCGGATAAACTTCAAGAAGAAATACTTTATCGGCTAGGGACAAGGTCTGGGCAAATTCTTGCGTGAATGCCTGAGTTCGTGAGTAACGATGGGGTTGGAATATTGCAATAACTTTTCCGGTTCCGGCATATCGACGAGCGGCGGTGAGGGTAACCATCACCTCTGTGGGATGGTGACCATAATCATCGATAACTCGAATTCCATGCGCCATACCTTTAAGTTCAAATCGGCGACGTGCGCCGGAGAAATTACTCAGTCCTTCAAATAAAGATGCGACGGGCGCGCCTACTTCAACCCCAGCAGCAATAGTGGCAAGTGCGTTCATAACATTATGTTCACCAGGAACAGGAAGAGCGAGCTCCCCCAATACCCGACCATTGCGAGTTATTCGAGCTTTGCTTTCTTGTGCTCCGAGCGAGAGTTGAGCGAAGGAGTACTCTCCCTGCGCACCATAAGTAATGATGCGAATATCTGTACGGGCGATCGAGGCGAGCAATTGCTGCACACCCGGGCTATCGGTACATGCCACAAGGAAGCCCGCTGGCTGAATTGAATTTACAAATTCCTGAAATGCCTGGAGAACTGAATCGTAATCAGGGAAGTGATCGACGTGGTCCCACTCAATATTGGTGACAATCGCACCCACTGGTTGATAGGCAACAAACGAACCGTCGGACTCATCGGCTTCGGCCACAAAGACTTTTCCGGTGCCTGAGTGGGCATTTGTTCCAGCACTATTTATCATTCCACCGATTGCAAATGATGGATCCATGCCAGCACTCTGCAGCGCCACGGTGAGCATCGAGGTGGTGGTGGTCTTTCCATGAGTTCCAGCTATTGCGATAGATGTCGATTCGCTCATCAAAAGTGCAAGCGCTTCTGCTCGACCTAAAATAATCAACTTCTTGGCTTGCGCTGCTATTAATTCAGGGTTTCCAATATCGATGGCACTAGATACAACAAGAACTTCACTCGAGCCTAAATTCATTGCGGCGTGACCAACAAAGGTTTTAGCGCCAAGCGATGCGAGTCCAGCAAGTACCGGCGAATCTTTGGCATCAGAGCCTGAAACGGTAATTCCTTGCGAAAGCATAATTCTGGCAATGCCGCTCATGCCGGCACCACCAATGCCGATGAAGTGCACCGTTTTAGTTCGTAATTCAGGGAGACTTAGCTTCATCTCTCCCCCTTAAGTCCATTTTTCATTAGCGCTAGTGCCATCTCGCCCAGGAGCTGATCAGCACTTTCTGAGACCATTTTTCGTGGTGTTGCATTGAAGCGGTATGCCGAATCAAGAGTAGATACCAGATTCTTCTTCAACCAATCTAATCCAAAATCTTGACTTGTACATATTAATGCTGCGCCATCCTCGACCAGATGCTGCGCATTGGCTACTTGCTCACCGTTGCCAATAGCGAGTGGGACAAGAACTGCAAACTTATGTACTTCTTCGATCTCGGCACAGGTGACTGCGCCAGAGCGAGAGATGATTAAATCAGCTGCAAGATACATATCTGCCATCTCGTAGATATAAGAGAGTGGGCGATAATTAGTAGTCGCAACGGGTAGCGAGTTTTTCATACCAACCGCATGAATAAATTGAATCTTGTTGGCCTCGATGGATCGTGCGAATTCTTGAATTGCTGAATTCAAAGCCAATGATCCTTGGGAGCCACCAAAAACCAGAACGACTGGAAGCTCTGCAGTAAACCCGAGGGATTGGAGAATCTCAGTTCGCTTAGCGTTAAGGGCGGGCTCCGATAGCTTTGCTAATTCACTGATGTTCCTGCGAATCGGCATACCTACAACGC
This sequence comes from Actinomycetota bacterium, assembly GCA_009698045.1. Taxonomy (GTDB): domain Bacteria; phylum Actinomycetota; class Actinomycetes; order Nanopelagicales; family Nanopelagicaceae; genus AAA044-D11. The sequence goes on along the minus strand of WLRE01000001.1, from coordinate 11,818 downwards.
TCGCCATTTTCCATTTCGGAAATTTCTGGGGAACGGAAGGGAAGGCAACTGCCACGCGAGCAGCTAGTCGCGCTCCAAGTCGGTTACTCCATCCCGGAAGTGCGTTTGCTTCGTGAATAACGATGGGAACGCCAGTCATTTTTCCTGCGACGTAGGCAGAAGCGCTCACATACCCTCCGAATCCGATAATTACGCTCGCCCCTCGGACAATTCTCAAGGCTTGGAAGAGACTCAATATAAATCTAAATGGAAAGGTGATCGCAGAGATATTTAGCCTTCGCGGTAATGGAACTTTCGTAATGCAGCGTAAGTTAAATCCTGCAGCCGGAACGAGTTCGTTTTCTATTCCAGATTTGGTCCCAATGAAATCAAAGGCAAGCGACGAATCCTGTGTGCGCAACCAATTTCCTACGGCAAGGGCGGGCTCTACGTGACCAGCTGTGCCGCCTCCCACCAAAACAACTCGCCTCGCGCCGGCTAAAGCTTCTTGGTTACTCACTTTTAGCACTTCGCTTCTCTTTCTTATTGCGCGAGAGCGCGGCCTTAACTGCTGGATCTCTGCGCGCCACATTGAGAACGAAGGCGATACCTAAATAGGACGCCCATAATGAAGAGCCTCCGTACGATATGAATGGAAGCGTGACTCCGATAACTGGAACTATTCCCACATTGGTAAAGAGATTGATGAGCACTTGAAGCACGATCCAACAAGCGACTCCTGCAACAGCGAATTTCTCAAAAAGATCTTTAGCGTTAATAGCAATTCTAAAGATTGCATACACCAATGTTCCATAAGTGAGGACAACTAGAACCGTACCAAGCAAGCCCATCTCTTCTCCAATAACTGAGAAGATAAAATCGGTATGAGCTTCTGCAAGGTTTGCCCACTTTTGGCGACTAGCGCCGATTCCAACCCCGAAGAATCCACCGCTGGCTAATCCCATTAAGCCATGAGCGGGCTGCCAACCAGCAAATTTATAGATGGCAGGATCAAACGGATTGCCAATCGCTTTGAATCTACTTAAGCGATTTTCATTAGTGATGGTGAGGGCTCCCCCTACCACTGCGGCGATTGCACCAGCGATACCAATATGGAAGTAACTAATTCCTGCAACAAATAACATGCCGATCACGATTCCCGCAACGACAGTTGCAGTTCCTAAGTCTTTCTCGGCAAGAATTAGTGCAAGAATAATTGCAGCACCACCGGCGACTGAATATGCCGGATGTGATTGGATACCTGTTGCTGCATTTTTGCCTTCAAAATACCGTTTTAATTGAAGTGCACACCAAAGTATTAGTGCGAGCTTGGCAAACTCACTTGGCTGAATCGTGACCGGTCCGACACCAATCCAGTTTGAGTTTCCATTCACAGATCTCTGTAATCCTGGAATGAGAGGTAAAAGTAGAGCGAATGCACCAAGTTGAATACCTCTTCTGGCCAACTTTCCCCACAGAGCGGGGCGCATTCTCATTCCAATATAGGCAAGACCAAGGCCGGTAACCATAAAACCCAATTGCTTGATAAAGATTGCATAAGTCGATCCATTTTGAGCAAAAGATCGCACGGCTGATGAAGAGAGCACCATGACAATTCCGAGACCAGAAAGTAGGCCGACCGTTGTCATAATGAGGAAATAACTAGATTCCGGCTTAGAGAGAAAGTGCACATACTTTGCTGATGCGCTCTTGGTTGCAATAAGTCTGCTTCGCATCATGGATTTAACCTCTTAACGCTCTGCGCAAAGAACTCTCCTCGTTGGGCATATGAAGTGAATTGATCCATCGACGCGCAAGCAGGTGCCAATAAGACGGTATCTCCACTTTCAGCAAGTTCGGCAGCTTTAGCAACGACCGCCTCCATCATGGCCATCGACGTGCCGCTCTTATCTATGAAAAATACTGGAATCTCTGGTGCAATGTTCTTGAGTGATGAAGCGATGATTTCTCTATCCTCGCCAATCAATATCGCGGCTTTAACTCGTGATGCGGCGCGAGAAATAAGTGAATCCATCCGCGCTCCTTTGGCTAAACCACCTGCAATCCAAATTACCGAGAGATACGACCCAAGCGCAGCAAGGGCGGCATGTGGATTCGTAGCCTTCGAATCATTGACCCAAGAAATTCCATTGCTTTCGTGCACTAATTCCAGGCGGTGATGGTCGGGCATAAATGAAGATAAGCCCGCCCTAACGCTTTCATGCGAAATACCGTAAGAGAGAGCAAGCGCCGCGGCAGCGAGAGCATTCATCACATTATGCGGTACAGCGGGATTAATATCAGTCAGTTCGGCTATAACTTCAGCGGCGGAATCAGATTCACTGAAAGCGCGGTCTACGAGCAAGTTCTCAACTAGGCCCACCTCGCCACTGTTGGGAGTATCTAGCCCAAAGAAAATCTTCTCCCCGTTCCAGGAAGTCGAACGGAGAACTATTTCTGGGTCTGAAAGATTGAGGACCGCCCTTTTACTCATTTCTAGCAAAGATATTTTGGCATTGGCATAACTTTCAAAGGAGCCGTGCCAATCGATGTGATCATCAGCAAGATTTAGAATTGCCACGGTTTCAAATCTCGCCTCGTTACTCCATTGAATCTGGAATGAAGAGAGTTCGATGACTAAGACATCATGAATCGGATCTGTCTGCAATGCCTCAATAACAGTTGTTCCAACATTTCCACATGCAATTCCATGAATGCCAGCTGCTTGGAAAATACTCTCCACCATCTGCACGGTTGTGGTCTTTCCGTTTGTGCCAGTCAGAGCCAGCCATTTCTGTTCTGGCGCAATCTCTTGGCGTAGCCGCCAGGCAAAGTCCAACTCTCCAATAATCTCAACTGACGCTTGCCGTAAATCTGCGAAAATTGGATTCTCTTGCTTCCAGCCTGGCGACACTATGGCTAAGTCGAAATCCGGGGCAAGGATCTTGTTTACGACACTCACGCCCTCTACTTCTGCTGCTCGTTCGTCGAGAATTATAAAATTCTTATGGCCAATGCTTTGTAAGTAGCGCACCACAGCGCTACCGGTTACCCCAGCGCCAACGACCAGAATTTTCTTTGAGGGAAGTTCGCTCAGGAATGACATGACTAGGAAACTACCCACTGACCATAAAAAATTCCGAGGCCGGCAGCAACACTTAGCCCGGCAATAATCCAGAAGCGAATTACGATAGTTACTTCGCCCCATCCCAATAGCTCAAAATGGTGCTGCAAAGGAGCCATTCGAAAGACCCGCTTGCCACCAGACAACTTGAAATATCCAGTTTGAATAATTACTGACATGGTGATGATGACGAAGAGGCCGCCTAAAAGAGCGAGCAAGAGTTCGGTTCGCAAGGTAATTGCGAGTCCGGCCATTGCCCCACCCAATGCAAGGGATCCGACGTCTCCCATAAATATTTTTGCCGGTGATGCATTCCACCAGAGGAAGCCAGCACACGCTCCTGCAAATGCAGCGGCTAGCAAAGCCATATCTAATGGATCTCTTACGACATAACAATTTGCAGAACCAAAATTTGATTCCAGCCCACAACTTTGTTTGAACTCCCAGACGCCAATCATGATGAATGCGAGGAAGGTAGCAATCGCTGCGCCTGATGCCAAGCCATCCAAACCATCGGTGAGATTAACTCCGTTGCTCGTTCCAAGAACAAGAAAGACTATCCAGAGAATTACCAGAACTGCGCCGAGCTTGATTGATGTCTCGCGCACCGTTGATAGATGAAGGGAGATCGGTGCTAATCCGTAACTGTCAGTAAATTGAAGTCCACCAATTCCAAAAGCAACTGCAACTGCAGCCTGTCCGAATAGTTTCTGCTTTGCATTGAGGCCGAGCGATTGTTGTTTAGAAACTTTAAGCCAATCATCGAGTAATCCGACTGCGCCTAAACCGAAGACAAGACCTAGCACCAATAGACCAGAAGCACTTACTTTGTCACCGGTTATAACGTGACTGATGAAATACGAAAGAGTTGAAGATGCGATGAGAACGATTCCACCCATGGTGGGCGTGCCGCGCTTGGTGTGATGTGTTGCAGGACCGTCATCACGAATGATCTGACCATAACCACGACGGGCAAGGAGTCTGATGAGAAGGGGGGTAAAAAGAAAGCTGCTAAAGGTCGCAAGTGCGCCGGCAACTAATATGCCTTTCATCTACTCACTCGCCTTCCATGCACTCATGATCTGCTCCGCTAATACTTCGAATCCTTCTGCACGTGAGGCCTTCACTAAAACTACATCTCCTGCAGAGAAGTGAGTTGTAATTTCAACCGCACTCGCAATATCGGAGAAGTAGTGTTGAACCATCTCTCCATCTCCTTCAGCCGAGAGGAAATCTCGAGTACCGACTGAGACCAAGTGATCTACGCCGATATCAGAGGCGAGTCTGCCAATGCTTTGATGTTCTTCAATCGATGACTCGCCGAGTTCGTGCATCTTGCCCAAAATCGCCCAGGTCGCTCCCCCTCGTTCTTGCGCCAATAAGACCAAGGTTCGAAGTGCGGCGGCCATACTCTCTGGATTCGCGTTGTATGAATCGTTAATGAGAAGTAACTCATCTTCTTGCATCAGCGCCATTCGCCATTTGCTTGCAACTTCTGCAGTGGAGAGCGCAGCAGAAATGGTCTCCAGCGAAATCCCTAGCGCTGTAGCCGCAGCGGCAGCTCCTAACGCGTTGGCCACTTGGTGCATTCCCAAAAGTTGTAGTCCGACCGCTTGACGACCTTCTGGAGTAACCAAATCAAAATGTGCGCGACCTTCTCGCAATTCAATATCCGCTGCGCGTACGAGGCAAGAGCTCTTTTCACCAAAGGAGATGACTTTCATAGCTCGACCATCTGCCATATGTGGCGTAAAACGATCATAAGTTCCGAGAACAGCGACAGAGGTATCAGCAAGTCCAGCAATAAGTTCAGCTTTGGTTTCAGCGATCTCCTCCTGAGATCCAAACTCTCCAATATGCGCTTTACCGACAACCAGAACTAAACCAACATCAGGGGCCGCTATCTCCATTAAATGTGCGATATCTCCGCGATGACGAGCTCCCATTTCAACAACACAAAATTTAGTATTCTTATTGCAGCGTAATAATGTGAGTGGGACCCCAAGTTCATTATTGAGTGACGCCTCATTCGCAACGGATTCACCGACTGCACTCAATAGGTGCTGCAACAGATCCTTGGTGGTGGTTTTCCCTTGTGAGCCCGTAATGGCAATAACTTTAAGATTAGGTAGTTGGCTGCGGACACTTTGCGCGAGGTGCGATAGCGCAATTGTCACATCATCTACAAGTATGGAGCTCAACCCTAAATCACGTGAGAGTAATGCAAATTCCGCACCATTCTTGATTGCACTTTCTGCAAAATCATGTCCATCTACATTCTCGCCTTGAAGTGCGGCGAAGAAGGTATTGGAGTCGGCTTTTCTAGAATCGATTACTGCATGAAGATTGACAATTTTGTTTGGATCGGCGACATTGCACAATTCACCTTGAACAATTTCGGCAATATTGGCTAGCGATAGCGGAATCATTTTGATCCTCCTATTGCTCGTGCAAGTTCTATTCGGTCGTCAAATGGATGTTTAGTACCTTTAATCTCTTGACCTACTTCATGTCCTTTTCCGAGGACGACAACACAGTCTCCAGGCATGGCGAGAGAGACAGCGCGCGTGATTGCCGCGCGACGATCTATTTGCACAAGTGAAGTCGGAAGCAGCGCGATACCAGAGGTCATCTCTCGAAGTATTTCGGTTGGATCTTCCGAACGAGGATTATCGCTAGTAAATATCGCATGATCGCTGTATGACAAGAGCGCGCTACCCATCAATGGTCGCTTTGTCCTATCTCTATCCCCGCCACATCCGAGGACCGCAATGATTTTTCCGGGGGTAATTTCACGAAGGGTCTGGAGAACTGCCTCAACCGAGCTGGGTGAATGTGCAAAATCAACTACCGCAGTGAAATCTTGCCCCACGTCGATCATCTCTAATCGCCCAGGCACGCCACGAAGTTCTCGCATTCGAGAAGAGATCAACAAAGGATCGACTCCGCTCTCAACTGCCATGGCGATAGCCATCAGAGCGTTTTCAAGATTATGTCGTCCAATGAGAGGAAGGAAGCCCTCGATAAGAATTCCACCCAATCCACGAATGGCAATGTCATATCCGGAATCGGTTGGATGGCTATGGACAATATGCCAATTAGCTTTGGGATCGTAATGAGAGAGAGTCACCACAGGAATTGAAACGGATTCAAGAAGTCTGACGCCATAAGAACTATCGATATTTATAAAGGCGAGATCTGCATATTCCAGAGTGAATAAGCGTGCCTTTGCTTGGAAATAACTCTCCATATCTCCGTGGAAATCTAGATGATCTTGTGACAAATGCGTGAAACCGACCATCGAAAATCGTGTTCCTGAAGCGCGATGTTGAGCAAGTGCATGCGAGCTTACTTCCATAACAACGTGCGTTAAGTGGCGTTCAGCCATTGCCCCTAGTGTGCTTTGCAGTGATGTGGCATCCGGCGTTGTATGAGTGCCAGAAAAATGCTCTGCGCCAAGATCAATTCCTAATGTTCCAATGAACCCCGCCTCCCGATCTGAGAGAGTCCAGAGCTGGTGAAGGAGCGAAGCGGTGGTGGTTTTCCCATTAGTTCCAGTGATTCCTACAGTGACCATCTGGCGTGAGGGGTGACCATAAAACCAAGAGGTGAGATCCCCGATAAAGCGTTCGGCAGAGTTGAGAATTAGCACCGGTACGCGAGTTGATGACAATTCGTTCTTGCCATCTGTGAGCACTGCCACCGCCCCAGCACTTAATGCTTCTGCAATAAATTCTGCGCCATGGCGAGATTGTGGTGTTGCCCCGCTAAGTGCAATAAATAGATCGCCCGGCAATACTTCGCCAGAGTGCGCAGTGATGCCTGTAATAAGGAGATTGCTTCCGCTTACTTCTAAGCCAAGAAATGCCTCAATATCGTTAAGTGATTGAGAGACGGGCGTGATGGGGCGCATGATTAATTCTTAACCACGAGCTGAGATTTCAGCTGTGCCTCAGTTAGGGCGAGCGGAGAAGGCTTGCCTCCGGTTGGAGCAACTCGTTTAGATTGCAGCACAAATGACATTACTTTTTTGAAAACTGGTCCGGCAATTACTCCGCCGAAATGTTGGCCCTGCGGTTTTTGAATTACGACGCTCACTACATATCGTGGCGCGTCAGCTGGTGCATAACCAATAAACGAAGAGGTGTATCCGCGATAGCAACCACATTCAGGATCTACACGGTTGGCAGTTCCGGTCTTTCCGGCCACACGATATCCAGGGATGGCAGCGGTAGGCGCGGTTCCATGTTCGGATACAACGCTCTCCAGCATCGTTCGGACACTTGCTGCGCTATCTTCACTCACCACACGCGTTGTTAACTGACTCTTTGCGGGTGAGTAATGCCCACTGGGATCAAATGTTCCTGCTACAACAGTTGGAGTAACCCGCACTCCCCCATTGGCAATCGTTGCCATGACACTTGTCGCTTGAAGTGCAGTAACTGAATATCCTTGGCCAAAAGCGATTGTTGGTGCCGAAGTATTTGACCATGTTGCTACCGAAGGCAAAAGTCCGGCAGATTCACCCGGTAAACCAGAACCGGTGTTACTTCCAATGCCAAATTTTCTTAAGTAATCATAAAACTTCTGATTCTCCATTTTTGCGCCTATTTGAATTACACCAATATTGCTCGAACGAGCAAGGATCCCAGCGGTCGTTAAGCGTTCGGTCGGATGGTTCTCTGCGTCACGAAAAACGCGCCCACCGGTTTTGTATGTATTTGGAATTGTGAAGACCGTTGCTGGATCTACAACTTTCTCTTCTAGGCCAGCGGCAACGGTAATTACTTTTCCAGTTGAGCCAGGCTCATAGACATCTTGCACTGCAGGATTGCGCAAACTTTCTAAGGTAATAGTTGCGCGATCAGCAGGATCAAAGTTAGGGGCACTCGCCTGTGCCAAAATCGCACCCGTCTTTGGGTCCATCACGATCACAGTTCCAGATTTAGCGTGAGAACTTTTCACTGCTTGTGAAATTGCATCCTGGGCAACCCATTGAATATCGCGATTTATGGTGAGTTGAACGCCGGTTCCGGCTTGAGCGGAGACCTGAACATTTGCTGACCCAGGAATGATTGTTCCAGCGCCATTTGCATACTCGTACAAACCATTTACTCCAGCGAGCTTTGAATTCAAACTGCTCTCAATGCCTGATGCGCCTACGCCAGCGTCATTAATAATTCCGATCAAGGAGGAGGCGAGTTTTCCAGTGGGATACTCGCGGACATAACTTCGCTCAGAGAAGAAGCCGACGATACGTTTTGCCAGACCGCCTCTCTCCTTAAGGACAGATGTGTTGTAATCAGTGAGCGTTGTCTGCAGTTTGCGCCATACGGCAGGTTCAGCGTTCTTGAGAATTATCTGATATCTCTTTTCGCCGGTATATAGCGGAATTAACTCTTCCGGGGTCATTCCTAATACGGGAGAGGTGATTGCGGCCGTCTTAATTGGATCAGTAATCATGGTTTGGTCAATAACTATTGTGAATGCGGCCACGCTTCGAGCAAGTTCAATCCCATTCGCGTCAGTAATTGTTCCGCGAGGCGCAAGAAGGACGGAAGTATTGAGAAGTTCGTTTGCGGCACGCGCGCTTATGGCTGATGCACTTACAGCTTGAACTTCAATGAGTCGAAGAATCAAAATTATAAATAGAGCAAAAGAAATTCCTACTAATGTGCGAATTCGCTTCTGAAAGTGAGAATGGCTCATTATGGAACGACCAATGTGCTTGATGGGGCGTCAGGAAGTGTGGTGCCATCCAAGTAGATAATTGTCTTCGCTGGAATCATTCCTAAATTGGCCGCTGCTTCAGCGAGACGATCGGGAGAAGCCTTGGACTCCGCAATCTTTAGAACTGCATCTCGTTGATCGTTGGCGATATTTGTCTGCAATTTTAGGCGCTCGAGTACAAATGCATCTGATGTCATTACCGTATTAATCGCAAGAAGGGCTAATACGTTAAATATTACGATTGCGCCAAGAATTAACAGGAAACCACGAAAGCTTGTCCGCTCTCCCGGCGCCACTTTGAGATCTGGGAGTATTCGAAGAAAGACTTTGCTTCCACGGGCGATTACCGGCGGACGCGTAGGCGCTTTCGTTCGCGTGATTTCTGGAAGTAATTTCAGCGGAGTTGGAGATTTTGTTGGCGGGAGAGTTGTAATTGCCATTATGCGGCCACCCTCTCAATCGCGCGCAGACGCATGGATGATGCACGTGGATTTTCTGCAATCTCTGCCTCACTTGCACCTTCGCTGCCACGAATGACAAATTCATAATGCGCCGCGGAGTTAGGCAGGTCGACGGGAAGTCCAAGCGGAGTACCAGATGTGGTCACTTCCGTGAAAGCTTTCTTCACAATTTTGTCTTCCAGAGATTGATAGGCCATCACGACAAGTCGTCCGCCAACTGCAAGGGAGGCAATCGCCTGAGGAATGGCGCGAGTTAGAACTTCGAGTTCTTGGTTAACTTCGATACGCAGAGCTTGAAAGGTGCGCTTCGCTGGATTGCCACCGGTACGCCTTGCAGGTGCAGGAATACTCTCTTTAACAATATCGGCAAGGCCTTTGGTGCCCTTAAGAGTTCCAGCATCACGTGCCTTGATGATGTTATCGACAATCTTTGGAGCAAATTTCTCTTCGCCATAAAGTCGGATGATATGTATCAAATCTGTACGTGAATAAGTCATCAGGACATCAAGCGCACTTAATCCAGTGCTTTGATCCATTCGCATATCAAGTGGTGCATCTTGCGAGTAAGCAAAGCCGCGGTCGGCATCATCAAGCTGAAGAGAGGAAACGCCGAGGTCGAAGAGAACGCCATCAACGGCAGTGATTCCTAGATTCTCCAGAGTCACTGCTATTTCGTCGTATACGGCATGAACAATCGTCACTCTCTCACTTAAATCATGAAGAGTTTTTCTTGCGATTGCTATCGCTGCGCTATCGCGGTCAAAAGCAATAACTCGTAAAGAAGGGAAGGCCTCTAGGAGTGCTCGCGTATGCCCGCCCATGCCAAGGGTTGCATCTATAACGATGGGAGAATTTGATTTTTCAATTGCAGGAGTAAGAAGAGCAACGCAGCGATTGAGTGCGACTGGTATATGTAACTGCATCTTCTCCCCCTTCATCAATCAGTTGTTAGTAGTGCTACATATTTCTTTTCTGTATAGAGCTCTCTGCTCTGGTCACCGCCGGCCGACGGATCTTGGGGTAACGGCGCCGGGGAAGGGGCGTCGTTAATGGGGTCGGCGGTGGCCACAACAGAGAGTTGTTATTTAAAAGAGACCAGGTAGCACCTCCGAAGACACGTCAGAGAAACTCTTCTCGCGATCTGCAAGATAGGAATCCCACGACTGTGCATCCCAAATTTCTAAACGAGTATTAGCGCCGATAACAACGCACTCTTTTTCTAGACCTGCATATGTTCGAAGTCCTGCAGGAAGGGTGATGCGACCTTGCTTATCGGGAACTTCGTCGTGTGCGCCGGCAAACATCACGCGCATGTAATCGCGCGCAGCTTTTTCCGTAACAGGTGCTTGACGTAGGCGATCGGTGATTGCAGAAAATTCACCGCTAGGAAATACATATAAACAACGTTCTTGCCCTTTTGTTACAACAAGACCATTTGCTAATTCATCACGGAATCTGGCGGGCAAAATAATGCGCCCTTTTTCATCCAACTTGGGTTCATGGGTACCGAGAAACATCTAACCCACCTCCCCTAGTTCTCTAAACCAAATCCCCTCCCCACGAGGGAGAAATGGCTACATCCACCACTTTACTCCCTTTTTCCCCACTTTGCACCCTTTTTTTCCCTTTATTTCCCCGATTCCCCACTCTCGCCCCACTTTTTGGGCATAAAAAAACCACCCAGAGCCTGGGTGGTTGGCGGGCGAGAAAGCTAATTATTGATCGTAGTTACGACGCTCCCAGCGCTCTTCTAACCGAGAAGACCAGTTTGGCTTCGGCGCTTTAGGGCCGGTTGCTCGCATTGAGGTGCCCAGCTGAAAGTTCGAAAAGATAAAGACCAGGCCTACAAGGGAGACCAAAAATCCGAGAATTCCGACCACGATTATTTGGGCGATAAGACCAGCTAAAAGGATAGCCATTCCAGCTAAGGTCAAGAGCAGTCCGGTGAAGACTCGGCCAGCCTTGCGAGTGCGCACCTTGCCGGTCAGAGTCGAGACCAAGCGAGGATCTTCACTCGTTAGGGCAGCTTCCATCTCAGCGAGAAGGCGCTTTTCATGATCAGAGAGGCTCACATCCCCAAGAATAGGGCAGGAGAGGCGCTGGCGAAAGTCCAAAATTACTCTGAGTCTTCACTTTCAGGCTCAAAAAGTCGCGCTGGGCGAACAGAACCTGCTCCAAATCGGGTGGAAGCGGCATCTATCGCCTTAGTGGCCTCTCGCCAACCCTTTTCGCGCTCGCCGAAGGCAATCTGTTCTGGACCATCGATGCCCTCGACTAGGCCGTCTAGCCCTACTCCGACTAATCGCAATCTCGCGCCATCCAACTTAAGTGCGTTAAAAAGTGCGCGAACAATTTCGTAGACCTCTTGCGTTCCACTGATTGGCAACGGAACTGTTTTTGATCGAGAGATAGTTTTGAAATCTGCAAAGCGCACTTTAATTGAAATAGTTCGCGCACTCTTATTGCTTTCGCGCATTCGATGCGTCGCTTTTTCGGTCAAACGCAGGAGTTCGCGCAAGAGAAT